>JBDHLU010000398.1:0-2365 GCA_039656555.1 Gemmatimonadota bacterium | reverse complement strand
AAGCAAGCGGTATGGCATCTTGGTTCGCTCGCCATTTGCGAGCCGGACCGAGTGCTACCGCCTGCGCCAGGACGAGGATCACCGCAAGCGTCGAACCGATCAACACGAATCCGGCATTCTGCCGGATCGATGCCCAAATCCAGATGAGCGCAATGAAGATCCCAGCTCCGATCAATGCCACCACGAGATTGCTGGCGGTAAGACCAGCCAGCGCATAGATAGCGACCGCATTGATCGGAGCGAAAAGACGATCGGTGGATTCGAAGCTGAGCAATGCAGCGGATACTGCGGGAACTGCGACGCCCAAAACTGCAACGATCCTGAGATCGATCAAGGCAACCCTCGTAGCCACCAAACCGACGGCGATCGCGATAATGGGTGGCAAGTAGATCTCCAGATACCGACCGTAGATGAGTTGGTCGTACCTCGACTCAGCCGCAAGACCCATCGTCATACTGTTCAACACGAGCGATACACCAAGCGCTGTGACAACAAAGAGTGACACGTGCACAATCGGTTGATCCGCCGCCGACCGCCGAGAGGATGATCGCTCTGTGAACAGCCACAGAACGACGACCCACAGCATTCCGACAGAGGCAATGGTGAGGTACCCAAGGCGGCGGATGATATTCGCGGCCACCTTCGGCCAGAGCGACATGTCCTTCACCGTACCGAGGTAGTTCGAAGGATCCGATCCTGGAGCGACGATGTCCCCGACAATGAGACCGTTCACCACGTTTCCAACGAGGACCGTCACAGCGGCAACTCCGATCACGATCAACACATCTCCAACACGCCATGAATCGCTAATGACAGCCAACAATGCCACGATCGCAATCCCAGCCAATACGATCGACACCGGCGAGGTACCAACGACGGGCCGTCGTATCTGCGGTGCCAAGCGCCAGCGCCAACAGGAGCGAAGAGCCCGCAATAGCGGGCACCAGTACGCTCTCGGACATGGCATACAACGGGAACATCGCCACGCCTGCGGTCGCAATTCCGAATCCAACTGCAACGGCAGTCTTTGCTGTAGACAACGTCGGAAACCGGCGAGGTACCCGTGAAGTGAAGGGGGGACTCCATCGGCGATACGTCGGGCGTTATTGAGATACCCGTCCTCGTCACCATGGAGCAGTGGCATCGTGAATGCGTCATTCACGACGAAATACACACCCGCTACAACAGCGAATACCGCGAAAGCGAGAAGATAGTCCTTCCGAGACACAGCCGGAGACTGTAGCCGCGAAAGAGCCGTGACCCGGGTACCGCCAGGAACGAGCGGCGATCATCGACTACGCGGGGTTGGATCCATTCCCGAAGTGCGGCCCCATTTCGCGGCAGCCACGAGCCGATAGGCGCCATGCCACCCGTCGTCGCGCCGTGTAAGGTTGGTTGGTGGACCCCTCAGGGAAGGCGGGTACCATGGAGTCGAGTCGGCTTGTACCAGAACCATCGTTCGCTTCGTTTGCCGGGCTTGCGCGCCATATCACGCTCGCTGGTTTCGCTGGCGTCTTCACAGGGATTCTGGTCGGTGGCATCGGTGGCAGGCTCTTCATGAGGCTTGCGGGAGCTGCTGCTCCGGATATCGCGCAGGGCCGTCGAACCGAGGCGGGTTTCACGGTCGGCGAGGTGACGTTCGGAGGAAGCCTCGGCCTGGTGATCTTCATTGGGATTTTCACAGGTGTGGTCGGTGCGATACTGTTCGTCGTGTTCTCCCCCTGGCTCTCCTGGGCACGCAGATGGCGAGGAGTGCTGTTCGGTGTGGTTCTGTTCGCTGTTGGGAGCGCCACATCCGACATCATGAATCCGGACAACATCGATTTCCGCATTCTGGAGAACCCTGTGTTGCTGGTTGCGGCAATTTTCGTTCTCTTCATCGCATTCGGGCTGGTCATGGATGCGGCATTCCGTTTTCTCGATCAGCGAATGCCCAGTGTGGAAAATAGCAACGGCTCGGTCAACGCTCCGTACATCGTGCTTGCGCTAATCGGTGTACTTGCATTCGTCGCGGTGCTCCCCGGGTTCTTCTCTGAGACAGCGTTTTGCTCGTGCCAGCCGCCAATCCTCGCATCCGCGGCGATGTTGCTCTCGGGCTTGGGCACGCTCATGTGGTGGGCGACTGCGCTGTTCGCAGCGATGCCGTCGGGGTCTCGCATCGTCTCGGCAGTCCTTGGCTACACAGGCGTGGTGGGCGTTCTGTTTTTCGGTCTCTTTCGCGCTATCTCGGACGCAATCGAGATCATCGCTTGATCGCTCGATCACGATTCATTTTGGAACCCCGAACGCATTACCCTCACCGCAACCTGATCGTGACACATTCTGACCCCACAGGGAACGCCGAAGTGCAGCCCACAGACACCAA
>JBDHLU010000397.1:0-2206 GCA_039656555.1 Gemmatimonadota bacterium | reverse complement strand
TTTCAACGATTCGGGAGCGCTGAGCGTGCAAAGGCCGATCGCTATCGCGGTAGCGGCCATCGCCGTGATCATTGTCGGCGTGGTCGTGTATACGCAGTTCATGGGCGGGGAGCCCGAACCCGAACCGGCCCCGCCGCCGCCTCCTCCTCCCGCAGTGGTCGAGGAACCGGCGCCCGAGCCCGAGCGCCCCGCCATCGTCGTGCCGCCGCTCGACGAGAGTGACGAGCCGCTGCGCGCCTTGCTCGAAGGTCTGTCGGCGCACCCCCGCCTTGCTGACGCACTCGCCGCCGACGGGATTGCCCGCGCCTTCGTGACCGCGGTCGTCGCCATCGCCAACGGCGAGAGCCCTGGCGGCACGCTTCGGTACCTGGAGCCGGACGAGCGTTTTGCGATTGCCGAGCGCGAAGGGATGGTTGTCATCGACCCGGCGAGTTTCGAGCGCTACACGTGGATCACCGGGGTCTTTTCGTCGCTCGATGCGGCGGGGGCCGCCGAGCTCTACCGCCAGCTCGAGCCCCTGTTCAACGAGGCGTACCGGGAAATCGGGTTCCCGGACGGGAACTTCAGGGAGGCGCTCGATGCGGCGATGAACCGTCTGGCATCCACGCCCGTTCCCGAGGGCTACATCGAGGTGAGGCGCGGCAACGTCCTGTGGGAGTTCCGCGACCCGGCTATCGAGTCGCTGAGCCCGGCGCAGAAGCATCTGTTGCGGATGGGCCCGGCCAACGCCCGCCTCGTGCAATCGAAGATCCGGGAGATCCAGGCGGCGCTGGCGCGCTGATCGGCGCCGCTGCAGGAAAGTTGGGCGGCGTTCCTCCGCTGAGCCCCGATCGCGGGTTGGCGGCGGATTATCCCAGAACACCTGATACTCGTCATATGCAGGCGTGATTGGTGCCCCGTCTGACTTTGACGCTCGCGCCACCCGCCGCTAACGTCGACCCACCCATCGGAGCTTGGATACGGAAGGGGAAAATCGTGGCGTAGGACGGTCCCCCGGGGCTCCTTCACGCCACGATCGTCCCTTCGGTGCGGAGTCCGTCGCGGCCCGCATCGTTCGAAGAAGGAGGCGGCAGTGTTCGTCGAGCGTGGGCGGGGCGTTGTGCGTGGGGCGCGGCGCGGCAGGTCGAGAGTCTGGAAACACATCTTGTTCGTCACGGTGGCTGNNTGCGTTCTGCGTACCCACCGCCCTGTACGCAGGGCAAGAGGAATCCGCGGAGTCTGAGGGGGGTGTCGTCGGCGCTTTCAAGGCGGGCACCGTCCACCTGGGCTTCCGCTACCGGTACGAGTTCGTCGACATTGGCGGATCCGAGAAGAAGGCGCACGCGTCGACGCTGCGGACAGTTCTCAACTACCGCACGGGATCGCTGCGCGGCTTCGATTTCTTTATCGAGGCGGAGAACGTCGTCGACCTGGGCGACGACTGGTATCGCGATGCTGGGCGGCCTCCGCGCGGAAACGGGGTGACCGACCGGCCGGTGGTCGCAGACCCGGCCGGCACTGACCTCAGCCAGATCTACATGCGCTACCGGGGCGATGACTCCGATTTCCGCTTCGGCCGCCAGGAGATAAACATCAACGACCAGCGCTTCGTCGGTGCGGTCGGATGGCGCCAACACCACCAGACATTCAGCGCGATCAATCTGTCGAACAGCTCGATCAATCGCCTCAGCGTTCAGTACGCATTCGTCAACAAGGTCTACCGAATCTTCGGCGATCGGCAGAATACGGCACACAATCTGCTGCGTGCCTCGGTCGACGCCGGTTCGGCCGGCAAGTTGAACGTCTACGGCTTCCTGCTCAATTACACGGAGGAGGGCTTCGCCGGCCTGTCGACCAACTCCTTCGGATTCGAGTTTCTGGGTTCGCAGCCGGTGGGCGACGGGGCGCGAGTGCACTATGAGGCCGAGTACGCGCGGCAAAGCGACGCCGCCGACAACCCGAATGAAATCAAGGCTGACTACGCTCACCTGATGGGAGGCGTCGGCTACCAGGGTTGGGCTACGGCCAAGGTCGGTTGGGAGATGCTCGGCGGCAGCGCCGACGAAGGCCAGTTCAACACGCCGCTGGCCACCCTCCACAAGTTCAACGGTTGGGCCGACAAGTTCCTGCGCACACCGACCGATGGACTTCGCGACCTCTACTTCACCGTCAACGGTTCGGTCGACGCGCTCGGCTGGCTGATCAGCTACCACGATTTTCGCGCCGA
>JBDHLU010000396.1:0-2592 GCA_039656555.1 Gemmatimonadota bacterium | reverse complement strand
CTGCTGGCTGACATTCGCATGGGGATCGAGGGTGATGGCGATCGGTGTCTCATTGCCGCAAGAGGCTCGAACGCGCCGCAGGATTTCGCCGTCGCCGTCTTCGCAGAAATCAAGGACCATCGCGCCATGCAAGGCGAGGAGAATACCATCGAAGCGACCACGCTCGACTGCGGCGACGATCGGGTCACAAAGCCACTCGAACGCCGCTCGCATTACTTTGCCGCTCGGCCCCGCCGCCGCACTGAGTACGTGTACGAATCGCCAGCCATGCGCCTGGCCCGCATCGAGGAAGCCGGCGAGCTCCGTATTGGCCTCACGTCGCGCGGCGATGGCCTCGTGTCCAAGGCGAACGAAACGGTTCCGAAATGCCTGTTTGCCGGTCAGGTTGCGGCTGAAGGTGTTGGTCTCGTGCGAAAATTCTGCGGTGAGGACTCGAAATGTCATTGGTCAATTCCGGTGTGAAGAGGGATTTCGGTCGTTCCGTTTCTTCATGACCTTTGCGACGAAGGGTGAGGTCATAGCGCGAACCAACGCGCTGTAGTTGAGTTGGAACGTGATCTCGGCACCGACGGACGGGGGGGAGCGGCTGTCCTGGCGCCCGATGGCAAGGATCGTTTGCGTAATATCGCCCCGATCTGCGGCCGGTGGCTTCTCTCCGAACGCGGTTTGTGCGATTTCCCCCCACGGCCGCGATGGCTTGACCTTTGACTCGATCACTTCGGCAATGAGCGTGATGGCGTCGGTGTGCAGCCCGTCGATCGGTTGACGATGGAGAGTTTCTCGACCGAGCAGCACCGACTCTCCCAGGCGGAGATCGTTGATCCGCCCGGTGTCTGCACCGCTGAGCGCCCACTGGAGGTTGCCGGAGTTGCCTCCGGAAACGATCCCGAGCACGAGGCCGAAGTTCGTCTCGATTGAATCGGCCAGCGCGGACAGCTCAGCCATGTTCCTGGCGTCGGGTGATACTCCGTTTTGACATGCCAGGTTTGTGCCGATGCCTTTGAGTGCGATGTTCGGGAAGCGAAGCGTCTCGCGAACGGTGTTCTCGAGGTCGCCTGGCATGATGCCCTCACGGAGATCTCCAAGCTCGATCATGAGTACGATCCCGTGTGTGCGCCTCGCTTTCTGCGCGGCAGACGAGAGCATGCTGATGACGTCGAGTTCAGTGTTGAAGCTAACGTCCGCGTGCGCGACGATCCGATCCGCCTGGCTGAGCATCGGTGAGCGGATGAGTGTCATCGACGAGGCCACGCCCGCACGGCGCATTGTTTCAATGTTCTCGATTCGGGAGTCACCGAGCGAAGTCACGCCGGCTCGGAGCAACGCGCCTGCGATCTCGGGTGAGCCGAGGGTTGCCTTCGTAACACCCGTGACCGAGATACCGTGCTTGGCCAGCCGCTCGACCAGTGTGAGGGCGTTGTGGTGGATTTTGTCGAGGTCGATCTGCAGTCGTGGGGTGGTCATATAACGGCGGCGGTCAGCTGCTTCTCTAGCTCCGGGAACGCCGCAAGGACCATTTCCACCAGGCGCTCGGGTGGCCGGGTCATCGCATCGGTGGTGGGAATGCTGAGTTGGTGCTCATACTGTGTGATGGTCGCGCTGACCTCGGCGTCGGTCATGTTCTCGTGGTTGATTGTCAGCCCGATGACTTTCGTGTCTGAAAAGGTTTCGATGAGGTTGATCTCGGTGGCCGGCATCGGCATCGCCATCTGTTGTGCGTGCTGCAGCACGACGCCGTCGGGGCAGCTGCCTCGAAGGATGAACGACGAGGTCGAATATGCGGGATGACTCAGCGCGCCTTGCCCTTCGATGATGATCACGTCGGGGTTCTCGCATTCGAACGCTTCGATGATGGCGGCTTCCAATTCACCCGCGCAGAATTGCGACGGCACCGCATCGAGCGCGACGCCGTATCGGGCGCCCTGGATCAAGCCGGTTTGGCCGGTGCAAACCATCACCGCGTTCACGCCGCGGGCGTTGAGTGCACGCATCAGGATAGTGGCCGTGGTGCGCTTGCCAATGGCGCAGTCGGTGCCGAGCACAGAGATACGCGGGCAGGTGACGTCGACGATGCGACCGCTGAACAACCTCAGGTCCTTCTTGGCGCGGGGTTTTCGGATATCCAGGATCTCCACGTTTTTCAATGCGCTCGCCGCAGCGAAGGCAGGGTCATCGTTCAAGAACTCATGGAGACCGTTCACGACGTTCATCCCGAGATCTATGACCTCGAGCACGATCCCGCGCTCGTGTGATGTCAACATGCCCGTCGCCGGTGCCATCCCGTAGATGAAGTAGTCGGGTATCCTTCCGGCGTGCGCCAGTGCGTCGGCGAGGTTACGGCAGATGGGGATATCGTTCGGCTCATCGCCCAGCACTACTCCGGAATCCAGACCGGCCTTCTCGCTGTCGATAACCGAGAGGATCTTGTACTTCTCAGAGTGACGGACGAGCCCGTTGGCGGTCTTGCCGTCGATGGCGCCGAAGTTTGCTTCGCAATAGACGACCGCGGTTGCGACTCGTTCTTGTTCACGACGGGTTCGCGGCGCAAGGGGAATGGCCGCAAAGTTCTTGTCGGCATGTTGTTCGGATAAG
>JBDHLU010000395.1:0-2549 GCA_039656555.1 Gemmatimonadota bacterium | reverse complement strand
CACGAAGCGCTCTATCGCTCGAACGAGGCGTGGATCATCGGCGCCGGTCAGCGCTATGGAAAAGTCGCCGTTGATCTTGAGGCGGTCGTCCCCAATTGCCACTTCGCTGGGTAGCGGCAGGAGGGTGTGTTGAGGAAACGCAGCCACGTGAATGACGTTGTTAAGACGGTTGACCGATACGACAGACCGCTTCCCACCTGCACCCGCAGGCGGTGTGGCCGACCGTCCTCACGGCGTATACCAAATCGGCGACGTGTATGCACGTTCTTGATGTACGAGCACCGCGTCATCGGGCAGCTCGATACCGTAAAAAACACGGTCGTGTGCAAGCCATGTGGGCGTCGGGATCTCGAGCACGCGCACGTAGTAGAAGGCGCGCGCCGACGCGTTAAAGTCCGGGTCGCTCCAGTAACCGAACAACAGCGCATCGCCGATCGTATTGGTGAAAAGCGCTTCATCGACGTTGACCGTATTCCCCACCGGTCGTTCACATCGGTTGTCTCGAATCCCGCGATCATCGGAACACGCGATATCGATGACCTCCTCGTGTACCTCGCCCGACGCATCGAGCCATCCTTTCACGACTTGGACGCGATCCAGGTTCGCGCCGTCAGGATCCCGCAATGCGCGCACCATGAACTTGGGGGCGCCGCCCGCTGGCGGGTTCCGCAGATCACCGCCCATGGGCACACCCCGCTCGTAGCCTGTTTCGGCAAAGTCCGGACGGCTCACTTCGTCCTCCTCGAAATCCCAACCTGCGAACAGACGGACCGTCATCCGCGGCCCGGTGGTAGCGTAGACCTCTTTGCGCCGCATCGCGTCGAACAGCGCCTCGCGGGTGTTGTCCGTGGCCCACACGGCGGCGAGCCCCGCCGCAAGAGATTGATAATGGTATATGGAATAATCCCGACCCTGGGGGTCCTCGAGGAGTCCTGTAATCTTCTCGGCGTACCGTCCAGGCGTACCAGGCTCGCCTGGGGTCGCCTTCCCGAAGTAATTGTTCTCCTCCGCCGTGGCCAATGACGTGTGCGAGTCCGTGGAGCCGAGCATCCCGAACTTGAACGGGTTTGCACCGAGATCCCGCTCGTACCTCAGGCCTTGTTTCAACGCTTCTCGGGCATACTCTCGCGGAAGCATGTCCGGCTCCTTCGCGCTGGCGAAGCTTCCCTTGCTTTGATCTGCGTCACCTCGTACAACGGCTCCCACAGCATGCGCCGTTCAGCGTAGTCGCGATCGAGCGGCCGGCGATCCGTGAACGTCACGGCGTCAAACATGAGACCGTTGGAGAGATTGCCGTTGTGTGCAATGGCCAACAGCCGGCCACCGGTTTTCTCTTGATACGCGGCCATCCAATCCCAGAGATCCTCGGGATCGCTCGAGTCATAGTTCGAGAACGGCAGCACGCGGTCGGCCTGGTCCTTGTCGTCCCGGAAGATCACGTTGCGATGGAGATTGTTGCCGCCGGGGCTCGACGTCCATTCATATCCGATGAGGGCCGTAAAGATGCCCGGCTGGTTGAACTTCTCGGCAGATGTCGTGAGGCGCTCCCAGATCGATTGCGTGAGTGCGTCGTTGCCTGCCAGCGGGTCCTGATTTGCCACCATTCCTTCACCCCACGCCACATACGCCTCGAAGAGTTCGCCACTCTTCACAAGATCGTGAATCCTGCGGCCGAACTCCGTCCGCAAGAGATCGGGGTTTGACTCCGCGATCATCGGGGCCAAGCCCAAGTTCTCGGCATGATCGGCAATGACCAGGAAATCCAATGGGCGAACGAGCCTTGCCCGTACGCCGGCGCTGGACACGACAATCTCCCCCAGCGCGAATCGATACGCGTCATCGGGCCCCAGGATGTTGCCGAGCATGCCGGCATCGGTGGAGTAAGACGTGTGCAGATGGGTATCGCCCCAGAACACCCGTTGAGGAAATCCACGAGTGAGATGCGGGGAGTATTCCCTTTGGCCGATTCGTACGTTGGCGCTGTCAATGGCGACATCTTGAGCTTGAACCGGCGCTCCCAACAATGCCGCTACACCTATCAACCCGACCGTGGGCAGTATTCGCCTGCACCATGCCATGGCATCCATCTCCTTTGTCGATAAAGCGTCGCGCACGACCGCTGGAACGGAGCTACCTAGTCGGCACCCCGTACCAAAACATTGCGCGCTTGTTGACCACCCATCATGGTGTTGTAACCTGGAGCTCGTCGATTTCCTTTCCCAGGAAGTAGTCGATGACCGTCCGGATCAACACGATGAACCCGAGTTCCACCAGGGCGAAAAACACGTCGCTCTGGAAAAAGCCCGCGCCGCCGGCCTCCGCTCCTGCTACCGCGATGAAGGTTCCTATGATGTCGGACACGATCATCAGCTCGAGCGCATAGAGAATGTGCACCCCGACCACACAGCGCAGCTTTCTTACCGCGACAATGCGGCGCTCCCACGGCTCTCGACTGATCTCTGTGCGTACCCACCCAAACGCCCCCCGGGCGAAGCCGAGGACCAGAAGAGTCAGCCCAAACATGTCGATGGTGAATGCGATCCATTCGA
>JBDHLU010000394.1:0-2265 GCA_039656555.1 Gemmatimonadota bacterium | reverse complement strand
CACGGCCAAGTGCATCATCGACCAACTGGCAGGAGCCTTGGCTTTGGTGATCTCACGGAGTCGGCGGCATCGCAGCCGCAACCCGACGTCATCGAGTTAAAGGGCGCTAGCGACTTTCGCATCATTGGCGAGCGGATACGAAACGTAGACGTACCGTCGATCGTCGCCGGGGAGGTTCGGTTCGGCATCGACGTGGAAGTGCCCGGGATGGTCTATGCGGTCATTCAGCGAAGTCCGGTGTTCGGCGGGCGTTATGCGTCTGTCGACGACCGACATGCGCGCGCCGTTGCCGGAGTGCTCGATGTCGTTGCGGTGGATGCAGACACCGTGGGAGCGATGCCGCCCAACAACCCACGCGTGGCGCACGGGGTAGCGGTGATTGCAGATTCGAGCTGGGCGGCCATCAAGGGCCGTGACGCGTTGGTCGTGTCGTGGGACGCTGGGTCCGCCGAGAACGAGAGCAGCGATTCGTTCTGGAGAGAGTGTGAGCAACTCGCAGCCCGAGCACCCGATCGTCTCCTCCGAGAGGACGGAGAAGTCGATGCCGCGCTCTCCAGGGGCGCGCAACGTCTGCACTCCGTCTATCAGGTACCCTATCTCACCCATGCCCCGATGGAGCCCCTCAACTGTGTTGCGCACGTCGAACCCGCTCGCTGCCAGATCTGGGCATCGACACAGAATCCAGCAAACGTCTTGGACGTGGCGCAACGTATCACTGGTCTGCCGGCCGAAGCCATCACGATCCATCCGCAACGAATGGGCGGTGCGTTTGGGCGTAGGTTCTACAGCGACGATGCAGCGGAAGCCATCTATCTCTCGAAGATGTTGGGTACCCCCGTGAAACTCCTATGGACTCGAGAGGCCCAACCGCGTGGAGTCATTATCTCGTGAACGCCTCTCGATATACCGCACTCGGTCTGCTGGACCGCCCCGCAGGAGCGGGAGAACTGTATGAAAGTGATTTCCCAGCACACCTGATCGAGAACTTCCGGCTCGGGTACAGCTCCATCACATCGATGGTGCCCCGTGGGCAGTGGCGAGGCATTGCTGACTCGGCCAATGTGTTCGTCGTCCAAAGCTTCCTCGACGAAATGGCCCACGCTGCGGGTCGTGATCCCTTGGCATACCGCCTCGATCTCTTGGCCCGTTCTCGTGGACTTGCACGTTACGACACTGAACGACTGCGTCACGTATTGGAGCTCGCAGCCGAGCGATCCGGATGGAGCACACCGTTACCGGATGGTCACGGCCGGGGGATTGCCATGAGCTTCGCCAACTCGGCATATGTGGCACATGTTGTGGAGGTGTCCGTCGACCAATCGGCTCGCGAGTTGAAAGTGCGTCGCGTCGTATCGGCGGTGGACATCGGACAAGTCGTCAACCCAACCGGCGTTGAAGCCCAGGTCGAGGGCTCCGTCGCCCAGGGGTTGTCGGCCGCCTTGTTCGAGGAGATCTCCATAGCCGATGGTGGTGTCGAACAGAGTAACCTGCATGACTATCGGTTGCTACGAATGCGGGAGATGCCGACCGTTGAAATACACATCGTTCCGAGCGAGGAGGCTCCGATGGGAATTGGAGAAGGAGCGCTACCACCGGTCGCCCCGGCCATCACGAATGCTCTCTTCGATGCGACAGGCGTGCGGGTACGACGCTTGCCGATCGGCGAGCAGATGTTTGACGTTGGGTGACACACCCACCAGCGCCAAAATTGGGAGGCCAGGATCCCGGGCGGTGCGACACTTGCTGCCCCAGCGTGTTAGTTGCTGACACCAGTCCCTGATAACATCTTCGGATTGGCGGAACGGGCCCCGCGCCCGATCTGTGAGTTGTCAGCATCGCTTCCGCGAGACACCAACGGATCCTTCGATGACTAAGCGCGATCCCGAGCGTCCCGAATTCAAGGAGCTACCGAACCCGGGCGGTGGCAGAGTGTTTGTGGACAATGCCTACCTACGCTACATGCATTCGAAGGCTCCTGAACCGAACCAAGCGTCGTGGCAGTCCGTTCTCGATCGAACCCGCCGCGTCCAAGTGACTCCTGACGGTGTTGTTGAAGGGCTCCCCATCTCAGAGCAGGTTGTGTACGAAACTGATGACGAGTCAGATGTCCACGCGCTCGTGCGCGCGCTGGGGATCGAGGACGGCTCCGCAGGTCATTGCATGTGTCACGGGGATTGCGGGCTCCTCCTGTTTAATGGCGCAGGCGACCGGATCGCGGTTATTGGTGTGCATCATGGTGAGTCGATTCGGTGGGATGCGTGGAAG
>JBDHLU010000393.1:0-2531 GCA_039656555.1 Gemmatimonadota bacterium | reverse complement strand
ACCATCGACCATCGACGGATTGACTATCGCCTCTCGTACCTCACAAGCATCCGCGGCCCCACCTCGGCCCCATAGATGTTGCCATACATGTCTACGGCCACGCCCTCGGCCGCGCTGGTACCGGAATTGTCTTGATCGGGTTCGGGGTCGGGAACGAACCCAGTCACGAATCCGTCCTTCACACTCCCGATACGGATACCCCGCTTCCACCCCGGGTTCCGCCTAGCGTTGGATTCGGAGTCCGCCGAATACAGAATGTCGTTTGCATCGATGAACAATCCGCTCGGCCGGCCGAACTGCGTCCATGTCGCGAGGTGCTCGCCATCTTGGGTGAATATCTGAATACGACTGTTGGCGCGGTCGCCCACGAACAAGCGGCCTTGCGAATCCATGGCAAGCGCATGTGGGTCGCGGAACTGACCGTTTTCACCACCGGTCTCGCCCCACTCCATCAGGAACGTGCCGTCGCTCGAGAATTTCACGATTCGGTTATTGCCGGCGGCGTCGTGCCCGTCGGCCACGAAGATGTCGCCGTTGGGCGCGACCAGAACGTCCGACGGTTTCCGGAAGGTGTCGGGGCCATCCCCGGGAACGCCCTTCTTGCCGAGCGTCATGAGCAACTCGCCTTCGGGGCTGAACTTCAAAATCTCGTGCCCCCTGCCCTCGGGTTGCTGTCCAAATCCGAGCGCGTCGGCCACCCACACGTTGCCGTCTGTGTCGACGAACATCCCGTGGGGCCACAGAATCATTCCGGCGCCGAAGCTCCGCACCACGTTCCCTTCCTGGTCGAACAACAGGATCGGATCGACGCCGTCCTTCCCGTTGCAGGTGTTCTCGCCACACCGTTCACCTACCCAGATGTGTTGCCCATCGGCGGCCGGATAGACGGCACTCGTGGCACCCCACGTTCTGCCGCCCTGGAGTTTGCCCCAAACGCCGGGGACCGTGATGTACGGGTTCGGCGCGCTGTTCTGCGCTTGGGCCGAGTCGGCAAGGGCGATGGCCGCTAGCCCGGCCAAGACCGTGAGCTTCAGGAGACGAGTTTGCGACATGACAGCCTCACCTTGGATGTGGATTGCTCGGTCGGAAGAATCTATCGCGGGGCGACGGAACCGTAAGCTTACCGTAGCGACTCAACGTTCGCTCCGGGGGACGCCCACCATCTTCTTCCCTTATGGTCGGGATCAAGTCTCCGCCGGGGCGTCGCGCGACCGGTCGCTCACCCAACCCGCCAGTTTCCCGAACCCAATCCTCAACACCCACGCTGCGCCCGCGATGATGAGCATCAGCATCAGCCACCGCATCAAGGTCGCCAGAAATACGGCACTCAACACCGGCCAGGCAAACTGGTACTGCACGAGCTCGGCCCCCCGGTCGGTCATCCAGTGCCACCCCGTGTGGGCCAAGAACTCCCCATCCGTTCGGCAACCACGTGCTTGAACAACAGAACGGTGGCAGGCACCATGAGTACCAGCACGAAGAGCTGGCCGAGTTCGACTCCGACATTGAACGACAAGAGCGAGGTGATCAGGTGCCCTCCGGCAAACTGCAGCGACTCCGAGAGCACGAACGAGAACCCGAATCCATGAACCAGCCCAAACCCGAACGCGATGACCCATCGCCTCTCGAGTTTGGCTCCCACAATGTTTTCGACCGCCATGAACACGATCGAGAGCGCGATCAGTGTTTCGATCAGCGGCGGGAACCACAGCGCGTCCGGTGCTAGGCCAACTGCCGAGGCAATGAGGGTAATGGAGTGTGCGACCGTGAACGACGTGACGATCGGCACGAGCGACCAGAACCGACGGAATGGAATCACCAGGCAGAACAGAAAGAGGAGGTGATCGAATCCGTCTAGAATGTGTTCGAAACCCAAGGCCACGAATCGCCAAATGGCCTGGTACCAACTCGGATCGAGGCGAACGAGCCCGGGATCGCCGATGAATTGGAAAACCCGTTCACCGGACGTTGCCGGGAGAAAGCGCAGCACGGTAAGTGTCTCGATGCCGAGATGTGCCAACCCGGACCGGAACGAAAAATCGGACTCGTCGGATGCAATCGGATACTCGAACACCGCATCGAGCAGTGCTTGATTCCAAATGAGAGCGGACTCGTCTGCCAATGGCGCGCCGATGATATGAGCCAAGGCGGCGTCGTAGTCGCCAAAGGACGGATCGGACGGCAGCGAGACCCGGACCACAGGCACCTCAGGCGGACCGAGCGCTCTGCCCTCTTCGTAGAACTCCAGGTAGTCCGCGATCCACATGATCGCGGCATCGCGGAGCATCGGCCCTGCGGCTGCGATTTCGAGGTATCCGGGACCACGCACTGGGAAATTGAAATCCCGCATCGAGCCCAGAGGAACGCGGACCAACACGCGTAGCACTCGCCCTTCCGGCTTCACGAACATCCGAACCGTGACGTCATTAGGGATTTCATGCCCAGAGGGCTGGGACGGAATCCCGAACAGAAGGATCGCAACCAGGGTGGCGACGCGGTGGATTCTGGACGATTGCATGTTCGGGGGATAG
>JBDHLU010000392.1:0-2981 GCA_039656555.1 Gemmatimonadota bacterium | reverse complement strand
TACGGGGTCCGTGAGTTGCCGTTCATAGTTTAGGGAGTAGACGATTCCCGGCCCGAGGAACTCCCCGTACAACCGGTTGCGGGCGGGATCCTGCGCCTCGAGCGGAACCGCCCACACACCGAGTAATCCCACCATTATCGACCTGCCACACCGTCCTATCATCCAACCATCCTTCCCGCCTTCCCGCCCTACCCCGTTCCAATCCCCACCGTGAACAACAAGAACGACGACGTGCTGGTCCCAACACCAAAGTCGATCACCTGGATCATCAAGTCGGCTCCGACATTGATGAACAGCGACTCGCTGGCCCGGAACTCATACCCCGCCCCGACGCCGGTCCCGAACCCGCTATTCGTCACCGACGCGCCACCGCTCGAGCTGCTCTCGACGAGCGACCCGGCAAGACCGAACCCGCCCTTGAAGAAGAAACCCGCACCGCGAACTGGAAATACCTGCGCGAACGCCATGGCGTTCCCGTTGCCCCGGGACACGTCCGCCGTCGGTGTGAACCAGATGAGACCTTCACCACCAATCCGGAGCCACTGGTTGAGTGTACCGCCCGCCCGCAGGTACCACGCCGCCCCCGTGCTCGAGAGCCCTGAAGCCGGCTCGTTGAGTTGGAACCCGGCGCCAACACCCAACCCCCACCAGAACCCCTGACGGTCCCTTGTCTGCGCCGTCAGTTCCGGAACCAGCCCCATCATGGCCCAGATCACGGCCGTCGTAGCGATACTCCGACCTACTCGCATGCGTCCCCCGGTCAAATCATGAAATACGCTAGTACAGCCATGAGTATAGCCACACCGATCAGTGCGACCGGCTTCCAGTTCGCCCGGGATTTGCGTCTCCGCAATTCCGCCGTCGCCCGAAAGTCCCCGACACCGAGCACCACATCACGGTTCCGCTTGGGAGGCCGGCCGCCACTAGTTGGACCACGATGAATATCCCGAGTCCGGAGGATGTCGCCGAGGTCTATCACGGCGCTCATGGTACTACTTAACCGTGAGGCCCTGGGTGCGTTGGCAGGCTCATAGTCCTTGAGGAGCGCATAGGCCTCGTTGACACGCTGCACATTTCGCTGCGCCTTCTCATTCAGCCTATCGTTGTGCTGGAATCGATCGGGGTGCCACACCTGCGCGAGGTCGCGGTAGGCCTGCTTGACCACGTCCTTAGAAGAACCCGGTGGGACTCCCAGAATACGGTAGGCACGGCGGTGGTCACGACTCGTCACCCGCCAGCTCCTCGAATCTTCTTTGTAAGTGCCGGCTCCAACCCCATCAATCGTTCGTAGGTAGTGATTTGTCCCCGGTGATACATCTCCTGGGCCAGGCCGTGGTGCAGCCACTGCATGCGCGTCCACTCGCTGCCATCGAAGTTGGTGACGGGTGCGAACATCGTCGCTTCGCCGATTTTCTTGAAGCGTTTTAGGGCATGAAAAATCCGGCTCCGGCTGTGTCAGCTCGCCAGTCATCATCATCGCCACTTCGAGAATATGTTGGATCAACTCCCGTACACTGCGAACCTCAGGCGTGGGACGGAAGTCAAACTTGATGGCGCGGATGTTCTCGACCTCGTCGATCAGCCCTTGCCGGTCATGCCGCCAAGTGGAGAGCGATTCCGTTAAGAAGTTCGTCATTCGATAGTCCTAGGTAGTCCGCAACCTCTTGAGTTCCCCGACGAGAGCGGCTGAGCTTAGGGCGAGCAGCACGGGAAACAATATGGTGACAACGAGCAACACGACGGCCGGCATGCCAAATATACCGGAAAGCATCTCCGCCAACGTCCACACTGGCCCTTGCATGGCCGTCAAGAGCAACAACACCGACCATGCGCCGACGGCCGCCAAGGCAGCGGTACGCGCCGGATTGGTGTGAGTTTCGGCAACGAGACCCCAACCGATGGAAACGATGAGAACTCCCCACCACCCGATGAACCATGTGAGGGCCGCCATCACAATCCCTAGTACCATCACTCGGCGGATCATCGCCCACCTCCCGCCAACAGGGTAACTCGACCGATCATCCTGTCGCCCAGACGCCCGGCCGACTCGGGAAACAACACGTCGTCCAGCTCTCCCACTTGCCACTTGTCGATGCGGTCATCGTACCAATCGCTCACGGGGTTACCCGATTGCCCACCTGGATAAATGGCTTGGGCACTAACCTGGGACCCAAGTTCCACTACCATCCGCCAACTCGCGCCATGGGTTCCCCTGCCGCTCGACGGATTGAGGTTGCCGCTCCCGCCCTGAACCGAGATCCCCAGTCTCGACAACGGTCCGATTCCGAGAAGGTGGTAAATGTTCTGCCGGCGATGCCGCTCCCAACGCCACTCTATTCCCGGCTGTCCAAAACGCTCAACCGTGTTCCGGAAAGCGCGCTCGACACTCTGATCGACAATGGCCGCACACGATTCTGTTTCTTCAGTTCGGCGGTCATCGCACCAAGGGCTGTCCCCCTGTTGCAGCACGCGCCACAACACCTGCTCGCTCGGCGTTGCCACCCGCCGTGACGACTCGTCGGACGGATCGTCGAGCAACTCGTCCCACACTCGCGCCTTGACCTCGTCCATCACGCGCTCGAAAAAAACAGCGACGGTGTCTTCACGAACAAACCGCCGGTCCCAAGACCGCAGCATGTCGAACGCGACTCCACTACCCTCTCGCGCGGTCTCGAGAAAGAGTGGAACGAACAACTCGGCTCGCTCGTTACCGGGGTCGGTTTGAAACCGTCGCATGTCGTCGGGAGTTACCGAAGAGTCCTCCCGCAACAACCGGTTGATGCGCATGGCTCTCCACGGTGACGGCCAGTTCACGCCAAGGTAGGCGGCGTTGTCGAAAGGATCGAGCGGCTGTTGGTTGGCGGACGCGAGATACCCCTGACGGGGGTCGATCGCACCGGGGTAAGTCTCGACCGGCCAGCGGCTCGACCAGTCGGCCGACCGCGTCGTGCCGTCTTGGGACCGCACGCCGGCACCGTCGG
>JBDHLU010000391.1:0-2622 GCA_039656555.1 Gemmatimonadota bacterium | reverse complement strand
AGCGAGACAAAGGCCACGGCGACCTGATAACTCAACCAGGTACCGAAACCAACAAGCTGCTCCGTTGGCGGCAGGGTCCATGCTCGATACGGTCGCGTTGTATGGTCCACGCTTGTTGCCCGTGCTGTACGCGGACCCCGACATGACAGCTCAGACCGTCGCGCCACCCCCTCCAAAGACGTTCGAATGGTGGATGCTGTCGATGTTTGCGCTTGGTGTCTCCTACAGCGCATTCGTGTCACTGTTGATTCCGCCGTACGTATCCGACTCTGGAGGAGATGCCTCGACCGCGGGAATCGTCATGGCGATCATCGCACTTGGAGCGCTTGGTGGTCCGCCCATCGGTGCCTTTGCAGATAGATACAGCGCCCACAGGCTTGTGATGGTCAGTGGGATTGGAGGTATGGCGTTGTCGTTTGCCGCCTACGCACTCTCCGCTGACAACTCAGCGCTCTATGCACTTGATGCCATCCTCATGGGTATCTCTGTAGCTGCCGTGAGCGCCACAGCGCCGGTCTTCATCGTCGGTGCCAGGCTCGATCAAAAGACTGAGGCCAAGCAGATGACGACACTTCAACTGATGATGCCTGCAGGCCAACTTGTAGGAGGTCTGGTGCTCGCTGTCGTTGCAGGTTGGACATTCGCCAACCGGTTCTGGCTTGTAGCGATCATCGTTGCCGTCCCGTTCGTTGTGGTTTGGCTCACCACGGGTGACGTGAGCGAACGATTGAGGCTTGCAGTGGCACAGGCCACCACCGTGCCCCGCGATGGCGGTCGCAAGAAGATCGGCCTCAGCAAGGTTCTCTTGTCGACATTCGGGATCTATTTCGCCGTACTCGTGTTCACTTCGATCGCGAACAACGGCGTGAATGCCCAGATCGCAAACATCATGCCAAATGTGTACGGCGTTGATGCGAAAACAACTTCAGCATTGATCTCTCTGGCCGGTCTCCTCAACATCGTCCTGTACTTCCCTGCGGGTCGCTGGATGGCGCGAAAGGGTCCGTTTCCGCCTTTCATGGCCGGCATCGTGGGCAGGATGATCGCAGTTGGGGTCGCGTTCATGCAGTTGATGTATCAGACAGCACCGTTCGTACGCCTCGCCCAACCCGGCTTGGCAGTGCGATTTGCCAACTTCCCTGCCGGTCAGGCCAGTGGATGGGTGATCGCAGGTAGCGCGATCGGCAGCTTCGTTGGAAGTCTCCTTGGCGGTTACCTCGCGGATGCCTACGGCTACAACGCGGTCAACTGGATGGCAGCAGCCGCAGGTGCTGGCGCCGCGTTGATCCTCTTCATGTGGCTCAAGCCGGCAGAGAAACGCATGCGGGAGCGCGAGGAGACGCTACCGGACGACCTGTTGAAGGATGAGGGAGCAGCGAAGCATGAGTGATCGTCTGATCGTTGCCGCCGTACTGACGGCCGCATTTCTCGACCAAGGAGTTGATGTCTCATGACCGACGCCCACAATCACGCCGACGAGGCGGTATTGCCGCCGCCTAAGCACACACCCGAGGAAGACGCCAAGGAGAACAAGAAGAAGGCGGTCCGCGAGCTGATCCTCGTCGGCATAGTCCTATTCCTGATCTTTGTCGTGTTCCTGCCCCAGTTCATCGATTACGGCCAGGTCGTCGATTCGATCCTGAAGTTGACCATCGGGCAGGTCGTGCTGCTCACGCTACTCGGGATTGCCTTCATGTGGTTCAGCGCTGGCCTTTACAACACGCTGATACCCGGCCTTGGCTGGTGGGAAGGTTGGAAGGCGTGGGCGGCGTCGAACTCGGTAGCGTTTGTCGCTCCTCCTGGTGCGGATTTGGCGATCCGGTTCGGGATGTACCGCACGGCAGGTATCAGCGGTGAGGCCGCGGGCGCCGGTCTGATACTGAGCTGGTTCTTTGCCACGGGGTTCAAGCTCGTGGTTCCGATCATCGCTCTCACATGGGTGCTCATCGAAGAAGGTCTCAACGATGATCTCTTCGAGACCATCACCATCGTGGGTCTCGCCGGGATCATTGGTGGCGCCGGATTGACGGCTCTCGTCCTATATCGCGAGTCGGCCGCGAAGAAGGTCGGTGAGGTCGGGCAACGCTGGTACAACGGCATGGCTGGCGGGAAGTGGAAGTTTCCCGAGGCTGAGGGACTTGGTATCAAGCTTGTTGGTTTCCGGGCCCAGGTGATGGGAACGGTGAAGGCGCGTTGGTTCCCCGCAACTGTCGTAACACTCCTGGCTCAGGCCATCTTCTTCGGCGGGCTGGTTCTCTCGATGCGCTTCATGGGAGTTACCGTAGAACAGGCCTCAGTCGGGATCATATTCGATGCCTACGCAGTCGGGCTTCTGCTGAGCATGATTCCGATCTTTCCCGGTGGCCTGGGAGTGGTGGAGCTGGCGTATGTCGGTGTCATCGTTGGCACCAGCGGCAACTCCGAACTCGCGACCGCAGTTACCGCCGGAGCGTTCGTCCACAGAATCTTCACGTGGCTGCTTCCGATCATCATCGGGCTTGTTCCGCTCATCGGATGGCGTCGTAACATGGTCAAGCAGAAGGAATCGGCGGCTACGGACGCCGGAAGCAGCGAGAGGGATTCAGACGAGACGTGAGGGACGGACGTGAGCACCCCATCGGA
>JBDHLU010000390.1:0-2167 GCA_039656555.1 Gemmatimonadota bacterium | reverse complement strand
CAGCAGCAGCGCGTGGCGATTGCGCGCGCACTGGTGAATGAGCCCGATCTCATTCTGGCTGACGATCCGACGGGAAACCTCGACTCCAAGTCCGGACTCGAGATCATGGGCATCCTGCAGGAGTTGAATGCCGACGGCGTGACGGTGGTGCTCATCACGCATGACCCTGAGTTGGCAAGAGTCGCAGGGCGCCGTTTGGACATCGTCGATGGAAAAATCGTACGAGACGAGGGCGTGGTAGATCGCCGTGACGTTCGAGCGGCCTTGGGCGCGCTCGTTACTGCTTAAGAACAGAGGAGCACGATGAAAACGAGTCGAGTGATCGGCAGCAGCCTCCGTGAATTATCACGGCACAAGCTTCGGACCTTTTTCATGATGCTGGGAACGCTGATCGGCGTGGCGGCCCTGACCGTGGTGGTCGCGCTCGGCCAGGGTACGCAACAAGCGGTGTTGGATCATTTCCAACGAATGTTCTCCGGGTCGAGGATCCGCCTGCAGGCCGTGGCGGAGAGTCAGCATGGCGTCAACACGAGCGTCAGTACCACGTTGACCATGGCCGATCTCGAGGCGATCCAGTCCACGATTCCGGCGGTCGTCATGTTCGACCCGATGCAATACATGGGATCCGGTGATTTGGTGTTCAATGGTGAATCGCGTCGCACCGCAGTTCGTGGACACTCGGATCGGTATCCAACTACTGCCAACCGCGGCGTCACGCGCGGCGCGTTCTTTACCGACCGGGACATCCGCGCCTCGGCTCGTGTTGCGCTCGTGGGGGAGACACTCGTAGAACGGGTCTTTGCCGATATCGATCCGGTTGGGCAGACCATCCGTGTCGGTACGATTCCGTTCGAGGTGATTGGCGTACTCGCGCCACTCGGTCTCGATCCACACGGGATCGACCGCGACAACGAGATCATCATTCCCATCTCGACCATGCTCCGCCGCGTCATGAATGTCGATTATCTCAACTTCGGGACACTCATCGTCGATGAGGGGGCAGACCTCGATGCGACCGTTGCTGCAGTCGAGACGCTCTTACGTCGCCGCCATAGCTTGGCCGAGACCGAGCCCAACGATTTCAGGATGTACACGCCAGAGCAAGTACAGGAGATGATCAGGTCGAGTAATCGAGTCTTTACGGTTCTCTTGCCGTTGATTGCGCTCATCTCCATCGTCGTGGGAGCCGGCGTCGTGGCGAACGTGATGTTGATGTCCGTTGGGGAGCGCAAGAGCGAGATCGGGTTGCGCAAGGCGATTGGAGCACGGCCCCGCGACATCTGGTGGCAATTCGTGCTCGAATCGACATTGGTGACGACGGCGGGCGGCCTCGTTGCCGTCGCGCTCGGATTGGCTGCGCTCCGTGTGATGGCGGCGCAGGCGGGAACGGAAGCCGTGTTTCCCTGGGGTGTGACGATGTTGGGCATGAGCATCGCCGTTGCTGTAGGCATCGTGGCTGGTGCGTTTCCGGCACGACGCGCGGCCGGCCTCGATCCGGTTGAATCTCTACGGTGAAATTCGTTCGGAACGTTGCGCTGTCGAGCAAGGCGCTGCGTCGCCACCCTATCCGGACCATATTGGCGATTGCTGGAACGGCGAGCGAAGTGCAAGACCGCATCGACGCGTTGGGCCGCAACGTGCTGATGGTCTACAGGGGCCAGATCGAGCAGACCCCCACGCGTCCCGGCACGTCGGGAACCGGGGCGACCACGCTGCGCGAAACCGACAGCCACGCCATCATCGAGAATTCACGGCTCGTTCGCGCGGTGGCTCCGGCGCAGGAGCGCGACCTCCGCTTGAAGTACGGCAATACGTCGATGATTGCCACGGTTCGTGGTACCACACCCGAATACGAAGAGATCAGGAATTTTCGCACAGTGGCGGGTCGCTATTTCACACATGAAGAGAATCAGACCGCGGCGCGCGTGGTCGTGATCGGTTCTCTCATCAAGGACGCGCTGTTTCCGGACTCGGACCCGGTCGGTGAGTGGTTACGGATCGGTCGAGTGCCGTTCCGAGTCGTGGGTGTCTTGGAAAGTAAGGGTATCAGTATTGGCGGGGGGGCGATCGAGGACGACAAAGTCCTGATCCCCATCAAGACAGCGCTCCGACGGGTCTTCAACCTCGACAACATCAAAATGGTGTACGTACAGGTCGCGAGCCCGGA
>JBDHLU010000389.1:0-2182 GCA_039656555.1 Gemmatimonadota bacterium | reverse complement strand
GTGTATTCGCCTCGGGGTCGTGTGAATTGCCATGTGGCCCACGCAGATTCGCACGACGGTCGCGTAAATCGACATGGGGCCCGTCGAAACTCGCGCGGGGGTCCCGCGAATTGAACTGGGGCGCACGCAAGTTCGCACGGGGGTCAGGTGAACTTGCTCGAGGCCCTCGTGAACTCGCACGAGGGTCATGCAATCTTGCACGGGGCGCACGCAGATTGCCGCGAGGCCCACGCAAATTGGTGTCAGGGTCAGGTGAATTCGCTTTCCACCCACGCAATTCGGTCGCGTGGCCGTATCTCGCCGCGTCTTCACGGGACCGCTCTCCCGATCATGACGCCGACGCCCGCGGCGGCGTTCGCCGCTTCGAGCCGCGTGATAGATGCGGTGCGTGACGCCTCTGGGTTTCAGGGTGCTTTGTTGTGTACTGTCCCCCCTGTCCCCCCTTATCTTCATTCGGCAATGGACGGAATAGACATCAGTCGTGTGAAGCGAATTGCGCTCATCGCGTGGGCTGCGGCGGCATGGTCGTGCACGCCGGCCGATAGCGCTCTACCTAATCCACCGATGGCCCTGTCGGGCGTTGTCGAGGGCTTTTACGGTCCACCGTGGCCTCATGACGACCGGCTCGACGTCATCAGGTTCATGGGAAGAGTCGGGTTGGACGCCTACGTGTATGCGCCGAAAGACGACCCGTACCACCTTGCCCGGTGGCGTGAACCTTATCCGGCAAGCCGGTTGGCCGAACTCGCCGAGGTCGGGGCCGTGGCACGTGAGTCGGGAGTGCAGGCGCATTACGCCATCAGCCCGGGAGGTTCTATGGTGTATTCCGACTCCACGGAATACGTCACCCTCCTTGCCAAGCTCGACGCCATCATCGCCGTCGGTTTCGATCGGGTCGCCCTCTTCCTCGACGACGTCTCCCCGGAACTCGCTCACGATGCAGATCGTGCCGCGTTCGACGATCTCGCCCACGCGCACGCCACAATCATCAACCGTCTCTACGAAGACCTCACAGCCCGAGGCGTCGGATTGTCCGTCACCCCTACGACGTACACGGATGCATGGGGCGACGCGGCCTACGCCAGGCAGCTGGGTGTGCTGACCAATCCCGCCGTCCCGTTCTACTGGACCGGCACCGATGTTACCTCCCCGACGATCACCGCCCAAGACGGCGAACGCTGGACCACCCTGCTCTCTCGGCGACCGCTGATCTGGGATAACTACCCGGTCAACGACTTTGCGAGGTGGCGGCTGTTTCTCGGGCCGGTCCGCGGGCGCGCCGCCGACCTCGGCTATTCGGTCTCCGGGCTCCTGTCGAACCCCATGAATGAAGCCCACGCGTCGATGATCCCACTAGCGACGCTGGCTGCGTACGCCCGCGACCCTGACGGCTACGATCCGGATGCAGCTCTCGAAGATGCCCTTACGCTCCTGTTCGATGACACTACGGCCTCTGCGCTTCCGATATCGGAGAAACGGGTAAGCGCATAAGCGAGTTACGGGCCGCATTGGCGGACCTCCGGAACCTCGGCGCAACGCGACCGTTAGTCGCGGAGATCGTCGAAGACTTCGGCCCTTTCGTTGACCAGGCGGATGCCCGCTTGCGTGCGCTTCTCGCCGACGAACGGCTGTATGCGCGAGAGGGTGACATGCTGAGGTATCACTCCGAGCTCGACACCTATACGCCGGAGGAAAGTGCCGAAACGCTGGTCGTCGACGGCGACTTCCAGGACTGGGGCATTCCGAACTTCTATCCCCTTTTCCGCAATGGACGTGAACTACGCCCCAACCCGCGTATCGCGTTCCGTACCCAAGGCGACCGCCTGATCCTGGCGATCAATTCGCCTCGCCGGCCCGAATCGCTTCGTTCGTCTCCGGCCATTGGCGTCGGCGATCACATTGCGATCATCATTCAGCATGACAACGACGCAAACCGCCAGGGCCTGTCGGAACGCGATTTGTTGTTGCTCATGCCGGCACCCGGCGCCGAACCCACAGGCACCGTAGAGGCCTTGTCGATGCGCTTTCACGGCTTCATGTCCAAGTACCTCGCAGACAATCGAAACATGCAGTTCAACGCGTTTCACGTGACGACCTTTGGTCAACCACCAACCGGAGCAATGGCAGCGGTGGCCGCCGGTGTTCGCTACCGGGCCCGCTCGGAGGGCGCACGGTGGAGAGC
>JBDHLU010000388.1:0-2602 GCA_039656555.1 Gemmatimonadota bacterium | reverse complement strand
CGCGGTCTTGAGGACAGACAACAGCCGATAGCCTGTAAGACTACAGCTGATAGCCTACAGCCTATAGTCAATAGACGACAGACACAGACAACGGACGCCGCCGTCTGAAACAGAGGTTCCAACGAGGAGAGGTGCGTATGGAGTTTCCAGAACGAGAAGAGGACATCGTGGAGTTCGCGCTGCGGATAGCTGCGTGGCTCGACCAGCATCCGGACGCCTTTCCCGGAATGCCGTTCTCCGCGGCGGATCTTAGATCGAGCGTTGACACCTTCAACGCGGCGCAGGCCGCATCGGCCGACGCGGAAGCGCGCGCCCACGCGTCCCACGTCGCCACGGATCGCTCGCTGGAGCGGTTGAAAGAGACCCTGACGGCTCACCTCCGGTATGTCGAGATCGAGGTCCGCGGCCAGCCGGAGCGGCTGAGCGGGCTCGGCTGGGGGGGCCGGCCGGGCGCGACCGACCGGGAGCCTCCGAGCGAGGTGCGGGACGTGATCGCCACCAAGCAGGGAGACACCTCGGTCTTGCTGGAGTGGCGGCCTCCCGTCGGCGGCGGGCCGGCTGCGGCGTATCGGATCCAACGCAGGAAGCGCGGCGGCACCTGGGAGTTTGTCGCCAGGGCGGTAGATAACGATTTCCTGTTGGGCGATCAGCCGCGCGGAGTCGACTTCGACATCCGGGTGGTTGCGATGAACAACGCGGGCGCCGGCGAGCCGAGCGCCGTCGTGACGGTGGTGTTGTAACCGTAGTCAATCGTCCATTGCCAATCGTCAGCGTCGCCGTTTACCAATACCAGCCGAATCCGAAGGGAATCTTCTTGAGGCTTTCCTACGCTCCGGTGGCAACGACGGAGGCGATCGCTCCGCTCTGGGGTGGGTTCGCGTTGGGTTGGGCATTTTGATTCTGCGGTACCACTGCGACGCTTCCTCCGCTCCGCGCATCTTGATCCGAAAAAGGAGCACGGTCATGGTACGATCATCAGCGACTCTTGCTGTTGCCTTCTGCATCGGCTCGCCGACAGTTTCCGCCCAGGAGATCCCGCAAGGCGGTGCTGCATCCTTCGCCGCTGCGATCGTCCGAACGGTCGACAGTCTTGCCGGCGAGGAGATTTGGCCTGGTTTCGATGCGCGCCGGGTCCCGCTCGCGATCTACGACGGCACGAACACCTATCTGTTCCGTCACCCCACGCCGCCCGATGAGTTTGTGATGCTCGATTCTGGAGGCGTATTCGTGTATGCCGGTCGGCACGAGGCTATGCGAGCTAACACCCACACAATGCTGGGGGACGTAAGTACAGCGACTGTTCTCTCGGAGCTCGGGAGCGAACGTGATGCGCGTGTTCTTGGGGGAGTGGCCATCCACGAAGCATTCCACGTGTTCCAGAAGCAACGGTATCCCGACTGGTCCGCGAACGAAGTCGACCTCATGGTCTATCCAGTCGACGACGCTAGTCTCCTGGCGTTGCGCCGGATGGAGACCGAAGCAATCCGCCGCGCTTTCGCGAATGATGAGGGTGGTAGTAGCACCGCCTGCTGGGTGAACACCGCGTTACGGTGGCGCACTGCGAGATATTCGCGCCTAGCGGCCCCCTTCGTCGACTACGAACTCGGATCGGGCCCTCCGAGGGTACCACGCAACGGATTTGCTGCCGCGGAGATTCGCGCGCGGCAGTACATCGTTGGCGAAGCGATGGCCGTACTCCTCGACCGGTTTTCCCCAGGCTGGATCGATGGCCTGCGTACGGACGGCATGTTCTCCCTCGATTCCCTACTCAGGGGAGCCCTTCTTCAGACACAGTATAGAGCCTGTGATCTAACCGCCGATGAGCAATCCCGCATCGAGCAAACGGCGGTGCGAGACGTTCGGGCGTACGTGGCGTCTCGCGAGGCGGAGGAAACGCGGTTTCGTGATCAACCAGGGTGGACCCTGGTGGTCATCGCCGCGGACGGCGAGCCGCTCTGGCCGCAAGGCTTCGACCCTCTCAATGTGCTTAGAACCGACACCACCGAGGTGCTGCACAAGCGTTGGCTCAAGGCTGGAAACGATGCTGGGACCATCGAGATTTTGGATCGCGCTTCACTCACGACCGGGGCGGGGGCACACCCCCTGTTCAACGGCATTGCCAAGATCGTCGTAACCGGCCTCGACGCGGAGCCGACACTGCATGAGCGAGACGGCGAGGTTGTCATCTCGGCAACCGGCACGAGCGGAACTTTTCGCGCGGCGACAACGGAACTCCAAGGCCAGACGCTCGTCGTTCGATTGCAGCCGCGTTAAGCACTCCCTCGCACGGCCCGCACTACGCTTCGTGCATCGTCTTGCCGCCCACAACGGTCCGCACCACCGGAATATCTTTGAGCGTGCTCGGATCCACCTCGTGCGGGTCCTGGCCCAGCATCACGAAGTCCGCAAGCTTGCCGGCGGTGATCGATCCTTTCACCGTCTCCTCGTGCGATGCGTACGCGCCGTTCATCGTGCAGATGTGCAGCGCTTCGTCCACTGTCACGCGCTGGTTCGGCCCCCACGTGTTGCCACGGAAGTCTGTGCGGGTGACCAGGCTCTGGAGTGCCATCATCGGTTCGTACGGGCCCGGCATGTAGTCTGA
>JBDHLU010000387.1:0-2007 GCA_039656555.1 Gemmatimonadota bacterium | reverse complement strand
GGATCAACCTCGCATACCTCGAAATCGACCTGATCGAATCCTGCCTCCTGCAGACGCACCAGGTGTTCTAGCGAGATCTCGTCGATCTCGTCCGAGTAATACGTGAACACGCCACCGGGTTTCAACACACGATGCGCGTGCGCAAAAAAGGGATAGTGGTTCTGATGAATCTCGTCCTCTTCGAGTGGATAGGTGTCGAACAGAATCCCGTCGAACGACGCGTCGGCAAAATTCGGCAAGACATCCTGCCAGAAACCAAGCACCGGCTGAACGTAGTGCGCCGCCGAGGCGGCAAAGGCCTCGAGACCATCGTAAACCTCGACGTTCGCCTCGATGATGACGTGCTTTGCAGGCTGACAGTCTTGGACAAAGCGCGAGGAAATCCCCAAGCCGAACCCAACCTCGAGAATCGCCCCGCCCTTCGCGGTCGCGATCTCGGCCAACCGACGCATGTACGGCGCTTCCCACGCCTCCATAACGGGGTGCCCGAGAATCTTCAGCTTCCCGTTCTCGTACTCGGCGTGGGCGTCCCGCCAACTCGATATGTCGGCGGCAAAGCCGATACCGAGGCGTGCACCGTGGGTACAGTACCGAACGTCACCGGGAGGAAACATGGGGCCCCCAAACCTGTGGGCCCCAAGGCTTTCGCGCAACTTGGTCTGACGACGGTGGGATAAGTGGAAGGCGGTTGGCATCCCCCTTCCACCATCGGAGCAACGCAGTACTCGAGTGGATGCACTGTTTCGACCGGGCCTTGACCCGCCCGGATCCCCGATGAACCATTGACCCAATGATCGAGCGTGTTTTCATCTTGAAACGCACCGAAGTATTCGGCGAGCTTGGCGAGGATATCCTCACCAGCCTGTCCACCTATCTCGACGAGGCCCATTACGATACCGGTGAGACCATTTTCAAGAAGGGTGACGTGGGCAAAACGCTGTATATCGTCGTCGACGGTTCTGTGCGCATCCACGACGACGACACCACGATTGGAACGATCGGTGAAGACGAAATATTCGGCGAACGCAGCGCCCTCACTGGTAACCTGCACCGCGCATCGGCCACGGCGGCAACCGACTGCAAGATCCTGAAGTTGGACGAGGACTTGTTGTACGAGGTAATGACGGGCCACCCCGAAGTGGCGCAAGGACTAATCGAGGTCCTGCTCGAGCGGTTCAAGTGAGATACTGACCCGCGACGTCCGTCGGCCCGGCCCGGATTCGCTTCCCTGCCGGTTTTCCTCCAACCTCTTGAGAATCAGGCGGATCAGTCCCCGCCCCACAGCGACTTGTTCGGCGATGAGTTGATATAACTCACGCTGGTCGAATCGGTACAAGTGACTCGGTTGGGTCGCGCTGACAGTTGCAGTCCGTTCCGCTGACTGCAACACGGTAAACTCCCCGAATATGCGGCCGGCCGGAATCGTGGCGAGTATCCGCCCGTCTTCGTGCACACGCACTTCCCCTGAATCCACGATGTACAGACAGTCACCCGCATCGCCCTTGGCAAAGATGACATCTCCTTCACCGACCGTCACCTCCTGCAGTCGCGGCACCACTTCGGCCAGCGTTGGCGGCGGCATGTCGACAAAGAGGTCGACATCGCGGAGACGTAACGTACGGTCCACGGATCCCCACCGCCGGCCCAACGAACCGAGCGCAGTGCACGGTCCATCGCGTGTACGCTCCCTCCGGAGCATCGAGCACCTGTTGCAACCACTCCTTCGGGCTCCGCCGAGTGATCGTAAGCGTGTCTTCCCACTTCTCGATTCGCTCCTCCACTGCAATGTCCTCGATAGCCGGAAACAACAACTCGCGGAGGTCAGCGTCGATGAAGTTGTCGACCAGCTCGAGGGCATACGCCCGCCGGTCACGGTCGCCGTGCGCATAGTTGTTCCAAGCCGTGAGTGCGTCGCTGTTGGGATACAAGAAATCGAGAAAGAAAAACAGGCGATGGTGAAACGCATTGACCTCGAACTCCAGCGCTTCGCGCAGCAACTCCAGATCG
>JBDHLU010000386.1:0-2130 GCA_039656555.1 Gemmatimonadota bacterium | reverse complement strand
GAAACCGGACGCCGACACGCTCACAAACGTCGACCCGACGGCAAGCAGACCTTCGCGCCGGTCGTCGGGATCGATGCGACCCGGGACCGTGATGTGATCTCCGAGAACGTCATGGATGCTCCGGGTGTACTGCTCGCCCGTGAGGCGGCGCATCGATATGGGCCCGGCCTCGGCCGCGAGCACCTGGGATGAATCGCCACCGCCACCGCTACTGCAGCCGGCGATGCCGAACGTGATCACGGCCGTCAGGGCTACGATGGTCTGTGCAGTGGCACGCATGGGGACTCCGTTCTCGGCTTACTTCACGACAAACGCGGGGACCGCTTGGAAATCGAACATCATCGAAATGGACTCACAGGTTTCGCCGTTGAAATCGGCATCGGCGAGCTCCATGGCCGCCTCGAACTCTTCGAACGTGAAACCGGCCGCGCTTCCGCCGTTGCCAGTCGTCGGGTCGGAGAGGGTTTCCCGGATGTCGGCGACCGCCCAAAACCCTGCGAGTACACCGCTCATGTTGCCGTCATTGAGACTCATCCGCATCCAGGCCCGGCTGATTCTCAACTCGAGCTCGACGACCTGAATGTTGAAATCAAACACTAGGTCGATTGGGCCTACGGTCAGCACACCGTCCTCGATGCGACCGGTTACGATTTCGCTGTTGAGGCTATCGTCTGGATGTGCCGCGAGAGAGCCGCCCGGAAGCACACCGTCCACGCCGACGGGCGGGACATCCTCGCTCGAGAAGACTTGCACTCCCACGTCGTCATCGTTCTGTAGGTCATCGATGCGCGATATCTCCATCAGGACCGTCATTTCGCCGTTCCTGATGGCCGACTGCGCGATCTCGTCGACGAACTGACCAGGCGCAACAGTCGGAAGCAGGTCCATGACGTCGAACATGCGGTAGTCGATTCCCGGCTCACCGGTTGTGCTGGTGAAGTCGTCATGCGCGCACTCGTCAGCCGCGGGGCTGCCTTCTGTGGAGGCTCGCCCATCGAGGTCGAAGCCATCGATGCCGGCGTTGCGGTCTTCAGGGCCGTGGAACCCGAGCTGGGAGAACACGAACCCAAGCGTTTCGGAACCATTCCCGACGCCGCCGCTCCCGCCAGAGCCACCGGTCCCGCTAGAGCCAGTGTCGCTCCCGCAGCCGATGAGGCTGCACGCTATCACGGCAGCTACAGCCACCGCCCGAAAGTCTGTGCGGATCATTTTACAACTCCATTCTAGTGAGTTGAGAGTATGACGTGACACGTACAAAGAATTGTCAAGACCCTGTTTTTTCTCCTGGGAAAAGGGCAGTTCAGACGCTCTGTTTCAGTGGCGATCGGCGCTAGCCTGAGATCTCTTTACGGTACAAGTGCCAGTCGAGATGGAAGCGGCCGTTGGGGTGGCAAGCGCTTGACGCCCGCATCAGTGCGGGAGATCGTGACGGCCCATGGAAGACCGACCGCTGAACCTCGCGCCAGCCAGCGTGGCTGACTATCGCGATCTGGCTCGCAAGAAGTTGCCGCGGCAGCTCTTCGATTACATCGATGGCGGTGCGTACAAGGAATCCACGATGCGCGCGAACGTCGACGACTTGCAGCGCATTCATCTCCGTCAACGGATTCTTCGCGACGTGTCGGATATTGAGCTTCGTGCGAACGTGCTCGGCGAGGAGCTCTCGCTTCCTGTGCGGTCGCTGCCGAGCGCGAGGGTGTTCGGTTTTGTGAGTCCACGGTCTCGATCTGCTCTGTCGAAGAGGTGAGTGCGGCGACAAGTGTGCCGCTATGGTTTCAGCTCTACGTGGTGCGCGACCGCGGCTATGCAGCGGAGCTGATGGCTCGGGCTCACAAGGCCGGTTGTTCCGTGCTCGTTCTCACGGTCGACCTTGCTGTCGTCGGCGCTGAACCTGTCGCCCTTCCAAACTAGCTTGTGGAGCTTCTTCGTGCCGGGCACGTAGATGCCCCCGCGCTCGTCGATGGCGATGCTGTTCCAAATCTGCTCGCCGGGCAGGTTGTAATAGACGGCGTCACTTAGATCCGGCTCGATCGCGACGACGGTGCTATCGATCGTCACCGCGATAAGGTGGTCGATCATATCGTCCCCAAGCACCTGCCTCGGCGCCTCGGGCCCCCTCAACGGCAACGC
>JBDHLU010000385.1:0-2426 GCA_039656555.1 Gemmatimonadota bacterium | reverse complement strand
CCGAGGTGAGCGAGGAGCGCGCTGTGGTGCAGTGCGTCACCACGGTGGTGAATGACGGTGCAGACGATAGCGAGATTGAGGTGTACCAGACATTGATTGATGGGGGCGGCAACAGGGAGGGGCCAGTTGGCACAACTGGTTCAACTGGTACGTCCGGTTGTGTCAACTGGACGGAGGGCAGGGGTGTGAACAATAGCCCCATCTCGCATCTCCGTCTCGAGCTCCCCAACCCCCGGCTCTGGTCGCCGGACACGCCACATCTCTACACGCTGCGGATCGAACTGAAGCGGGCGGGCAAGGTCGTCGATACCTACGACACCCGTTTCGGCATTCGCTCGCTCCGCTTCGATGCCAACGAAGGGTTCTTTCTCAATGGCCGGTCGCTCAAATTGATGGGCACGAACGAGCACCACGATGCCGGTTGTCTGGGAGCCGCGGTGCCTGATGATGTTATCCGTCGACGCTTCCGAATCCTGAAGGAGATGGGCTGCAACGCAATCCGTGTGGCGCATAATCCGGCAGCGCCGGCCTTTCTCGATCTGTGCGATGAGATGGGCTTTATGGTGGTGGAAGATGCCTTTGACGAGTGGCGTGAAGGCAAGACGCCATTCGGGTACCAGCTCTCATGGGATCAGTGGTGGGAGTGTGACCTTGTCGACATGATCCGTCGCGACCGCAACCATCCCTGCATCGTGATGTGGTCGGTGGGTAACGAGATCATCGAGGTGCGCCAGGGGAAACGCGAAGGACTCCCCATCATGCAGGCCCTGCGCGAGGTCTGCGATCGCGAAGATCCGACACGCCCCATGACTTGCGGCTGCTGCAGTACCCGCAATACCCTTGCCGCGGGCTACGGGTCACTGATGGATGTGGTCGGCTACAACGGGGGCGGAGGCTCCTGCTTTGACTACGAGAAGGATCATGCGACGTACCCGGAGATGATCATTTTCGCGAGCGAGGTGCCGCACTCGCTGCAGACGCGCGGTGTCTACCGCACGCGCACTTGGTACCGCGATCTGGCGGGCAACCCGGATGTCGAGCGGATGGATGTGCCGCACCTGACCGAGGAGGAGCTCTTTACCGGTTTCGACGAGCACTACCAGAGCTCCTATGACAATGCCATGGTACGCATTTCGAGCATCGACTCGTGGCGGCTAACCAAGACGTTGCCCTTCATGCTGGGCGAGTTCCGTTGGACCGGGTTCGACTATATCGGCGAGTGCTACGGCTGGCCTGCCAAGAGCTGGAACTTCGGGGTGATTGACCTGTGTGGCTTTCCCAAGGACACCTACTACTTCTATCAGAGCCAGTGGACGAACGAACCGATGGTACACCTCTTGCCGCACTGGACCTGGCCGGGTCTGGAAGGCAAGACCATACCGGTGGTCTGCTATAGCAACTGTGAACAGGTGGAATTGTTTCTTGACGGTGAATCCCTGGGTGTCCAGGAGATGGACAGCGAGGCGATGCAGCTGCGCTGGGATGTCGTGTACCGGCCGGGAGTGCTCAAGGCGGTTGGTCGCCGGGGAGGCCATGCGGTAGCGACCTGTCTGCACGAGACGGCGTCGGCACCCGTTGCGCTCGCTCTCGCCTGCGACGAAACTGAACTTCGTGCTGACCGGACGGGCATCGCGCATGTGGTCGTGACCGTAAGGGGCGGCGTGCGAGATTGAGATCCTGCGCTAACGGAGTCTTACCGCTGCGGCAGCCCCAGGATCTGTCGCGCTTCCTTTGGCGTCGCCACCTCGCGTCCCAGCTCGGCTGCGATGCGTGAGATGCGCGCGACCAGCTGCTCGTTGGTGGCGAGTTGGCCGCGGCGATAGTATATATTGTCCTCCAAGCCGACCCGCACGTGCCCACCCATGGTAATCGCCATGACCGCCATCGGCAATTGCCATCGTCCGATACCTGCTGCCGTCCAAGTCGAGCCGGTGGGAATAGACTCGCTTAGAAACAATAAAGTGCGGGCGTTGGCAGGCTGGCCGCCCCGGAGACCCAGGACAAAGTCGAAATGTAATGGCGGCGTGGCCAGCTGCTGATCCACCAGTCGCATGGCATTGTCGATCATACCGGCCTCGAAGATCTCCATCTCCGGCTTGGTGCCAGCTTCTTTCATCGCACGAGCCAGGTGTTCGACCAGCTCGGTCGAGTTGGCATAGACTTGGTCCGGAAAGTTCACCGATCCGGTCGTGAGCGAGGCCATTTCTGGTCGGATCTGACACACGGGCCTGGCGCGAGCGTCGGCGTCCATGCCGGCCCGGCCGCCGGTAGAGATTTGCACGATGACGTCGCTCTGCTTTGAGATAAGCTGGTGGCTACGCAAAAAAATATCTGGATCCAGGGTCGGCCGGCCCTCACGGTCGCGGGCATGGACGTGAACCAAGCTGGCGCCGGCTTGGCGGCACCGGACGGCGTCTTCCGCTACT
>JBDHLU010000384.1:0-2782 GCA_039656555.1 Gemmatimonadota bacterium | reverse complement strand
GCGGGAGCGGTGCGGGGGTTCGCGCGTCCGGGTGCCAAGGTTGACCGCTGGGCGCGGGGCGTCACGCTCTCCTCCGTCCCGGTCGTTGCGGTGACGCCCGAGCATTACAACCGGATGTACCGCATTCTCAAGCGCGACGTTCCCGTCGAGATCGAGGTCGAGGTCCGGAACCGCCATGGCGAGACGGTCACGCAGGCGAGCAACGTATTGGGTGAGATTCGCGGCACCGACCTCGCGGACGAGGTCGTCATGCTGGGCGCTCACTTCGACACCTGGCACGCGAGTCCCAACGCCAGCGACAACACGTCGGGCGTGGCGGTGATGCTCGAGGCCGCGCGTATCCTTCGAGCCGTGGGCGCCGCGCCGCGGCGTACGATTCGCGTCGCGCTGTGGTCGGGCGAGGAACAGGGCCTCTACGGCTCCCGGGCGTACGTGCGGAAACACTTCGGCGATCCCAACGATCCCGCCGTGGGTGTCACACCCGAGTACGAGAAATTCTCGGTGTACTTCAACCAGGACTACGGGCCCGGGGAGTACCGCGGAATCTTTCTACAGGGGAACGAGCACGTGCGGCAGACCTTCGCGTCCTGGATGGAACCGCTCAGGGACATGGGGATGCGCACCATCTCGGTGCAGAGTAGGGGCAGCACCGACCACGTGGCGTTCGACGCCGTCGGCCTTCCGGGGTTCCAGTTCCTGCAGGCCCGCGTGGGTGGCACCGGCGGTCACACCAACCTGGACTTTTTCGACACGGTTCCCCTCGAGGGCCTGATGAAGAACGCCGTCATCATGGCCACGTTTGTGTACCACGCGGCCATGAGCGACGAGAGGATTCCGCGCAAGGGGATGGGCGGGGGGAAGTGAGTCCTAGAAGCGCAGCACCGAGGCTTGAGCTGCCAAGCTACTTCTCCTTCGGAACGAAACACTTCTTGGCCACGCCTTTCCGGCGTACGTCTCCCTCAAATCCAGTGCCGCTCCGAGCCAACAGCCTGATCTCGACCTTGTGGTCCGTAGCTGACCCAACACATGTATCTTTGTCGCATCAACAACACAGACCTCGTTCTACCCGCACACGGATAATTCCATGACGTGCTTCCATTGGCACCGCGGAACCCAATTAGCCATGGTCTTCGTCGGCCTGTTCTTCGTCACGGCCGGCCCCGCTTCCGCCCAGCCGGGGGCGAATGCCGATACGATCCGTGCCGGCCGCTTCGACGGCGGCAAGATGTGGACATTCGAGTACGCGCCCGGGGCCTACTTCAGCGAGACCTACGGCTTCGACGCGAACGCCGCGTGGTTCGAACGCGCCCGGATGGCAGCCGTGCGCATTCCCGGATGCTCGGCGTCGTTCGTGTCGCCCAATGGACTGCTGGCCACCAATCATCACTGCGTGCGGAGCCGCGTTTCGGAGGTCAGCCGGGAAGGGGAGGGTTTGCTCGACAACGGGTTCTATGCCGCGTCGCTCAATGAGGAGCGACCGATTCCCGGGTATTACGTCGACCAGCTCATCGCCATCGAAGACGTCACCGACGAGGTGTACGCGTCCTTGGATGCGGTGGAGGCGGCCACGGATCGCGACCGGGTGCGGAACGAGGCCTTCGAACGGATCAGCGCTCGTTTGGGCGAACGACACGCCTCCGACGGCGACAGCATCTGGGTCCAAATGATTGCCCTCTACAACGGGGGGCGGTATTCGGCGTACGTGTTCCGTCGTTTCACGGACGTACGGCTCGTCATGGCCGTGGAACTTGAGGCGGGTTTCTTCGGAGGTGACCCCGACAACTTCACCTATCCGCGCTACGCCCTCGACTTCGCGTTCCTCCGGGTCTACCAAGACGGCGAGCCCTACCAGACCGATCACTATTCGGGTCTACCAAGACGGCGAGCCCTACCAGACCGATCACTATTTCGCTTGGGGCGCTGACGGGGTCGAAGCCGGCGACGTGGTGTTCGTCATCGGAAACCCCGGGCCGACGACTCGGCTCACCACCATGGCTCAGCTCGAGTTCCTGCGTGACGTGCAGGTGCCGGCGCAGCGCGCCTGGCTCGCCAGCCGACATGCCGCGTTCGGGGAGTTTCGTGCCCGGCACCCCGAGGTCGCCGAAGAGTTGAACATTCGAAACCGCATGTTCTCGTTGTCCAACTCCCGGAAGGCCGCCGTCGGGCGACTCGACGCGTTGCACACGACGGAGGTGATGGCGAAGCGGCTCGACGGCGAACGCATGCTGCGGCAGGCCATCGCGGAGAGCCCGGCGTTGACGGCCGAATACGGCGACCTGTTCGATCGCATGGCCGAGGTGCAAGAGCGGAAGCGCGAATTGGGCGACGGCTACGCCGCGTTCTACCAGTTGGCGTCGTCCACCTATGGGTCGCGCGTGCTCCGGCGCATGCTGCACGCGGTCACGTTCGCCGAGGCACGCGAACGCGGGGCACCGGCCGACACGCTGGCGATGCTCCGAGACTCCATCCTTGCGGTCGCCGATCATCCCGAGGACCTCGAGCGACGTTTCCTCGCGGCGCGGTTCGCGGATTTCGAACGCTACCTCGGGCCCGATCATCCGGTGACTCGTGCGGCGCTGGTCGACGGGACACCGGAGGCGTCGGCTGCTGCGTTGCTCGCCCACTCGTCGATCGCGACGGCCGGCAAGACCCGCGCGGCCCTTGCTGCGGGCGAGCCGCGGGCCGACGACGCTGCGTTGCCGCTCACGGCGGTGTTGGTTTCCACGTACCGCGAGTATCAGTGGGCCTTCGCACAGCTCCGAGCCGTGGAGCGGGAGTTGGC
>JBDHLU010000383.1:0-2979 GCA_039656555.1 Gemmatimonadota bacterium | reverse complement strand
GCGTTTCTCGGGTACGTCCCCATTGGCGAAGACCTCCATCAACACATGCCCGAACGAGGCGATGCTGGCCTCCAGCTGCGACAGGTTGATCCGCTGCCCCTCGCCGGTCTTGCGGCGATGTTCGAGAGCACACAGGACCGCAAACAAGCCGTGCAGTGCCGAAGCCGGATCGGGATAGGCGAACTGCGTCATGGTGCATTCACGGTGCGCAAAACCGGACAGGGTGGAGAGCCCTGAAAGGGTTTCGATATTCGACCCCCAGGAAATGAAGCTCTTGTCCGGTCCACTGTCCCCAAACCCGGTGCTGGAAAACAGCACCAGGTCGGGCTTGATGGTGCTCAGCACGTCAAACCCGAGGCCGAGTTTTTCGAGAACCCCCGTGCTGTGATTGTCGATCACCACGTCACATTCGGCGATGAGGCGGCGAGCAAGCTCCACGGCTTCCGGCTTCGTGAGGTCCAGCGAGACGAAACGTTTGCCCGCGTTCCAGTCTGTGAACCAAGGTGAAATCTGGGTCTGAATGCCCTCTTCCGGATGCTTTGGATGTACATACATGCGCGTCACATCAGGGTGGTTCCGGGATTCCACTTTGATCACATCCGCCCCGGCGTGCGCCATCAGACGACCGATCCAAGGGCCTGCCATTCCGGCGGTGAGCTCCAACACGCGCAGCCCCTGCAAGGCGGCCGCGCCCTGCTCCTCAAAGGACGGGAGCGACGACGGAACCGGTTCGGGCAGGTCCCGAAGGAGCTCCTCGTTCGCGCCAACCGCCGGCGCCGGGTGCCTTAGCCGCCAAGGTGTCTCGGACAACCGGTACGGCGCGCCGGGATAGGTAAGCCTTCCCTCTTTGTCATGGTCCGCAGTGGCATAGAAGCCGCGCGCCTTCAGATGGGGATCGCGGGTCACGGAAAGGGCATCACGGAGGGGCGTCACGGCCAGGTGCCTCTGCTGGCCTTCCCGGTAGAAGTCCTCCACGCGCAGAGTGCGCGTCATCGCACCAATGTAGATATGTTCACCCAGCGCGCCAACGCTTGCCAGTGCAGGGGGCGGTTGATCATCAGGTACGCGCTCCCATCGAGGCACGGATAAGTCCCCGACGGAACGGAGGAAAAAAGCGCCGTCCCAAAGCGCTTGGAAACGATGCCGTCATCCAGCCATTTGCCCGCACCGCAAATGCTGGTGACGGCGAGCATCGCTTCCTGGACCGAGATATCGACGCGCTGCCCTCGGCCGGACTGCGCAGCGTGATGTAAGGCCATCAGACTGCTGCTAGCGGCAAGGGTGGAGGCCATCATGTAGCTCTGCGACCCCGCCAGCGTGACCGGTGGATCCTCTTCGTACCCCGTCGCAACCATCGCTCCGCCCATCGCCCCGGCGACGACATCGGCGGTCTGGAAGTGGCTGTGCGGGCCGGTCTGCCCGAATCCCGAAATCGAGGTCATGACGAGCGCGGGGTTCAGAGCTCTCAGGGCGTCGTATCCAAGACCCAGCTCGGCCATCCGCCCGGGCGGCAGGGTCTCGATCACCAGATCCACCGTCGGGATCAACCGCAGCAAGCTGTCCCGGCCTTCCGGCGTTTCCAGATCGAGGGTGACGCTCTTCTTGTTGGTGTTGGTATAGAGGAAGAACAGACCCGTTTCCGGATGGGGCGCTCCACGCCAGAACGGTGGGATCAAACGGATCGCATCCCCGCCGGGGCGTTCGATCTTGATGACCTCCGCGCCCATGTCGGCAAAGAGCTTGCCGCAATAGACCCCTTTTTCATCGGCAAGCTCGAGGACGCGCCGCCCGGACAGGGGACCGAGGGGTTCCACCATTACTTGGGTGGCCGGAAATCGGTCAGCTTCTTTCCCGTCCAGCTCTTAAATGCGCGGCGGAAATTACTGACGCTGGCGTAGCCCAACAGGAACCCGATTTCCTTGGGCGTCAGGGTGGTGTGCTCGAGGTACTGGATGGCCAGCTCTTTGCGGGTGTCATCCAAGATCTGCTGGTACTTTAGGTCTTCTTTGGCCAGCCGCCTCCGAAGGGTTCGAGACCCCATCTTCATCTTCTTGGCCATCCCCTCCAGGCTCGGGAACTCCCCGGGGTTCTTGACCAGAGTCGCCCGGATCTGCTGGAGCAGCATCGTGCCGTCCGACATCTTGCTAGCGAGGAGCTCGCACTGTCGTTCGCACAGCTTGAACACCTCTTCATTCGCCAGGCTGATTGGGTCGTTCAGGTGATCGACATCGAAGAAGATCAGATTTCGGGGCTGGTTGAACGAAACAGGACAATTGAACCGGCGGTCATAGACGGTCATGTCGTCCGGCGGGTCATAGGTCAGTTGCATTTCGAGGATGGGAAAGGGCCTGTTGGTCAGAGTTGTGGCGAGCTCGATTGTGCGAGAAACAAATTCCTCCACGGCAAAGGGCAATAGCTCTCCCAGAACGAGGGTGTCCTCGATTTCCGACACCCAGGTGTCCCCCGACACAGTGTTCGTCCTTGCAATGATGCCTTCATTGAGAGAGCTGTACTTGCCCCAGATCTCCCGGGCCTGGGACATGGTCGAGCTGGACAGCACCGCATACCCCAGCACTCCAAAGTCGCTGATCTTGAATTCCGCGCCAAGGGAGATGCCGATATGAGGGTCGTCGGTGAGCCGGATGATGTTGGAGATGACGTCTCTCCACTGCCCGGGCTCGGGGCGAAAGAAGTCGACGTTGACGTCCTCGACCGTCAGGCCGGTTCCGGCTAGAACCTGCTCCGCGTCGAATCCGCGCGCTTCCATGCGAGTCAGATGAAACAGGAGATTGTTCGAGGTCTTCAGGTCACCCAAAGGCATGAAGGCATCCGCTTCTTATGATTTGCCAACTCTCGTGTCAGAGTGCTCGTTTGCATTAGCTCGACACCAAGAAACAGACAAAAAGGCGACCCCTAAATGACGATTGAACTTCAGGAAACATTCGAGGTGGCGGCTCCGGTCGAAGAAGTGTGGGCATT
>JBDHLU010000382.1:0-3927 GCA_039656555.1 Gemmatimonadota bacterium | reverse complement strand
GGCTTTCACATCGACCACGCGCAGCCGTTCGATGAGTGGGCCATGGTGGAGCGGGGCCGGATTCGGGATCTTGCCGCGAACGCGTGCATCGCATCGGGTGAGCGGGCGCTGGCGCAGGGCGACCTTGCATCGGCACGCGCGTTGGCCGGTAGTGCGCTCCGCGTGCATCCCCACGCCGAGGCAGCGGCGTCACTTGGGATGCGAGCAGCGGCGCTGGATCGCGACAGCGCGGCTGCTCTCTCGATGTTCCACGCGTTTTCCGAAACGCTCGAGAACGATATCGGTGAGAAACCTAGTATCGCGCTGAACGAGTTGGCCACGCGTGTACGCAACACGGATTGGCAACGCGACTCAGGGAAGTACCGTAGCCTCGAGCCAACACTCGTAGGACGGTCCAACGTTCACGACAAGCTGTTTGCCGATCTGACACATGACATGGCGCAGGCTGCGCGATGCTTCGCGATCATAGGCGATCCGGGGTCAGGCAAGAGCCGACTCCTGACCGAGTGTGTGGAACGCCTGTCACTCGCGGGTGCGTATCCGGCGGTGGTTCGGCTACTGGAGACCGATCACGACACTCCATGGAGCACCTTGCGAGCCCTGATGCGTGCCGGCTTGTCAGGTGCGCCGGGCATGGCTGGCGTCGACACGCGTGCCCTCGAGATGCTCGCGGGTGTCGTGCCAGAACTCGCGGATCGTGTGACACCAACGGCGCCGTCCGATCACACGGAAGTGGCGGATGCACTGCTCGCCTTCGTGACCGCTGTGACTGAAGAAACTCCACTCGTCCTGGCGATTGACGAGGCGCAGTGGGCTGACGGACCGACGCTGGCCGCCCTCCAGCACGTGTGCCGAGTTGGAAAAGGTCTTCCGCTGACCGTAGTCGTCACGTCCGGATCGACGCTGAAGGAAGCGCACGATCTTGTCGCGCTGGTCGAACGGATCGATCGTGACTACGGAGGATCGACCGTGCACCTCGAGCCATTCGACCTAGATGAGACGGAACAACTCGTCCGGCACGTGGCTTCGTGGTGCACCGAACACGACGACTGCAATCGCTTGGCGCGGCGCGTGTCACTGGAATCCGGTGGCAACGTGTTCTTCAGTGTCATGTTGCTGCGCGACCTGGAGAAAACGACTCGCCTCAGGGAAGACATGCTAGAGTGGCCCCCGAAGGGATCGACGTACGACGCGCCGCTTCCGTTCTCCATTCCGTCTTTGGCTCGCTTCGCGTTGGTCGGGCGGGTGTCACGCCTGTCCGACGACGCGGATGCGGTCGTGAGGGCTGCGAGTATGACCGGGGCGTTGGTGGACGTCGACCTGATCATGCACCTGACGGGTTTTGACCGACCAACCGTTGAGAGTGCGCTCGACGAATTGGAGCGCGAGCGCTTGATCGGGTTTACCGGTAACCGCTATGTGTTCAATGGTCGGTTGCTTCCGGAGATTATCCGGTCAGAGTGTATTCGACGCGGAGAGCAGCGCCGGATACGTGAACACGCCATCGAGTTTCTCGAGTCCAAGCCCGATGTGGAATCGCAGGCGCTGCGAGCCGAATTGCTCGCCATGACCGCGCAGCACGAAGAAGCCCTGGATTCGGCCCTCGGTATCGTGGAGAGCGCCGTCGAGGCTGGAGCGTTCCGCACAGCGCGGCGCGTACTGGGCACGGCGGAGCGTGCCGCGATCAAGGCGGAGTCGGACAAACAGGCATTGGTGGAAGACCTTAGAGGCCGGTTGGCGGGGTAGGGAAGGCCGACTTCTTCCGTGTAATTGACTCATAATTGACCGTATCCAATTAACCATTCATGTGTACCATCCCGTATTGGCCCATGACCACTGGAGCGGTGGTCGGCTAGGCAGGAGAGGTCACGGTGCACACGGATTTGGCACGCCTCCGTAGCGCAGTCAGCGATCGGTATGACGTTCGGCACGAGCTTGGCTCCGGGTCATAAGGGCTCGCGACCGGTGGGACGGTCGGGTGGTCGCAATCAAGGTGCTGTTGTCCATGATTTCCGCGTCCATGGGCGTGGAGCGCTTTCTCCGAGAAATCCAGATCATGCGGCAGCTCCGTCACCGCAACATCCTGCAGATTCTGGACGCCGGTGCAGCGCAGGGTCTCATCTACTACGTGATGCCCTACGTATCCGGTCCGTCACTAAGGGATCGCCTCGATGACCAAGGGTCGTTCCCGATCCCGCAAGCGCTCAGCGTTGCTCGTGCCACCGCCAACGCGCTCGACTACGCGCACGCCCATGATGTGGTGCACCGCGATATCAAACCCGAAAACGTGTTGTTCGATGGCCGGCGGGCCAAGGTGAACGACTTCGGCATCGCCATTGCGATGAGCAAATCCGCCTCCGAGCGCATCACGGAGCCTGGGTTGGTGGTAGGCACGGCCGCCTACATGAGTCCCGAGCAGGCCTATGGCGACGTCGAACTGGATGGCCGGTCTGATGAGTACGGTTTGGGGTGTGTTGTGTACGAGATGCTATGTGGTGAGACGCCGTTCACCGGGATGACCACGACCGCGATCATGCGGCGCAAGGTGACAGCACCACTCCCGAGTTTGAGCTGCCGCGGTTGCGATATCCCGCCGGAGTTAGACAAGGTCATTGCTAGGTCGCTCGCTCGTGAGCGGCACGAGCGCTTTGCAACGGCGGGGGATTTCGTGGACGCCCTCACGGAGGCATGGGCGAATTCGAATTGAGGTGAGAGTCAAGTTTGACGGCGACTCGTTGCCATCAGGATGCTGAAGACGAGAAGACGGAAAAAAGAACGACAACTCTCGCATTTTTTCGCCTATGTCTCTCCGTTGCTATCCGCCCACCTTGGATTCCACGCTCCCCAGGGATTCCCGATGGCGCGCCTCGTCCACATTCCCAACCTTTACAAAGTCCTCGGCGAAGAGGGCGTAGACGAAATCCAGGCATGGCTGGATCAGGTCTACGACAGTCGCCGGGAGATGGAGAACCTCAAGATCGAACTAAAGATGATCCGGGACGAGCTCAGGGCCATCCGGAAATCGATTGCTTCTCGTTGACCGTGGCCCAACTCGCCCGTATATTGGAAGGAAACCAAAATGGAACCATTATGGTTACCTTCACGCTCAAGGGGATCCCACCCGAGCTATACGAACGCCTAAAGGCGCGCGCGGCTGGGAACCGGCGGAGCATCAACAGCGAGATCATCGTTTGCCTCGAGGAGGCTTTGCGCCCCCGGCGGTTGGACCCAAAGGAAGTCCGGGCGAAAGCAGCGGAACTCCGAAAACTGTTCAAGGGCCCACCTCTTACCGACCTGGATATCGACGCGGCGAAGCGGTGGGGCCGCGAATGATTGTAGCCGACACCAATGTGATAGCCTATCTGTATTTGCCGGACCGGTGTTCGCCAGCGGCCCTAGCGGCTCACGAGCGCGACCCGGACTGGGTCGCCCCATTTCTATGGCGTAGTGAGTTCCGGAACGCGTTGGCGACGATGGTAAGAGGTAATCTGCTGGACGTCGAGAGTGGCAAAGCCATCTTTCTCACGGCCCAAAAGATGATGCTGGGAAGCGAGTATTTCGTTTCACCCGATCTCGTCTTGGATCTTGCGGCCGACTCCGGTTGCTCGGCGTACGATTGCGAATTCGTATCGGTCAGCCGCGAGTTGTCGATTCCACTGGTCACGGAGGATAGGAAAATATTGAAGGCGTTTCCAGATTCTACCGTTTCCCTCGAGGAGTTCGCGTCGCTTTAGCGACAGTCAGTTAGCCGAGCCGCGTTAACTGTCTCCAACTCCAAGCACCTCATCCACCAAGAACATATCCGTAAGCATCGCCCGGACGTGCGTCGACGAGTTGAGGTTGTCGATGAGCTGTGAACTGATCGACGGCTGCGCCATGACGAACTGCACCGCTGCCTGCGCGTTCTTGGAGTCGCGCTCCAGCAGG
>JBDHLU010000381.1:0-2014 GCA_039656555.1 Gemmatimonadota bacterium | reverse complement strand
CACAACGTCCATGTCGTGCTCCACGAAGATGACGGTCTTTCCTTTGTCTCGCAGCCCGGTGATGTGGCCAAGCAATGACTGCGTCAGCACGGGATTGACGCCTGCCATCGGCTCATCGAGCATGATTACCTCTGGATCCACCATGAGCGCTCTGGCGACCTCAAGCAGCTTGCGTTGTCCACCCGATAGTGAACCAGCGTATTCATCGGCCATGTGGGTGAGTTCGAAGCGATCGAGGAGACTCCTTGCGCGTATCTCGGCGGCGCCCTCCGCCGCGTGCCATCGTCCAGCGATCGCACCCCAAAGGGTCTCCCCAGGGTTGTTCTGGTTGGCGACGAGCAGATTCTCCGTCACCGTGAGCCGCGCAAGAGATCGAGTGAGCTGGAACGTCCGCACCATGCCACGTCGTGCGATGTGGTGGGCTGAGATACCGATGAGAGAACCACCGTTGAGATGCCAGTCACCCCCGTCCGGCTTGTCAAATCCGCTGAGCAGGTTGAAGAGGGTCGTCTTGCCTGCTCCATTGGGACCGATCAGCGACGTAACAGTGTGTCTTTGAACCTCGAGATGGTCGACGTGAACAGCGTTCAATCCACCGAATGACCGGCGAAGACCGTCGATCACAAGCACGCTGTCGGGTTTCGCCACACCTGGCTCAGGAGCGGTCCCAACCAGCCGGTCTGCATGCTCATTTGGCATCGAGTGTCACCTCATTCGGATCACCGAGTATGCCCTGTGGGCGGTAGATCATCAATACCATCAACCCCACCCCAACCAGCACCATCTTGAGTTGACCCGCTTCGGCAGGCGACAGGATCTTCCCAACAAAGCTGATGTTCGCCTGGGCTGAAGCCATCAAACCGTCGAAGGTGAAGAACAGGAACTGAAACGCCAGCGCCCCGAGCACCGGACCGAGGATCGTGCCTGCGCCGCCGAGTATCACGACGACATACAAGATGAAGGTGACGTTTGGTAGGTAGGCATCGGGTGTTACATTCTGCTGCTCAACGGCGAGAAGGATGCCTGCAAGGCCACCGATTGCTCCTCCGATCATGAGCGATTGGAGCTTGTATCCAAAGACGTCCTTTCCGAGTGATCGTGCAGCGTCCTCGTCCTCGCGCACGGCCTTGAGAACACGTCCCCAAGGACTCCGAATGAGCCTCCGCGTTAGCAGCAGGAGCATCGCGACAAGTGCCCACCCGATGATCATCACCCATAGGCGTCTCCCGGTCACGAGCCATGAGCCGAATCCGTAGGTGGCACCGCCACTGAAGGGGTTGAGGTCGAAGAACGCAGAGGCAAATCCCTGGATACCAAAAACACCGTTGGTAAGCGGCTCTGCCCACGATGACCGGACGATCAAACGAAGCACTTCGGCAACTGCGATCGTCGTGATGGCCAGGTAGTCAGCGCGCAATCGCAATGTCGGCAGCCCGAGAAGGAGTCCCAAGAGAACCGCCATGAGAATCCCAACGACGATTCCGAGCCAGAGAGAACCACCAAGCTCGACTGTGATTGCTGTGCCGTATGCGCCTGCGAGCATGAAGGATACCTGCCCAAAGTTCAGCAGGCCGGTGTAGCCAAACTGAAGGTTGAGGCTGATCGCTGAGATCGCATATGCCGCGGTGACCGGGCCAATCATGGCAAGAAAACCATCACGCAGGATCACCAACACATCCATCAGCCGATTCGCTCCTTCTTGCCTAGAAGTCCCTGGGGGCGAACGAGAAGAATGACGATGAGTAGGGCTAGACCAACAGCACTCTTCAATTCACTTGGTACGAAGAGTGTGCTCATTTCCACCGTTACTCCTACAACAAATCCTCCGACCATGGCTCCGTATGCAGTGCCGAGGCCGCCAAGCACCACAGCGGCGAAGATCAGCAGCAGGAGGCGGAACCCCATGTCCCACTGGACTGCCTCATTTGCTGCGAAGAAGATTCCGCCGATCGCTGCCAGCCCTCCCGCGAGGATCCAGGTCACACTGATCACTCGATCAACGTTGATTCCCGAG
>JBDHLU010000380.1:0-2028 GCA_039656555.1 Gemmatimonadota bacterium | reverse complement strand
GAACATGAAGCGGAGTTGGGTGGATTATGGAGAGGGGCGGGACTGGGCTTCCGCCGGGGCCGCAGGAAGGGAATTCCTGCGGCACGCGACGGAGATCAAGAACATCTGGGTGCCGTACGGGGATTAGTCAATTCGATCTAGGCCTAGGCATTCAGCGTCCCTTCCCCATACAAGACGATAAGATAGTTTTCTCCGACTAGTCGAGGGGACTTTCAACGCGATCCTTGATTACCCGTGGCCCCAGTGTCAACCACCCCATTCCCCATCGGGTGGTGGGTCTGAAGGAATAGGGCCAACACGTCCAAAGTCGACGCAGCCTCCTTGGGAGCACCAAAGAGTCTCGTTCCACCCGAACCACATGAACCATGCGTGTGCGGCCTCGATCCAGAGGTCTACTGAATCCCCATCTACCTTGATTTGCGCTTTGTATTCATTGAATTCCTTCTTACCGAGACATCCGCCGACAAGGATGCCTAGGATGACCAACGCCAAAACGGATTTCTTCCAGCGCATTGGACATCTCCGCTGTCTCAGGGTAGATCTGCCAATAGGTCCTCGCGCTAGAACCCCTCCAAGATGGTCTCGACACGCCTTGGTCCCCTTTGGCTCACACAGCCTGGAGATGGATTACTGAGTTCTTCGGAAGGCACATCACGGGTTGAGAGTGGGCGAACACACTTGCAGTAAGAAAGCTCTCCCAGAAATGACCGTTAGCGAATAACGGCTCCGCGGCTAGGAGCCCCCTCGACGAGTCGAGGGGGCGTCCAACGCGATCCTTGAATTGCCTGTGGCCGGTGTCAACCGCCACCCCATTTCCCATCAGGCTCCGGATCCGGTACGGGTGGTGTGCCACAGCCTCCGCCAGGACACCAGAGATTCTTGTTCGTGTCGAACCACAGGAACCACTGCTGTGCTTCCCCGATCCATTGTTCTACAGCCTTTCCATCTTTTGTGATCCCTTGTTTGTACGCTTTGAACTCTTTCTGACTGACACATCCCCCGACGAGGATGCCTAGGATGGCCACAGCCAAGACAGGTCTCTTCCAGCGCATGGTGCACCTCTACGGCTTAAGGTGGTCCTGCGAGTAGGTCATCGCGATACAGCCTCTCAAGCCGGCCTCGAAACACGTCGGCAGCCTTCGTGTCCCCCAAAGCTTCTGCGGCGGTAAGGCGGATGACCAGACTTTGTGGCAAATACGGTAGGAACATCACCGGTTGAGGATGATCGGACACACTTGCAGCAAGAAGGCTTTCCCGCCACTGACCGCCTGCGAGAAGTAGTCTCGCGAGTAGCAGACGTTCGGGCGGCAACGCTGAGCCGAATTTCCAGGCCAAATCGGTGCTGTTGTCGGAGGGGATCGCCCGTAACCGAGCGATCGCAGTGGATGTGTCTGGCAGTGCGGCTTGAGCGGCGAGGCCTGCAGCAAGAATGTGGTCGCGACGAGAGTTGGACTCGAGTGCCAGAGTGGAGAGTGCTCCCGCGAGTTGCTTTACGACCGTGGTATTGTCCAGGTGTTGGTTCCACCCCGCAAGTACCCAGAGCGGTTCCGCCCTGGTCAGTTTCTCATACCGGTGTCCAAAGTACTCTTTCGCGAAGCTGTCGAGCTCACCAGCCTGGTCTTCCATCTTGGCGCCGGCAATCGTGTTCATGACAAAGAGCGAACGTGCCGACCCTATACGAACCGCCACGGAGTCGATCAATTCGAGGGCCTCATGGTTGCGACCGGTGGCGACGAGGATCCCTTGAAGGCCCAGAAACGCTCCCCACCTATCTCGGCGTGATGTCCCAGGCTCGTCAAGGATTGCCCTGAAGGCGCCTTCGGCACACTCATGCTGCAATGCGGCAACTGACAACGCCTTACCGGCCAGAAGGACCCCCACGGCGTTAGTCCGAACCTTCGCTCTCCAACTTGCTGCGAGTGGGTCTGCAACACATTCGTACATCAACATGAGTTGCGTGAGAAGTGAAGGATCCGGGTTCGCAAGGCGGAATCGATCGATGAACGAACCTGCTTCAACTAGGGCACC
>JBDHLU010000379.1:0-2037 GCA_039656555.1 Gemmatimonadota bacterium | reverse complement strand
AGAATATCCGTGCCCCAGATGTTGTTGTTGTTCACTTGGGCCATGGACTCCTCCCGCTGGACAGCAACGTGCAACGTCATGTTCTGACGCCAACGGTCGTTCCACGTTACCGATAGTTTTCCGCCTGTTGCCAGGAAGTAGTCCGCATCGTCGTGGCCGACGAACAACGCGTTGCTAGAGTTGCCGATCCCAATACCGCGCGTCCATGGCTCGACTTCGCGTATGTCCCTATAGCCGCTGAGGTCGATGCGGGCGTATGGACCGTCGCGCCGGGCAGTCAACGACCCCGTGAGCCGCTTGTCCCCAAAAGAGAAACGGGCGGATGCCAAAAGGGACGTGTACGCGATGCGTGGCTTGACCTCGTACCCGAGGCCGAGTGAGACACCTTGCACACGATTGAAGCGGAAGATGTCGGCCGCGGTTTCCCAAGCCAACCCAAATCGTCGTTTCCCGGTCCACTCCGAGGGAAGTTCGTCTTCGAGTTTGGCAAGTTCGGCGAAGGTCTCACGGAGCCGCTCTTGCTCATCGGCGCCCAGCTCGGTCCGAAACTCCGAGTCCCACTCGTACGCCTCGAGCGAATCCGCCGGCGGAACATCGATTTCCCAACGACCGTCATTCCAGGTGCTGGCGCGGTAATACCCGTTGGCACGCTGTTTGTCATCCTTATCGCGGTCTTGGCGTTCGTCGCCCTCCTTGATCCGAATCTGCCGGCGAGCGTGCCCATCTTCCTCGAGTTCGTCCTCTGGGATTGCAAACGTCAACTCCGGATCGACATTCACCTCGTACTCGGAAAAGGTGGTCACCGCCCGCGCCGGGATGGTCATGTTCAGGAACATAGGGATTTCCACTGTGATCCCGAGAAGCTGGCGATAGGGCATCCAGTACCGCTGATCGATCAGCGCATATTCGATCTCGGCCTCGACCGTGAGGTACTTCTTGGCCTCGGCGTTGTCCCTGCGCACGTCCGCGCTGTCTTCGGGGGTGTTTCCCGACGGCTCATCCCACAAGTACTCGCCGAGGAACAACATTCGCATTCGCACGACATCTCCTGTTGCTGCATCGACCCACATCGTGCCCGCCACAAGAGCCGGCCCGAATCGCTTCGGCTCGATGCTCATCGCTTTGGCACGAACAACTTGGCCCGGCACCCTGACCTCAACCGAGTCGACGATCGCGAACCGGTAGTAGTCCGTCGCGCCGGCCGCGAGTGGATGAAGCGCCGCGTGTTCCGGCACTCCCATGAGCCGAATGCTGTCGCCGAACGCCCGGGGAATGAACCACGGTCGATCCATTACGAGTTCGTTGCGGAGTTCCCGCTCCACGTCATCATCCACATCGGCCAGCCCGCTCAGCATCCCGATCAAGGGCAGCTTTGCCCGTGTTCCGACCACTTGGACCTTTAGATCGTTCGGCATCTTCCACGTGATCCGCGCCATCGTCTCGTGCGCCATCAGTGTAGTCTGACGCGCAAAACGGCTCTTCCCGGCCGACGCCTCTAGGCGCGTGTGTATCGATGCCTGGTAGTCGCGGACTAACGTGTCTTGATGGATATGGCGTTGGCGTGCCAACGCGTACAGCTCTGCCGTTGCGGCGTCTTGGAACGTGGCCGAATCGGCTTGTTGGAGGGAGAGAGCTAGAGCTAGGAGGGCTGTGACCATCGACCGCGGCTGTCCCGTTCAAGGCCGTATGCCCTCAGCCGACGCCACAACGTGGTCCTGGAGATTCCCAGGTTGCTTGCGCTCTGAGTCAGCTTCCAGCCGGTCGACTCGAGCATCTGGAGGATTGCGTCCCGTTCGCGGTCCGCGAGGGTGCCCGAATCGTCGTCTGACAGGTGAATCGAGGGCGGCAGGTAAACCGCTTCGCCCAGCTTGGACCCGTCCACCCACAGCGGCGCGATCCTGGCGCCGAGCCGGGCAAGTTTGGGAAGAATGGCACGAGTCACCTGGCCGTTTTCTTTGAGACCACGGACCGTGACTTCGGCTGCCTCGTTCGCGTACACCAACTCCCCGGACGGAGAGAATACGATGACGCCCTCCA
>JBDHLU010000378.1:0-2039 GCA_039656555.1 Gemmatimonadota bacterium | reverse complement strand
TGTACGAGTTCGAGTTTGGTAGGTGGTTGCTTGCCCCCAACGTCGCTATCGACTTCGTCGGTCGCGACGAAGCCCTCGTTCTCGGTGCGTCGGTCGGCTATGTCTTCTGACACGTATCGATGAGGCGAACACACATGAAATCGATCGCGCCCCATCCGAGCACCTCGCGACGCCGCGCCGCTATCCGATTCCCGATCGTCGGGTTCATCCTCCTCACGATCGCCGCGTCCCCCCTGGCCGCGCAGGAAGCAGGATCCGCCGCCGCGACCCAGGTGGGAGCAGAAGAGTCGGCCTCGGGGCCGACGGCAGTTCCGGCGACCGCGATAATTCCGCGCGGAGCGGAGACCGACGCGTTGCTCGCACGCGTAGCCGAGCTGGTCGCGCCCGATCCGGTGATCGCGGAACTCGGGACGACGCTGGCTGGCGAGCGCGAAAAGCTCGACACCCTGATGTCGGAGCTCGACAGAATCGAAGAGCGTACGGTCTCTGTTCGCACGCTGACGGATCAGCGTGAGCGCTGGCAGCGCGCCGAGATCCGCCAGCAAGCGTGGATGGCGACTTTGCAGGGGCGATGGCAGAGGCTGATCGAGTTACGGGTCGAGGTCCAGTTCGAAAGTGAGACGTGGGTCCTTACCCACGACGCTCTGGCCGAGTCCGGACTCGGTCCAGAGGTCCTGGCCGCCATGGAAGACCTCGAGGTTCGGACCGATAACGCGCTCGCTGCCCTCGGCCCACGCATCGACGCCATCAGCGAGCTCATGAATCGGGTGTCGCGTCGCCTCGAGAGCGTCAATGATGCGTTCGCCAGACTTGACGAACTCACAGGCCAGATTCGCGAGCGCATGTTTCGGCGCGATGCGCCGCCGCTGTGGCGAACGCCGGTAACGGGTCCCGCCACGGTCCTGGCGGAAGTCCGCGCGGCCGGCCGCTACTGGTGGCGTACGGCTAGTGACTGGTCCAGTGGACACACCGGGCAGTTGTTGATGCTCGGACTCATCTTCGCCGTGTTCCTGGTACTGGCTCTCGTCGCGCGCGGATTCAGGCGTGGGTGGCCCGACGAACGTCGCTTCGACGTCGCAGCGTTCGTTGTTTCGCGGCCGGTGTCGATCGCAGCACTCGCTGCACTCGGGGCTGGGATGTTCCTTCTCGACCCCATCACGGGACCGGTTCAGGACATGCTCCGGCTCGTGGTCATCGTGGCCATCATCCGACTCAGCCACGGATTGTCAGGCCACGTACCACCTTCGGCATTCCGCGGCCTCGTCGGCCTGTACGTGGTCGCCACGTTGCACGGGTTCGTTCCGGATGGCGCCCTTATCGGGCGTATCCTCATGCTGGTAATGGCCGGCGTTGGTGCCGCTCTTGCCTACCGGGCATTCCACAACTGGCCGCGCGACGCTGGTTGGCTGTGGCGGCTCGCTCGCGGAGGCAACGTGGTCGCGGGGGCGCTCTTGCTGCTCGGCGGCGCGGCCGATGTTCTGGGTTGGGTCGATCTCGGCTCTACCCTGGTGATCGGCACCATCAACAGCGCCCTTGGCGCCTTCGCCTGGATGATCCTCCTGCGAGCCCTCGGTGGCTTGCTGCCTCTCATGCAATCCGGTCTTGTCGGCACCGACCTGGCGAACGTCCGTCAGCGCCAACGCCGGTTCGAGCGCGCCATCCTCATCCCCATGACGATTGTGGCCGTCTATGGCTGGGCTACTAGCATGCTGCGCAATTTCCGCCTCTTGGATCAGGTGCAGGACGGATTCGAAGCGATGCTGGGATGGTCGCTTGCGGTCGGCAGCCTTGAGATCAGGCTCGGGGGCGTCCTCGGCGCGATCGCCATCCTGATCGCGACTACCTTCTTCGCGCGGGTCGTGCGTTTCGTTCTCTCCGAGGAGGTCTTCCCGCGCCTGCAGATGCGACCCGGTACCATGTCGACGCTGGTGAGCCTGATCAACTACATCATCATCACGATCGGTGTCGTGATGGGCGCGACCGCGGCGGGGTTCAACGCTACGCAACTCACGGTCGTACTCGGCGCCATGAGTGTCGGC
>JBDHLU010000377.1:0-2042 GCA_039656555.1 Gemmatimonadota bacterium | reverse complement strand
GCCTCGGCTCGTTCTTGAAAGGTGGAATCTCATGCACGTCGACGCGCACGAGTGACGGCGACTTCGTGCGGGGCAGCGTGATTCCCGTTTCTTCTTCGACCTCGCGGCGGGCGGCGTCCACGAGCGTGGCGTCATCGGGTTCGACGTGACCCCCGGGTTGGATCCACAGCCCGACGCGGACGTGGTTTACGAGCACGACCGACTCTCCGTCGGGTGACAACACGATGGCGCTAGCCGTGATGTGACCGGGGTCGTAGTCCGATCGGTCGAATGGGTCAGTCTTGTCGGTGATGAGCGCGAGGGTCTGCGCCAGGCTGTTTACATCGTGCGCGTGCGGTCCCGGATCGAACGCTTCGAGCAGGCTTCCGACCGCCGTGAGGTCGATCATGCGAGCTCTGTATCCACGGGCTCGATGCAGGTGGGGCCTTCGTTGGCGACTTTGTTCACGAAAGTGGAGACGGGGTGGAAGTCGGTAAGGGTGGAGGGTGCAGGATGCAGGAAGGTTTGGAGTTCAGTTAGGTCCCGGTTCTCGGGGGCCAGCCACGCATCGACCGCGTCGTGTTCGAGAATCACCGGCATGCGATCGTGCAAATCGCGCAACGCGTCGTTCGCGTCGGTGGTGATGATCGTAAACGTCTCGACCGGGCCCTCCTGGTGGCTGAACCACTGGTCCCACAATCCAGCAAACGCGAAATGGCCCGATGGCGGGTGAATGAAGTACGGCTGTTTCTTCGATCCACTCTTTTTCCATTCGTAGAAGCCACTGGCAGGTATGACACACCGTCGCTGCCGGAACGATTCTTTGAACGCGGGCTTGTCGGCGATCGATTCGGCGCGGGCGTTGATCGTGCGCATGGCAATCTTCGGATCGTTGGCCCAAGAAGGAATGAGACCCCATCGGAGCGGCTCGATGGTGCGGCCGCGGTTGCCCTCCCGAATGACGGCGGCGTTTTGGGTGGGGGCGATGTTGTATCGCGGCTCGGATGATGAGATCCCGAACAGCTGGAAGAGGGTCTCGTCGAGTTTGTCGAGATCGGCTTGGGTGAAGCGTCCGCACATGGAGGAAAGTTAGGAGGGCGAAGGGCGAAGGGCGAAGGACGTCTCGCTATTCCCCGATGATCTTCACGAGCACGCGCTTGGGTCGGCGCCCGTCGAACTCGCCGTAGAAGATCTGCTCCCACGGGCCAAAGTCGAGCTTGCCGTCCGTGATGGCAACGACCACCTCACGCCCCATGATCTGACGCTTGTGGTGCGCGTCGGCGTTGTCCTCTCCGGTGCGGTTGTGATGGTAGCGCTCCGGGCTCGCGTCGAACGGCGCGAGTTCCTCGAGCCAGCGCTTGTAGTCAGCATGGAGACCAGGCTCGTCGTCATTGATGAAGACACTGGCTGTGATATGCATGGCGTTGACTAGGCAGAGACCGTCACGGACACCACTGCTCTGAACTGCACGGTCGACATCGGGCGTGATGTTCACGAAGTCCATGCGTTCGGGAACTTCGAACGTGAGTGTTTCGCGGTGCGTCTTCATTGAGCCCCCAGCATTTCATCGAGCGCGAATCGGGTCTTGGCAGGAATCCGGTCACTCGGAAAATAGCGCTCGACGATCTCGAGCGCCTCCGATGTCGAATATCGAAGGCAAGGATCGGCCAACACTTCGAGATTCGAAATTCGATATTGGATATTCGTTATTCCCTTCGGCCCACGAGCGCCGTGGAGAGGCGAGACGTGATTTCGGTCAATTGCCGAGTAACTCCTTCAACTCCGCGAGCCAGTGCTCCACCCAAATCAGCTCGCCACCACTGGCCGAGACGTTGAGCAGCATGAGGAACCGTCCGTCCGGGTGCACGTCAAAATTCGCATGGTTCGCGTCTGCCAGATACGGCCTGGCGGAGAACAGTACTTGCTTCTGCCCAACAGTGAATGTTGTTGTGGCGGTCACGGTCACGGCAATGAGGTCATCGTTGCCGTTCCGGTAGAACAACTCGCGTCCATCACGCGACCACATGGGTTCGGTGCCACCATCGGTCGAGACCTGCCACTTC
>JBDHLU010000376.1:0-2046 GCA_039656555.1 Gemmatimonadota bacterium | reverse complement strand
CAGGTGGATGTGGCCCTCTCGAATTCGTTTGGATTCGGCGGACACAATGTCTCGCTGGCCGTGGGGACGTATCGGGAATGACCGCCGATCGGCTCACGACCGATCCTACCCTCGAGCGGATTGCCGTAAAAGTTCAACGGGGTGACCGACTCTCGGCCGAAGACGGTCTGGTGTTGTATGCATCAGCCGACCTCCTAGGCATCGGCCGCCTCGCCGCCGCTGCCAATGACGCGAAGAACGGCAATCGCGTCTTCTTTTCGGCCAATCAACATATCAATCCCACGAACGTCTGTATCCTCCGTAACACGTGTGTGTTCTGTTCGTTCGCGAAGATTCCCAAGGAGGATGGCGCGTACACGAGAACGCTCGAAGAGGTATACCAGGAGGCTGAAGCCGCGCGGGGTGGTCCCACGACCGAGTTCCACATTGTCGGGGGCCTACATCCGAAGTTGAAGCTGTCGTACTACACCGACATGATCCGCGGGCTGAAGGAGCGTCACCCAGGAGTCCAGATCAAGGCGTTGACCGCAGTGGAGATCGCGCACCTCGCGAGAATCGAGAAGTCGACGACGCGTGAAGTGCTCACCGAATTGCAGGCCGCGGGTCTCACCACACTGCCCGGCGGCGGAGCCGAAGTGTTTTCACCGGCCGTGCGGTCGACGATCGCGGATCGAAAGATGGTGGCTGAGGATTGGGTTCGCGTGCATCGGGAGGCCCACGAACTTGGGATCCCCACGAATTGCACGATGCTATACGGTCACGTCGAGAGTGCCGAAGATCGGATCCATCACCTGACACAGTTGCGTGAACTGCAGGATGAGACACGGGGATTCCTTACCTATATCCCACTCGCGTATCATCCCGACCACAACGAACTTGGTACCGAGCTGGGTCGAGAAGGCACGGCCACGACTGGGTACGAGGACCTCAAGAACATCGCAATCGGTCGTTTGTTTCTGGACAATATCCCGCACGTCAAGACTCATTGGCCGATGGTGACGCAGTTTGTCGCGCAACTTGCTCTTTCTTTCGGTTGTGACGACGTCGAGGGTACCGTCGTCTACGAGCGCGTGTATCACGAGGCGGGTGCGGAAACGCCAATGATGATGTCTTACGGTCAGCTCGTCCGTATGATCAAGGGTGCCGGCAAGGAACCCGTCGAGCGCAACTCACTCTACGAGGACATTCGCCATTTTGATGTGGACGACCCAATCTTCGAAGCGGTAGGCGAGGTTGTGGCCGGCGCATCCGAACTCGTGCATCTCGTTGGTGCCGGGCGGTCATAGATGCGACTCGGCCGGATAGGTTACATCAACTGCTTCCCAGTGTATGGAGCCATCGATCGCGGGATTGTGCCGGTCGACGCGGACCTGGTGACGGGAACCCCTTCAGAGTTGAACGGCTTGTTGGCCGCTGGAGAACTCGATGTGTCCGTGATATCCGCGGTCGAGTATGCGCGCGATGCCGAGAGCTACGTTCTGCTTCCGGATCTCGCGGTCTCTTGCGACGGCCCCGTCCGGAGCGTTGCGCTCTTTAGCAACCGCTCAGCAGAAGAACTCGATGGCAAAACGGTACTTGTGTCCGCGTCATCACGCACGTCGATACACCTTCTAGAACTCTTGTGCAAAGACGTGTGGAAAGTGGCTCCACACTTCGTCGAGGCGAGAACCGAGGCAGCAGACCTCAACGCACTCACAGACTTGCCCCACGAAGCGGTTCTGGTCATTGGAGATGCCGCGTTGCTGCTTGCCGCTCAGAACGTTTACCAGTACCGCTACGATCTCGGCGACGAGTGGAAACGGTGGACTGGCCTGCCATTCGTGTTTGCAGTGTGGGCGGCTAGGAGGGGAAAAGGTGGAAAGGGGAAAGGGGAAAAGGGAAAGGAAACAGTTTTGAAATGTGCGTGCGCCGCATTCACGAATCATTGATCGCGTCTCGGGCATGGGGTTTGGAACACCTGGACGACCTCGCGACCTCAGCGGCGAGGCACACGGGCCTACCGGTGAACGTGTGTTTCGAGTACTTGAGCGGTCTGAATTACGATCT
>JBDHLU010000375.1:0-2049 GCA_039656555.1 Gemmatimonadota bacterium | reverse complement strand
CGGTGCAATTGATGACGCCGCCGGGGGTGCTGGATGACGCCGGCTCGTCGGTCGATCTGGCAGCGCTTGCCGACCAGCCGATCGTGACCCTGCAGCCCGGTTCGTCGTTCCGGTCGCATCTCGAGCGCGCCTTTGCGCGGAAGGGTTTGCGTTTCCGGCCCGCGGTCGAAGTCGGGAACCTGTCGCTCGTGCGCCGTTTCGTGATCACCGGTCTGGGTGTCGCGCCGGTTCCCGCCGTCGCGTTTACACCCCGCCCACGTCCTACGCGCTACGCCATGCTCGAAATGACCGATGTGCCGGAGGTGCGCTACGCCTATGCCGTGCGCAGCGGCGCGCCGCTACCCGTCGCGGTCAAACACTTGCTCGAACAGATGTCGTACCGCAAGCGGGGCGCTGCTTAGTTGGCGCTCATCGTTCCGCCGTTCCACGTCAGGTTGCCGTCGGCAACCATGATGCAAGCCGGAGTCGGGCCGATCATGGGTGGCGGCTCGCACGTAGACACCTCGCGAGTTGTCGCGGTGCCGAACGTGAACGGGTTGCCGGCGGTGGGACTGGTCGCGCGGAAAGTCAGAATCAGCAACACCTGATCGCCGTCAGGATCGGGTGCGGTGAATGTGAATCCCGGGATGTACAGGAACGTTTGCTGAAGTGTGGCGACGACCAGCACGGAGTCGGGATCAGCCGGATCGATCTCGGCGCGGATATCCACAACCGGTGAATCCGGGTGGTTGTGGAGGAAGGACGTGCTGTCATCAAAGCTCAGGAATTCGGCGGTCGTCGAATCGAACACGACACGAAACGCGGCGCCGAAGAAATCGACGATGTCGGTGACATTGACGACGATCTGAAACGTGTCGTTGGTCGCGGTTCCGGGCTGCATCGACATCGAATTCACCCCGGGCATCGGGTTGCTCGGCGTAAACGCCGCGGTGATCAGGCCACCCCCACCGGGGGGAACGTTTCCGCCGCCGCCGCCGCAGGCGGTCAGGCAGAGCCCCCCCAGCAAGACGAGCAGGCAAAGCGTTGAACTTGGTCGTTTCATGCGTTCCTCTTTTGGCCGGCTCATGGGCAACTCTGTGCGAAATCTGCGGCCAGTAGGGCCAGATCAATGCCGCTAATGAAAAGGTCCCGGTCCAGATCGACGAGTGGATCCCAGCGTGCGCTGATTGGATCGGTCGCGAACGCGACCGAGATTCGAAGCAAGTCGATCCCGTCGACAGCGCCGTCGCCCGTCGGATCGGCAAGCGTCGTGACTGCGAACGACGTGCCGCCGGTGTGCCCGAGATTGACCAGTCCGGCGGGAGCTCCGGGCGGACCGTTGGGCGCCGGTTCGAGAGCCGCGGAAATCAGCGGATCCCCGGCATCGATTGTGTTCGAGCACCGCGAGGGTCTGAAGGACGCATCGAGTAATGGGTCCGAAAACATGTTGTTGGGGCCCGGTACGATCCAGCCTTCGAAATCGCCGTTGGCGTTCATGAACATCGAATTCCGAACGATCGCCAAACTGAACGTACCAGTGCCGCCCGCGGGTGCCAAGACCCCCCCCTCGAGGGGCTGAGGTCCGCCGACGCCGTAGCCGCTGTTGTCAATAATGATGGAATGATTGATCTCGACCTCGGCCGAGGCATCGTCTCCGTTGGAATCGAGGGTGGTGAAGGATTCCAATTCAATCCCACCGCTTCCGGTATCGGACGTGTTTTGTACGACGGTGTTGAAGTTCAAGAAAATCTGGCTCTTGGCAGGTTCCGTGCTGCTGACGCCGCCAAAACCCTCGGCATAGGCAAAGATGCCTCCTCCGACCGCCGTTGTCGCAGTTCCACCGTCGGTAGCCGCGTTGATGGCGACCAGATTGTTACGGATCGTGGACTTGGTCAACGCGGGCCCCCGTGTCAGCGGGTCGTTCTGGGGATCGGAATCCGCCGTGGTGATTGCTGCGATACCGCCTCCCGCAACGCTTGCGAGGTTGCCACGCACGTCGTTTTCGAAGACGTTGAGTTCGACGATCGTGCTACTCCGTTGCGATACCGCGTAGGAGATGATCCCGCCCCC
>JBDHLU010000374.1:0-2050 GCA_039656555.1 Gemmatimonadota bacterium | reverse complement strand
CACGCGGCAAGTGCTCCTACCGCTGCGAATCCAATGACTACCGCGATGATGGTCACGGGATCGCCCGGTTCCACCCCGTAGCGCCCGCCTCGCGCAAGCCGGCCAAGCATGAGAGCCGACACCACTCCAGCAATTAGGCCGAGGGCAAGGATCCGGCCGATTCCGCGCCCGACCAGCACCAGGATGTGTCCAGATTCGGCGCCGAGAGCGACGCGGATCCCGATCTCACGGGTGCGGCGCACGACGGTTTGCGCGACGATGCCGGCAATACCGACCGCGGTTAGCAGCACTGCGAATACTCCGATCGACCAGAACGCTCGGGTGAGGAGGCGAAGTTGCCACACCGAATTGCGGACCGTGTCTTCGACCAGTGACAGCCCGGACAACGCGAGGTCGGGATCTATCTCGTGAACGATCCGGCGCATACCTCCCGCAATGCCCGCCGGATCGATACTGGCCTCGACGACCAGATTGATACGCGCGGTTGGACGTTGCGCGAACGAACGTAGATCTGGTAGGTCGAGGCCTGGTCGAGACCCCGTTGCTTGGTGTCTTCCACTACCCCGACGATTTCTCGAAAGTGCGGACGCCGCGAGAAAGAAATGCGGGCGCGTGCCACTCCTGAGAGGGGAGAGATTTTGGAATCCAGGACGCTCAGGGCGCACCGGTGGCGATTGTCAGCCGGGCAGCTGCGGAGCGGTTTTGGAACGGGGACGCGCTCGGCCGGACATTGCGACTCGGGGGTCCCGGTGGTGAGCCCGTCACGATCGTCGGGGTTGCCGCCGATACCAAGGTTCGTACACTCGGGGAAGGTGCGCGACCGTATCTGTACATGCCGCTCGCTCCAGACCGCGACCCGTTCGTCACGATCCTAGCAAGGACGACCGGCGACCCTGCTGCCTTGCGGGATGTGCTCCGCGGCGCGATCGGTGCCGTCGAACCCACTCTCCCAATTCTAGAAACCAAGACGATGCCTCAGCTCCTCGGGTTGATGCTGTTCCTGCCCAGAATGGGCGCGGCCGTCATCTCGGCTTTTGGGGTATTGGCGATGTTATTGGCGTGTCTTGGGCTGTACGGTGTCGTCGCTTTTGCTGTGTCCACCCGAACGCGCGAATTGGGTATTCGCTTGGCGCTGGGGGCGCAGCCAGGCCGAGTTACGAACATGGTGATGAAAGAAGGATTGCGATTGGTGGGGGCCGGCATGGCCCTCGGAATGGTGTTCGCGACGGCACTAAAATTTCCGCTGAGTCGCGTGCTATATGGAATCGAGGCTCTCGCACCGTCCAACTATCTCGCGGTTGGCGCGGCGTTCTTCGGGGTCGCTTTTCTGGCGGGGTTTCTCCCGGCGCATCGCGCGACTCGAGTTGATCCCATGCTCTCGCTGCGGCAAGAGTAGGGACGGCATCTTCGATTGAGTCGCGAGCCTGAGGGAGGCCACCTCCTTCGCGTGATGAGGGCGTACGGGGCATCTTAGCGTCGGACGTCCAAGCCACGTTGCGTGACCGGTCGACAACGGGTGCCCGAGCTCCGTCTTCGAACGCTCATGACCGCTCAGTGCAGAAGCATGCCTACCAGACGATTTGTGGCACTGAGAACCGCCAGGCCACACTTAGATCCTCTTGTCCCTTTACCAGACTCGACCCAACGAGGCGTTCGCCGTCCTCCTTGGCCCGACTTGCGAGCGCCACGAGGACGAGCAATGCGTCGACGGTCTCGACCAGCGTGACGTTAAGTACCGTGAGTTTCAGTTTTCCCTGTGCAGCGCCCTCGATTGCCCGTGCCGTGGCCTCCGCCGCGCCGACCATCTCGACGCCTTTCGAGAGGCTGAGCATCACCTGCGCCGAGCAATGATCACCGACCTGATGGAGTACCAGGTCTTCGAACGTGATCCTTGGATGTGGTTCCCGTAGCGCGGTCCCACTGGTACGCCGTACGCTCATTCGGAAGCTGTCCTCTCCACCGGCGTGAGAACAACGGCCCCATTTCCTGCAGTGGCGTTCAACAAGGCGTCGCGGTCTGCGCGAATGGTCGAGAGGCGGGAGGTGATCTC
>JBDHLU010000373.1:0-2059 GCA_039656555.1 Gemmatimonadota bacterium | reverse complement strand
TCCCGGCGGCCGCTTCCGCCTGGGTTGCCTTGGTCGACTGGGATAATGCGACCAGGGTTGTGATCACGGCAGGGGAAGACCTCAAGGATGGCTATCACTACACTCCCAGCGACCTGACTTTCGAAGCAGGCAAGCCTTACATCCTTGAGATGAGAAGCTCCGCCACCAACCAGGAGAAGCACTACTTCCACGTTCCGAACTTCTACAAGGCCATTGCCACCCGGAAGGCGCAGACGGTCGACGGGGAGTACAAGGCACCTTTCTTTGACGACTTCGAGCTGCTGATCGGCGGCACCATCGAGCTGTACTTCGTCCCCGTAATCGCCGGCACATATGATCTGTGGTGCACCCTTCCGGACCATGCGGACGGCGGCATGGTAGGTACTTACACGATCACGGGCGGCGCAGGTTTTGAGCTCGATCTGGAAGTCCCCTTCGACTTCGACACTAGCCTTGCCACGGATCCTCGTCGCTCGGGCTCCCATGCGGTTTGGGACTCTGGTGCCTTGGCAACTCAAACAGTCACGCTCACCGAGTACGAGTTCATCCCTAACGAATTCACTCTTGCTCTTGACGTTGGCTGCGTGTTGAGCCTAGTCGCCCCCGCAACGAACGAGGCGAAGCACTATTATACGGCGACGGAACTCTACAAGACGCTGGTGACAAGGAAGGCCCAGGATTCTCAGGCGGAGATCAAGGTTCCCTACTTCAAGGCGGTTGAGCTTCTGATTGGTGGGGCTACCGATCTGTACATCGTGCCGACGGTGGCTGGTTCCTATTTCCTGGAGTGTACTGTTACGGGTCATGCCGAACAGGGAATGATCGGCACGATTCACGTGGAGTAGATCCGGTTGTCATTACTCTGATCCGTCTGGAGGTAGTTGTAAATGAAACGCTTACTTCCCATACTCTTTCTTGTTCTACCCCTTGTTCTCGTCTTCCTGATCGGATGTGAGGGCCCAACCGGACCCCACGGTGCGGATGGTGTCGACCAAAACGAGAACTGCACCCAGTGCCATGTAGACGACGTGTTGCTCACCGCGAGGTTGCAGCAGTTCGCGATGTCGAGGCATGGCCCCGGGGTGTACACGCGGGACAGTGGGATTTGCGTCAATTGTCACAGCCATCAGGGATTCCTGGCGAGAGTCGAAACGGGTGTGTGGGCAGAACCCACGGAGCCCATCGAAAATGTGGCCTCGATGAACTGCCGCACCTGCCACCAGATCCACACGACCTACACGGACCAGGATTTCGCTTTCACCCGTTCTGGAGCGGTCGAATTCGCGGTGGCTGGAGAGACGGTGGATCTCGGGACTGCCGGCAACCTATGTGCGGGGTGCCATCAGGCGAGACCCAGTGGGTATGAGATGCCTGTGATCGACGGTCTTCCCGTAACACTTACGAGCAGTAGCTTCGGTCCGCACTACGGCGGGCAGGGCGATATGTTCGCCGGCATAGGCTTATTCGACTTCAATAGCAGCAGCGGCCTCGGCGGCAAGCATTTTCATGCCACGGATCCTCGAACCAATGGATGCCCGACATGCCATATGGCTCCAGGCGTGTATAGCGGTGGGCATACTTGGGCGATGAGGGACGTGAGGGAAGGCCGTACCAGTGCCAACTTGACAGGCTGCGAGACCTGCCACCCAGGCCTGGACACCTTCGATAGGAACGACGTGCAGACACTCGTCCAAGCACTCGAAGACTCGTTGGGAACTATCCTCATAAATATGGGCGCCATGACCTGGGATGCAAGCAGGGAGAGGTATCGGGCAGTTACTGACAATCCTGTCCCTGCGAACATTGCAGCTGCGATCTGGAACCTCCAGTCCGTCCATTATGATAAGAGCAAGGGGATTCACAACCCGCCCTACATCAAGGGAATTCTCGAGGGCACCATCACCGAGATGAACACACTGATTCCGTAGGTAGATGGCCTGAGCTTGACCTCTTGGAGTCAGTTGAGACAAGAGGGCACCGGTTTCCGATGGAGGCCGGTGCCCTTGCTTAACCGGATCCTTTCGCGAGAGGCTGTCAGCCTACGACCGCACGGGGTTTC
>JBDHLU010000372.1:0-2072 GCA_039656555.1 Gemmatimonadota bacterium | reverse complement strand
TGTTCCGATTGCGGGCGACTTCAACAATGACGGCTTCGATACGGTGTCGATCTATCGGCCATCGAATCAGACGTTCTACATCATCAATGAACTTGGCGAAAATGATGGTGGGTTGGGCCCTGCCGACTTCTCGTATGTGTTCGGAAACCCGGGCGACAAGGCGTTTGTTGGTGACTTCAATGGAGACGGTGTCGAGACGGTTGGATTGCATCGTGAGTCGACCGGTTTGGTGTACTACCGCAACAGCCACAAAGCGGGTAATGCGGACAACCAGTTCATATTCGGCGACCCTGGCGACCGCCTGATAGCCGGGGATTGGACAGGGGATGCCGTGTTCACACCTGCCCTATTCCGTCCGGCGAATACGACATTGTTCTTCAGGTACACGAACGCTCCGGGGAACGCAGATGACCAGTGGTCCGCAGGAAATTCCACCTGGGTTCCGGTCAGCGGAAGCAGATGAATCCTTGGCCGGCTGCCGCTATGCTCGAAACCGAGCGCATTTTTCCGTAACGTTGCCTCATGAAGATCATCGTCTGTCACAACTACTACCGCGACCGCGGCGGCGAGGACGGAGTGTTCGAGGTCGAGGCCGATCTCCTCAGCTCACGTGGACACGAAGTTCACAAGTTCGTTCGTCGAAATGATGATTTCTCCGGCCTTGAAACTATTGGAGTAGCCGTCGGAACCCCCTGGAACCGGTCGGCAGCCGCGGAGATCGCCGATCTCGTCCGTGATGAGGGTGCAGATGTCGTCCACTTCCACAACTGGCTGCCGCAGATCTCCCAGGGTGCCTTTCACGCCGCACGTGATGCTGGGGCCGCCGTTGTCCAAACATTGCACAACTACCGCTTCACCTGTGCAAAAGGTGTGTTGTTCAGGGATGGAGCGATCTGTGAGGAATGCGTCGGCAAGGCGATCGGTTGGCCCGCTGTCGTGCACGGCTGTTACAGGGACAGCCGGCTTGCAACCATTCCTGTTGTCGCTGCGTTGGCGACGCACCGAACAATGAACACGAGCGAACGAGCGGTCGATGCCACGATTGTTCTCTCTGAGTTCGCTCGATCAAAACTGATCGCTTCCGGTCTCCCTCCGCAACGCGTGTATGTGAAGCCGAACTTTGTCGCCCCCGACCCGGGTGCAAGGAGTGGCGGCGGCGGATACTTCGTCTACGTCGGTCGTATGTCGGAAGAGAAGGGAATCCAGACGCTCATCGATGCGTGGAACATGGCCGATGACCTGCCCGTACTCAAGATCGCTGGCTCCGGTCCTCTTGCAGGCATGGTCGAAGTTGCGGCCCGGTCGAACCCGCAGATCGAGTATCTCGGTCTGATAGCACCCACCGACATTCCTGACATCCTGGGTGAGGCGAGCTTCAGCATCATGCCCTCCGTGAACTACGAGGGATTTCCCAGGGCAATAGTTGAGTCGTTCGCGGTCGGGACGCCGGTGGTGGCGTCTGAGATCGGTTCGTTGACCGAGCTCATTGAACCGTCGCGTACCGGCTTCCTATTTGACGCTGGTAGCCACGCCTCCCTGGCACAGACGGTGCGAAATGCCACCTCGGCATCCAACGTCGCCGACATGCGACAAGGGGCACGACAGGAGTATCTCAATCGGTACGGGATCGACCGCAACTATGACGTTCTCATGGGCATCTACCAGAGCGCGATCGAGGCCAGGCGGTCAACAGACTGATTCCACCGGCTGACCCGACGCTGCGGCCGCGGGCGCGATTGAGCAGCGATGACTAGTCACTTCACGCGTCTTCGAAATGATTCCCTCAAGGTCTCCTGAATGGCTGCCGATTCTCCACGAAGCGCTACTTAGGAGAATCCATGGGCGACTTTTCTTATTCACTTTCTACGGACGCGAGCGTCCATCGAAGGTTCGGACGCGGACGTCTGCGTCCGGTACTCAGCATTTTGACCACGGCAGCACTCGCCGTTTCCATTCTCACAACGATCGGGGCAGGGACGTCCCACGGGGCAATCTCGCACAACGACTCCATCGCACTCGTGGATGGACAGGGCCAATTCACGGTCCTCTCCGAGCTGTCCGAGGACGCCAAT
>JBDHLU010000371.1:0-2083 GCA_039656555.1 Gemmatimonadota bacterium | reverse complement strand
CGACATCGGTTGATCCAGCGGAGAGACCATCGAGCGCTATCCCTCCCCCGGCGACCGTCGCGGGTGTCTGATATTCTCCCCCAGCGATTTGTACGGTGACGACCTGCCCCGTCACTGGAGTCGTAACGAGTTCTGCGGCAGAAGCATTGCTGTTCGTTACCGTTGCCGTCAAACCCGGGCCGCCGGCGCGCGCTTTCTGTAACGCGACGAGATACGCACCACCCCCACCCGTCAGACCCACTTGGACAGGAAAATCATCCACCGGATCGAGAACATCGATCGTTGCAGACAGCTTCGAAATCCGGACACCGGGTTGAACGATGTCGCAGACATCGTTGGCACCCGTAAAACCGGGCGCCGTGGCGGTGATTGTCACCGTCCCCGTCGTGTCTTCGAGACCGTGTGTGTAGAAATAAACGTTGATCGACCCGTTGGGCACAAACACGTCGACATACGGTGTTCCCGCCGTGTTCTCATCGGCGGACACAAGGGCCATTAACGTATCTCCGCTCTCAATCCGCATCGTGACACCACCATGCTGGCTGTCACTGAGCCGTGCGATTGAATAGCTACTCTGGAGCCCGGAACCTATTTCCGTTGGGAAATAAAAGAAGTCAATGGATTGAGCATTGGAATAGGAAGGAAGGCAAATCGTCAAACTGATGCAAAGAACACCGACAAATGACCACAGCGTTCTGGGTGCCACGAACATAATGTCCCCCCCTTTGAGCGTGTGCATGGCAAGTCATTGTGTTGTGCAATGATACCACACCGACAAACTAACTTCAATGAGTCAAAAACTCGCAGTCGCCTTCGGGGGTCGGGCGCATGTCTTGCGGTCAGACTCTGAGATCTTTTTGCTGGGCGGGCCCTGCCGGGCGCATGCCTTGCAATCAAGCCTCGAGATCTTTTCACGGGGTGCGCCCCATCGGGCGCACTCAAGAGAAGGCCGTTCGACGTACGTGCCGAACGGCCTAAAGCAAAACGCCGCCCCCTTTTCGGGAGCGGCGTTCAGAAATGTGGTGGGCCCACCAGGACTCGAACCTGGGACCAACCGGTTATGAGCCGGTAGCTCTAACCAACTGAGCTATGGGCCCCGTCGCACCATCGGCAAACCCGGCCCCCAGGGCCCTAGACGATGTCGGTGTACCCTTTGAGCTTTCTGGCCCTGCTCGGATGCTGGAGCTTTTTTAACGCTTTCGCCTCGATCTGCCGCACACGCTCACGGGTCACCTTGAATATCGTCCCCACTTCCTCGAGCGTCCGAGGCGTCCCGTCGCCAAGCCCGAAACGCAGCCGGATTACCTTCTCCTCACGGCGCGTCAACGTGCTCAAGACCTTGGTGAGCTGTTCCCGAAGCATCGCATGCGCCGCCGACTGTGCCGGAGACGCTGCCCCGATGTCTTCGATGAAATCCGACAGATTGCTATCCTCATCTTCCCCGATCGGACGGTCAAGCGAAATCGGCTCCATGCTCGCCTTCATCACGCTCTTGACCTTGTCGACCGGGTAGGCCAGTTTCTTCGCCACTTCTTCCGGTGTCGGATCGCGGCCGTTTTCCTGAACGAGTTTCCTCGCCGCACGGGAGACTTTGTTGATCGCCTCGATCATGTGGACGGGCACCCGAATCGTCCGAGCCTGATCGGCGATGGCGCGCGTTATCGCCTGGCGGATCCACCAGGTCGCATAGGTGCTGAACTTGTATCCCTTCCGATAATCGAACTTGTCGACGGCGCGCATCAAACCGCTGTTTCCTTCCTGGATGAGATCCAGGAACTCAAGCCCGCGGTTCGTGTAGCGTTTGGCGATCGCGATCACCAGGCGAACGTTCGCCTCGATCATTTCCCTCTTGGCTTTCTCAGACTGAAATTCCCCGTCGTCGATGTTGGCAACGAGCTTTTTCAACTCCGCACTCGTCACGTTTTCGGACTTTTCCAGCCCGTTAATATCCTTTTGGATCTGACGCATCTTCCGCTCGAAATCATCGAGCATCTCGAGCGACCAGGTTCCCTTCCCATCGATCTTGATGCTGCGCCGACGCTTGTACGCTTTGAGTTTTTGGATCGTTTTCCGCAGACCCGAG
>JBDHLU010000370.1:0-2087 GCA_039656555.1 Gemmatimonadota bacterium | reverse complement strand
GCGCAATATGGCCATCACATCGCTCGCCCGTCAGCTGGTCGTGAAATTCACAGCAAAATCTTCGTTTCGAACCCGACAGCCAACTCGCTTACGCGCCTCCTCCGAGTCGTTGGAACGTTCCATCTACAATCTGGTAGCGTGGCTTCAATCGATTCATGGGAAACATGGGATGGCTCGCGAAACACGATATGTATGGTTCGAACGCGACGTCCATCCGCGCCTCGTCGACCTCATCGACCAGTCCTTCGACGTGATCGGTCCAGGCGAACCCGGCGACTTCTTCGCAGGGATTTCTCCGGCGCACGGTGTCATCGCCTCTGCTGCGCGTTACTCAACGTCCGTATTCGACCGAGCGCCTGCACTGCGGGTCATCGCACGAACCGGCATTGGGGTAGAGACCGTTGATCTGGAAGCAGCAACAGATCGCGGGATCGCGGTGTGTAACGTACCCGACGGGCCGACGATCTCGACGGGTGAACATACGGTCGCACTCATCCTCGCCGTCGCAAAGTCGCTGAAGGTATCGGCGGCGCGGCTCAGAGCGGGTAAGGAAGACCTGTATGCCGGGCATGAAGCGATCGAACTTGCTGGCACCACACTCGGACTCGTTGGATACGGTCGTATCGCGCGCCGAGTGGCCAGAGCAGCGGCCGCGATGGACATGAACGTCGTCGCGTACGACCCTTACCTCGATGCAGATGAATTCGACGTGGAACGTGCCGATGATCTCCACGAGCTGCTGCGGGCGTCTGCCATCGTGTCGGTTCACGTGCCGCTCACCCCGGCGACTCATCACCTTTTCGATGGTGATGCCATCGCTTCGATGAGTCCGGGCGCCGTTTTGGTCAACACCTCGAGGGGCGGCGTGGTGGACCAGGACGCGCTACTCGCCGCGATCATGCAAGGACAACTCTTCGGTGCGGGACTTGATGTGACCGATCCGGAACCGCTTCCGCCCGATCATCCGCTGCTGCACCACGATCGCATTGTCGTCACCCCGCATGTCGCAGCGGGGACCCTTGCAGCAAAACGACGTATCTTTGCGACGGCTGTTGCCGAGATTGGGCGTGTTCTCGACGGAAACGATCCTCACCATCTGGTGAATACAGATGTGATAGAGCTATTACGTGAACGAAGGAGCGCTACCCGATGACAAACGAGATCCGTATCGGACTCGTCGGGTTCGGATGGATGGGTCAGGCCCACTCACGGGCCTACCGGGCCATTCCGACCTACTTCCCTGAGGAAGGCGTCGGTCCACGCCTCGTGGGCGTCGCCGACAGCAGTCTCGACCGCGTGAAACTTGCATTGGAAAACTTCGGATACGAATTCGGTACAGCCGATTGGCGTGATCTGGTTGCCAGGCAGGACATAGACGTCATCGATATCACGGCCCCCACTGCGATGCATACGGAGATCGCACAGGCAGCGGCCGCCGCGGGCAAACACGTGTTCTGTGAGAAGCCTGTGGGGATCGAACCAGCCGAGACCGCCGCAATCGAACGGGCGGCGCGGGTCGCAGGTGTGATCACAGGCTGCGGATACAACTATCGCTGGGCTCCCATGGTGCAGTACACCAAGCAGCTCATAGACGATGGCAGGCTGGGTGACCTTACGCACTACCGCGGGCGGTTCTTTTCGATGTACGGTAGGGACAGGCTCGGCGTGCTCTCGTGGAGATTCCTCCAGGATGAGGCTGGGTACGGGGCCCTCACCGACATCATGTCCCACGCCGTTGACATGGCATTGCATCTCGCAGGCCCGATCAAGCGAGTGGTTTCCGTGAAGAACATCTTCGTGAAGGAGCGGCCACTCCCCACGCCGGGCAAGGGCACCCACTACGACCGAGGATCGCCAGGCGACCCCACCGGCAGCGTGACCAACGAGGACTATGTCGGCGCACTGGTCGAATTCCACAACGGTGTGCGTGGAACTCTTGAGGCGGACAGATCGATCTTCGGTCCGCAGAGCTCCATGGCTTTCGAACTCAACGGTTCAAGCGGTGCGGCATCGTGGGATCACGAGACGCTCAATCAACTCAAGCTCTACCTCCCCGAGGAGCAACCAACCGACGGATTTATCGAAGT
>JBDHLU010000369.1:0-2111 GCA_039656555.1 Gemmatimonadota bacterium | reverse complement strand
AACGGATTATGTGGGCCAACGACTTCCCGCACTCGGATTCGACCTGGCCGCTGTCGCAGGAGCTGCTGACGGAACATGCTGCGCAGCTCAGTCCGTACGAAGCCCGTCGCATACTGCGCGACAATTGCGTCGAGTTGTTTGGTCTCGATGCGCCCGAACAGCCGGCTCCTCTGAGCTAAAGTGGGGAACACGGGAAGCGCATGGACTACGACCTGAAAATCGCGGGTGGCACGATCGTCGATGGCACCGGCGCCGAAGGCTATCGCGGCGATGTCGGCATCAAGGATGGGAGGATCGCCGCCCTCGGCGACGCCCCGGGTGAGGCGGAGCAAACGGTCGACGCCGATGGCTGCGTGGTGTCACCGGGCTTCGTCGACATTCATACCCACTACGACGCCCAGATCCTATGGGACCGAATGCTCAGCATTTCGCCATGGCACGGCGTGACCACCGCGGTCCTCGGCAACTGTGGCTTCGGTGTCGCGCCGATGCGAGTCGAGCATCGTGAGGTCGTCATGCGAACCTTGGAGAAGGTTGAGGGCATGGCCTACGAGGCGTTGAGCGCAGGGCTAGGCAGCGATTGGCCCTTCATCACCTTTCCCGACTACCTCGACGCCGTGGAACGGCTGGGCAGCGCCATCAATGTAGCCGCCTACGTGGGACACACGCCGATCAGGCTCTTCGTCATGGGTGAAGACGCGACCGAACGCCAGGCGACGGCACAAGAAGTGGAAGCCATGCAGGGCTTGGTGCGTGAGGCCATGGGTGCAGGCGCGATTGGTTTCGCCACGTCGCAAGCGGCGACCCATCATGGCGCGGGTGGTAAGCCCGTGCCGAGCCGTCTGGCAGCGTTTTCTGAGATCGATGCGTTGGTGGGTGCGATGGCTGAATCGGGCCGGGGTATCATGCAAGCAGCCATGGGTAGGACCTTGTTCAATGACGAGTTCACCGACCTCGCTACGCGCCACGGCGTGCCGGTGACCTGGACCGCGTTGCTTGCGGGCATGACAGGGCCCGGCAACCACCGGCGGTATCTCGACCGGGCCGCCGAGCAACACGACGCGGGCCTGACGATTGTGCCGCAGGTCGCCTGCCGTCCGATCATGTTCGACTTCCACTTCGACGAGCCGTACCCGTTCGAGATGTGGCCGTTGTTCCGCGACACGATGACAACCGATCGGCAAGGTCGGATGCGGCTCTACACCGACCCCGGCTTTCGTGCGAAGTTCAAGGCCGAGTCCGTCGTCGGCGCGAAGAATGCGAACGCCGGATGGGCCGATCGAACGGTGATTTCGTACTATCCACCCGATCCGTCGTTGGAGGAGCAGCCCCTCAGGGCCGTTGCGGTGGCGCGTGGCGTGGACCCCGTGGATCTGGTTCTCGACATGTCCTTGGAAACCGAGCTCACGGCTCGATTCCGCCTCGCCTTCCTCAACCACGACGAAGCCGAGGTAGAGGAGCTCATCACGGACGCGAATACCATCGTGACCCTTTCGGACGCCGGTGCGCACGCGAGCCAGCTCTGCGATGCCTGCTACTCGACGCATTTACTGAGCCACTGGGTGCGTGAGAAGGGCGCGATGAGCCTGGAAGCCGCGGTACATGCGTTGACTCAACGTTCGGCCGAGCTGATGGGCATTACCGACCGCGGGCTGCTGGCTCGAGGTCGTCCTGCTGACGTGGTGGTCTTCGATCCCGAGACGGTCGGTGCATCGCCGCTCCGTCGCGTGCAGGATTTCCCCGGTGGAGCCGAGCGTTTGGTCTCGGATGCCATTGGCGTTGAAGCGGTGATCGTCAACGGTGCGGTGTTGCGGCGCGGCGATGACGATCAGATCGACGCGGACGGTAACCTCCCGGGTCGAGTCTTGCGCGGCGGACACGCGTGATGGGCGAGGCGGGCATGAGACTCGCGCACTGGGCGAGGGTCCAGCCCGAGGTTCAGGCGGTCCAGTCGAGTTGGGGCGATCGCACGTTCGGAGAGCTCAACGCAAACAGCAATCGTCTGGCCCGTGCACTGCGTGCGCGAGGTCTTCGCGCAGGCCATGCAGTCGCGATCGTCTGTAGCAACCGTCCGGAGTTCGCGGAGGTGGTGCACGCCTGCCTGCGGGCTG
>JBDHLU010000368.1:0-2129 GCA_039656555.1 Gemmatimonadota bacterium | reverse complement strand
CGCACCGCTCAGGAACGCGACCATACTCGTCGAGGACGAGAGAATCTCAAGGATCGGCAGCACCGAGGATGTAGTGGTGCCGGAACAAGCGATCATCATCGACACTACCGGCGTCTGGCTGATACCGGGCCTCATGAACATGCACGTACACCTGGGCCTGAAATTGCCGGGCAAGATGGCCACAGAACTCGCCGACGAGACGGACGCAGCGCTGGCGCTGCGCATGGCGTACGCTGCCAGGAAGACACTGGAAGTTGGTGTTACGACGATTCGGCTACCGGGGGATCACCGGCACGCTGATCTGGCCCTTAAGAACGCCATCGAAAGCGGCCAAGCGCATGGACCGCGCATCTGCAGTGCCGGCGAACCGCTGCTGATCACCGGTGGTCCCGATACTGAGGCAGGCAAGGTCTACAACGACGGCCCATACGAGCTGGTGAAGGCGGCGCGCCGGGAAATCGGCGCCGGGGCATCGTGGGTAAAAATCTATATCTCCGGTGGCATCTCCACGGAGGGCGGCGACATCGCCGAGGCGCTGATGACACCGGAGGAAATCCAGGCAGTCGTCAACGCCGCACACCGCTTCGGTGCCAGGGTCACTGCGCATTCCGGCTCGTCCAAAGCGACTACTGTGGCAGTCGACGCCGGCGTCGACTGCATCGAACACGGGTATTTCCTGGACCGCGCTGTACTTCGAAAAATGAAACGGCGCGGGACATGGCTAGTACCGACAATTGTCGTTAGCCAACCGGCAACCCAGCCATTTTTCGAGAAGATCGGCGCGCCCAACTGGTTCCTGAAGCGCCGTGACTCGGTCGGCAAGGCACATTGGCAGACCCTTAGAACCGCGATCGAGGTCGGCGTCGATATCGCGTTGGGAACCGACCAGCTACCATCGGAGTCCAACGACGGAACGTCGGCCACGGTGCGGGAGGCGCTGTATTATGTCGAGGCCGGTATGACACCGTTGCAGGCATTGCGCTCGGCGACAATTGAGCCTGCCCGGCTGCTCGGTGTCGAGGACCAGCTAGGTTCACTGCAGGCCGGCAAGTACGCAGATATTGTCGCGATCATGGGGGACCCTGTCGTGGATATCGGAGCACTCGGCAACATCGCACTGGTGATGAAAGGTGGTCGTGTCTATCTGAACACGCTGGGCAGGTAGTCGGCTTGTCGGCCGCAAAACGCCAGTCCACCATCGGCTGCCGGGGTCGTAACACAAAGCGAGGAGGCAATTAATGGCTGTGAACGGGTTACGGAAATTCGGCGCGTTGCTCGCGCTACTGCTAATCATGCCAGATCCTATGGTGGCCGATGATCATCGGCGCGCATCGATGGATGAGACGATCACGTTCTTCTACTACAAGGACCTGGCCGCAGCCGAAGTATTCTACTCGAATCTGCTCGGTCTCGAGAAGACGATGGACGAGGACTGGGTCAAGATCTTCCGCGTCACGACGACATCGTCCGTGGGACTGGTGCTGGATGGCAGGGGCTTTCATGCGGTTGCCGAGGACAAACCTGCGATGCTCAGCATAGTGACCGACGACGTCGATGGCTGGTATCGCTTGTTGGTCGACTCGAACGTCGTTATCCGAACGGAATTGCGTCCCGACGACCAGAAGGCTGCACCCGACCGGGCGCCGGTGCGTGGATTTGTTGTCGAAGATCCCGGCGGCTATACCGTCGAATTCTTCAGCTGGCAGCGGTCAGAGTAGTCGGGTCGAAGGCCGCATCCCGATCAATCCTGGTACGGGTGACACCTGCCCTCCGAGGGCAGGGCCCGCAAATCATGATCATTGCCGAAACAAAATGTCTACATAGTGTCTGCATGACGAAAAAGCGCCCCCGAGTGGGAGCACTAAGTTGTTGAAATGTTTGGTGCCGGCACCAAGAGTCGAACCCGGGACCTACTGATTACGAACAGGACGTTATCGGTTCGTAAGCCGGTTAATAGCGTCTCACGTTGTGTTTGAAGGCGACTTCTGGGGTAAGACTGTTGCGGTGTTTTCACACAGCCTCGGCCATAAGCAGACAAAAAAAGCGATCACTATTCCGGATTATGGCTCATTAAGTCTTCAATGAAGTGCGCCACCAGTTCGTGGCGACCCGCATAACCCGACTTCGCA
>JBDHLU010000367.1:0-2132 GCA_039656555.1 Gemmatimonadota bacterium | reverse complement strand
TTAATTTCAGCAGCCGCCCGGCAAGTAGTAACAGAACTGCCGGTCGATGTACCCGCGCATCACCCACTGGTCTTCTACGATGTTTCCGACAAAGAGAAACTCACGATGGATTTGGAGAATTATCTGGTGCCCGAGTGTGCTGATCACAGCACCCGTGACACGCAACGTGTCGTCCCCGGCGGGTTCCCACAAAGCGATGCTGACCTTCTGCGTCCACGGTTCGGGATCCGTAGGCACTCGGTCCTTGAAAGCCTCTGTGAGTCGGTGTAGTACGAAGGCTTCGACGTGTGCGCTGTCAGGCAATGCAGGCGTGTCCCGATTCAGAGCAACCACCGGCGAGCCCCCAAACACCGGACGAGGCAGCCCACGACGTACAAGGAGGCTGTCGAGAACGTAGAATGACTGATGGCCTTCGGAGGTCCGCAGATAGGGCCAGTGTTCCGCGAGCGAATCCAGATCCATATGGGGCCGGTACTCGACAAGCTGGCCGGTGTAGAGGTTGCGGCTTGGACGAGGAACTGACGGCTCAGGCGGCTCAAACACCTCGACCCTAATCAATGGATAACGGATACCGCGTTCCGACTCGCGCCGCGGTCCCTCTTGTTCACACCAGGCTTTTGCTTCCACGGCCAAACGGGTCAACGCTTGATATTGGGGGTCGTTCATGGGAGCCGCGAGCGCCCTATAACTGTCGGCTGGGTGGGTGACCCGCTCGTGTCGTCCCTGTTCGACGCGAAACGTCAACGCACTGTCCGTTGCGGCGACAAGCAACATGACATCCGGCAGAGTGACATAGAGATTCGCATACGGCTCGGTGGTGGCGGACACGAGCAACCATGCGCCGGGCACCGAACGCGATCGATCGACACACTCAATTTCTTCGTGCCCGAAGAAACCGTCGAACCCCATCCCAAGCCGACGCTCAATGTCCGCAATCGACAGGGACGGCGGGAGGCTGTCGTAGTACCAAATCGTGGAACGATCTTGGGCAAGCGCCGGGCGTGCGACGCTGAGCAACAGCGTGAGCAGAACCAGTCGGCGCATTATGGACATGGTGGTAGCGAGGGCCGGAATTCTCGCCGATAGTGACACATTGTTGGAAAGTCTTTCGTGTTGAACAGTTGCCACCCACCGTCCACGGCCTTGAATCGATAGAGCCGAAACCCGTTGACGTAGCGGGTATGCCCGCCGTTGGAACGACCCGCCGTTGACATAACGTTCAAGAACGGGTCGCGTCCCTCCATCCACCCAATCGTGACACCAAAACGATGAAACGCGACGGTGTCGCCATCCCATGCTTCAAAGTCAGCCGACATGTCGGCACGAATTGCCGCGTTCACACTCACACTATCTGGCAAGATCACATCGGGATGGACGGGCGATTGCCCACACGCCCAAACCAATCCACACACAATCATGAGTCGTGTCTTCACGAAAGATCGTCCGATTGCATGTCGTTCAAGACCCCAGGGTTCCAAGGAAGTTCACGGGTGGACGATGGCAGACAGGCCGTCCACTCATTCGTTCCGGAGCGAGATCATGGGGTCGACTCGGACGGCTCGCCGGATAGGCAGGTAAGCAGCTATTAGCGCGGCCGCGAGGAGTACGACGATGCCCGTGGTAAAGGTCGCGGGATCGGTCGACCCGACGCCGACAAGCAAACCGCGCACCAAACGCGTGACGCCGAACGCAGCTGCCAATCCGAGTCCGAGCCCGAGCACCACTGCGCCCATAGCGTGGGTGATGACCATCCGAGCGATCTCGTGGCGATCCGCTCCTATGGCCATCCGTATGCCGATCTCACGCTGTCGCTGGTTCACCGCCAGATTCGTGACGCTGTAAATACCGGCAGCGGCCAGTGCCAGCCCAACGAGTGCTACGACCGCGAACAACTCCGCATTCATCCGTTGGCCGGCCAGAAAGCCGCTCACCAACCGATCGTACGGCTCGATATTGATGAGCGTCAGCTCCGCGTGGAAGCCGCGCAGCTCACGCTCCAAACGCGGGGCCGCCACCGCGGGATCGATCACGGTGTTTACCAGCACCATGTTGTGCGGGGTCCAGTCGTGCTGCAGGTACGCGAAGTAGATCAGCGGCTCGGGCTCCGTGAGAACGTTTCTGGTTCTGGAGTC
>JBDHLU010000366.1:0-2148 GCA_039656555.1 Gemmatimonadota bacterium | reverse complement strand
CAGGTCAATGCCATTCCAACACTCCGCGACCGTGACGAACTTTTCGCCGAAGCGAGGGCCGCAGACGAATCGTTGGCGAACAACGTGACCCCCGGGCCGCTCCATGGGTTTCCCCTAGCGGTCAAGGACCTGGCCCGCACCAAAGGGCTTCGCACCACACGGGGCTCGAGAATCTTTCAGGATTTCGTTCCGGACCTCGACGAGATTTTCGTCGAGCGCTTGAAGGCAGCCGGCGGCATCATCATTGGCAAGACCAATGCTCCGGAGTTCGGAGCCGGCTCGCAGACCTTCAACGAGGTGTTCGGCCCGACGCTGAACCCGTATGACACAACGAAAACATGTGGCGGCTCGAGTGGCGGCGCGGCGGTAGCGCTCGCCACCGGAATGGTTCCGCTGGCCGATGGCAGCGACCTTGGCGGATCGCTCCGCAACCCAGCCAGCTTCTGCAACGTGGTCGGATTCCGTCCCTCGCCGGGTCGCGTGCCGCGGTTGACCGCCCATGTGTGGAACACCATGCCAGTGTCGGGACCTATTGGTCGGACTGTCAGCGATGTCGCATTCCTATTATCGGTTATGGCCGGTCCGGACCCGCGTGACCCTATTAGCTTGGACGATCCCGGAGGCACTTTCCTGCGTGGATTGGATCGAGATTTCCGCGGCACGCGCATCGCGTGGAGTCAGGATCTGGGACGGTACCCCGTCGATCCCGCCGTGAACGCCGTCATCAACGCGTCACAACACTTCTTCGACGACCTCGGGTGCATAGTAGAAGCCGGCGAACCGGATTTCGAGGATGCGGACGAAATCTTCCAAGTGCTTCGTGCTTGGGGGTACGCCGAGCGCTACCGCGACGAATTGCGAGACCACCGAGATCTCATGAAGGACACGGTCATTTGGAATATCGAGAAAGGATTGAATCTCACGGCGCGGCAAATTGCCGATGCCGAAGCCAAACGTACGCAACTCTACCACCGTGTGATGGGGTTTCTCGAGGACCATGACTTCTTGGTCTTACCGGTGTCTCAGGTACCGCCGTTTTCCGTCGACGTCGAATGGGTGCGGGAAATCAATGGCGTGCCGATGGAGACGTACATCGATTGGATGGCGACCTGTTATGCCATCACCTGTACCGGATTGCCGGCGATCTCTGTGCCGGCGGGGTTCACGGCCGACGGTCTCCCGATTGGGTTGCAGATCGTAGGAAGGCATCACCGAGACTTCGAGGTTCTGCAACTGGCACACGCTTTCGAACGCGTGAGCCGGTTCGGGGAGCGCCGCCCTGTGGTAGCGTAGCGCTTAGGCGTACTGCTCCCGAAGTTTGATCTTCTGCACTTTCCCGGTCGCGCCGAGTGGCAACGCGTCCACCATGACCACGTCGTCAGGGATGCACCACTTGGCGACCTTGTCTTCGAAGAACGCTAGCACGCTCTCCTTCGTTGGTTGCCGGTCCGGCTTGGGCACGATGATCAGCAATGGGCGCTCTGTCCATTGTTCGTTGGGCACACCGATCACCGCTGCCTGTGCGACATCGGGGTGGCTCGATGCGATGTTCTCGAGTTCGATCGAGCTGATCCATTCACCGCCGGACTTGATCAGATCCTTGCTGCGATCGGTAATGTCGATGTAGCCGTCGGGGTCGATCGTCACGATGTCGCCGGTCGCGAACCAGCCGTCCGCGTCATGCGAACCGGATTCGTCCATCTTGAAGTATGACGAGCAGATCCACGGACCTCGGACCTTCAGTTCTCCAAACTCCTCGCCGTCCTGCGGGAGTTCGATACCTTTCCGGCTCACGATTTTCATTTCGACGCCGAACACCGCACGACCTTGTTTGAGTTGAATCCGTCGACGCTCCTCTTGAGTCGCGTTCACCATTGCCGGCTTGAGCCGGCACGCCGTTCCAATGGGACTCATCTCCGTCATGCCCCAGGCGTGTAGCACTTGAATGCCGAATTCCTCTTCGAACGCATCGATCATGGCGCGCGTTGGCGCGGACCCCCCGACCACCACTGTATGCAACGAGGGCACAGACGTGTTGTGTTCACGCCAATGGTTGAGTAGGCCGAGCCAGACGGTCGGCACGCCGGCCGTGATAGTAACCTGTTCGGCATCCAATACTTCGGTGAGACTTGCACCGTCTAGGCCCGG
>JBDHLU010000365.1:0-2157 GCA_039656555.1 Gemmatimonadota bacterium | reverse complement strand
CGGCGACCTTATTGGCCGATGCGGGCGCGCGCGTGTGGTCTGTCGATGTCGATCGTGCCGCTGTGGCCTGGGGCAAACGTGAATTGGCCCACGAGCGAGTCACGCGAATTGCGGATCGGGTTGAGGACGCGGTCCACCGGTTGCCCGAACCGACCCTTATCGTGGTCAATCCTCCGAGAACCGGTTTGGGGGCGAGCGTGGCCAAATGGGTGGAGGGTTGGGGAAGCCAACAGGCCGGCCGCAGACTCCTGTACGTGTCCTGCGACCCAGCAACGCTCGCGAGGGATCTTACCCAGATGCCGGCCTTTGCCATTAGCTCGGTGGAAGCATTCGATCTTTTCCCACAAACCAGTCACGTAGAATCCCTCGTGTTGGCTCAAACGCGATGAAATACCATGTGGCCGTTGGTGATAGGACCTATGAAGTGGAAGTTGCCGGGACGACCGTGCGGGTCGATGGCGATATCACCAAGGCTCAATTGACGGCGATTCCCCGGACTCCGATGCGGCGCTTGGTGGTCGATGAGGCGGCCTACAACCTCGCAATTCTCCCTGATGAAACTGGATGGGAAATCGAACATGTGGGGACCCGGTGGATGGTCTCTGTCGTGGACGAACGGACGCGGCAACTTCAGGAGCTTACCGGGGACGGGGGGGCAAGCCGCACTGGTGGGGTGATCAAGGCCCCGATGCCTGGCTTGGTTCTGGTTGTCGAGGTGGAGGAGGGGCAACATGTGGAGGAGGGTCAGGGGGTGGTCGTGCTCGAGGCCATGAAAATGGAGAACGAGATCAAGGCCGTTGGGGGTGGCGTGGTGACGACGATTCACGTTGAACCCGGCCAACCGGTCGAGAAGGGCGCGCCGCTCATTACTATTGGTGAGGCTTGACCCTCACGGGGGGCCTGATTAGCCTTCATGGCTGCGTAAACTGGCGCGGCACAAGGTACTTAGAGCAACGACGGAACCGATGAAAACGTATTCGCCAACCGCGAAAGAATTGAAGCACGAGTGGCATGTGGTGGACGCCGAGGGGCAGGTTCTCGGTCGTCTCGCGAGCAAGGTAGCCCAGGTCATTCGTGGCAAGCATAAACCCACGTTTGCACCGCATATGGATGGCGGTGACTTCGTGGTCGTCATCAATGCCGAGAAGGTGAGGTTGACGGGAAACAAGGCAGAGCAGAAGCAGTACTTCCGGCATACGGGTTATATGGGGCACGAGCGCTTCACGCCCATCGCGACCATGCTGAAGAAACATCCGGAACGCGTCATCGAGAAGGCCGTGTTCGGGATGCTTCCCAAGACCACGTTGGGCAAGCAAGTGCTTCGAAAGAAACTCAAGGTGTACGCGGGTTCGGACCACCCACACGGCGGTCAGTGTCCGACGCCGCTCGATCTGAAATAGAGAAACGAATGACGACAGTAGCTGAACCAGAATTGCGCTGGCACGCGATTGGACGCCGCAAGACGGCGGGCGCGCGCGTCTACCTAACGCCCGGATCCGGGAAGTGGGACGTGAATGGGCGCACGCTTGGCGACTTCTTTCCCCGTCGGTCGCTGGTCCAACACATCCAGCAGCCGTTCACGGCGACCGACACCTTGGGTGCGTTCGATGTAAAGGCGCGACTCAATGGTGGTGGGACGACGGGGCAGGCCGGTGCGCTCCGGTTGGCGATTGCACGGGCTCTGCTGAAGGCGGACGAGCAACACCGCCGCAAGCTCCGCGATCACGGATTGTTGACGCGTGACCCACGTGCGGTCGAGCGGAAAAAGCCCGGCCAGCCCAAGGCACGGAAGCGGTTCCAGTTTAGTAAGAGATAGTCAATCGTCCATCGTCCATGGTCAATCGTCGATGAATGATTGACGATTGACGATGGACGGTTTTGCGACAACGACTCACACCGGTGGATTGGTGCTTGGGTGTCCGCGAGGATCGAGCACTGAGACGAAGTCGGTGGACGACTAACCCGAGGAACGAGGTACATGACACAGCCGCAATTGCAGGAATTGCTCGAAGCAGGAGTGCATTTCGGGCACCAGACTCGCCGATGGAACCCGAAGATGCGACGTTTCATCTTCGCGGAACGGTCCGGTATCTACCTGATCGATCTTCAGAAAACGCTGAGACAGCTTCAAAAGGCGCAGGAACTCCTGCGCGAGGT
>JBDHLU010000364.1:0-2755 GCA_039656555.1 Gemmatimonadota bacterium | reverse complement strand
TCGTCTTCGTGATCTCTTCCGGATCGAGTACGCGATAACGGTCGGGATCATTGGCGGCCTTGGGGGCGGTGGATGGCATCTCCGACATGCCCGTATTCTGCATGGACGCGGTCGGGGGGCAAGTAGGCCCGGGCTCTAGATTGAATTTCCCCTTTGAAGCGTGCAGATTTGCAGGGTCCTCACGGGAGTTCTCAATGCAAACCACACGTCGCGAATTCCTCGAACTCACCACGGTCGCGGCCGGCGCGGTAGCACTTGGCCCCCTCCCCTCCCTCGGGACACGAGGGGTAACGCACCGGGCAACGCGCGTGCTGGTACTCGGCGGAACCGGATTCATCGGCCCCCATATCGTCCAGGCCTTGCTCGACGCCGGGCACGAAGTGTCGATATTCACTCGCGGTCGGAGAAACACGGACCTGTTCCCCGAGGTAGAGCGCCTGATTGGAGACCGCAACGACGATCTGTCGGCTCTCGAGGGCAGGCGCTGGGAGGTCGTGATCGATAACTCGGCCAGCCGAGTTGCCGGGTGGGTTCGCGACTCCGCTAACCTGCTGCACGATCAAGTAGATACCTACCTGTTCACGTCGACCCGGTCAGTCTATGGACGGTTTCCCACCATCGGCATGAATGAGGAAAGCCAGACACTAGACCCGGATCCGGCAGCCATCGACGAAGGTCGCGACCTATCCTACGGAATCGCCAAGTCCACAATGGAGTACGAACTGCGGCAGGTGTTCGGCGACCGCGCGCTGATCGTCAGGCCGGGCCTAATCGTTGGCCCAGGCGACAACACCGACCGCTTTTCGTATTGGCCCATCCGTATCGACAAGGGCGGCGAGGTTCTGGCCCCCGGCGATCCCGACAACAAATGCATGTTCATCGATGTCCGTGACTTGGCGGATTGGTACGTCCATCTCATCGACCGGCAGGCCACCGGTATCCTGAACGCGCTTGGACCGGAGTCACCGCTCTCTTTCGCGGAACTACTTTATGGTATTCGCGCGGTTACGACGGCCGACGTCAAGTTCACGTGGGTAGACACCGACTTTCTGTTGGACGCAGGCGTACGCCCCTACGGACACATGCCGCTCTGGATGCCGGCCCGTGGAGACAACATAGGGTTCCAGCGTTTCGACTTGTCCAAACCGTTGGAGTACGGCATCCAGTACCGTCCGCTTGCGGTGACGGCACGCGACACGCTGGAGTTCCATTATTCACGGACGCCCGAACGCCAGCAGGAACTCCGAGCCGGAATCGAAGCCGAGCGAGAGCAAGAGGTCCTCGCCGCCTGGCACAGCAGAGGTTAGCGACGAGGTTGGGACTCACGACTTCCCCTTCCTAACGTGCTGCGGCCCGAACTCACGGTGATGCTCGGAGCGGAACCCACCTGCCTGCGGGGATGACCTCACCACCAATGGCCCCGTCGCCCTATGTCGACATCTTCGACCTCTACGTGAAGAACGGTTCGGAGGAGCAGTTCGGCGAGATCGTCAAAGATATTTTCGCGCTTCTCAAGGACGTGGGGTACGCATACCCGGTTATTGGAACGCGCGTGGTCTTCGGCACGAATCGCGTGAGCTTCATCACGATGTACGGCGACGCCGGTAGCTTCTATGGTGATGGGAGCATGGAGTCCGTCATTGCCAAGAACAATGCCGGCGCACGATGGCAGGAACTCATGGGCAGGATGTCTCAGGTCACCATCGGCGCGGAATCCTCCAAGCGGTGGACGTATATGCCGACGATGAGTTACACGGGCGGTATGGACTAGGGAGCCTTCATCTAGGCTCGAGCGGGGGAGGACGGATTCAGCGACCGGAGCGTACGTAACGCCCATCGAACGCGACGGTCCACATCGCGCCGTCGTCCGTCGAGGTCTCCCACAGCTGCTGAACGCTGTCGGCGGTGAACGGAGTCCATGTGATTCGGTTGAGCACGGCCTCCCCTTGGGGGTTTGTTGTGGTGCCACTCAAGGTCATGGACCCGTTGCTGAACCCGCCATCCAGCATCAACAACAATCCCGAGTTGTCGACCCACGACTGATGTCTAGCCGATAGATGTTGAAGCTCTCCCCGACCGAACCACTGGCTCCAGTCCATCGTTCGTGCAGCACACAGCCCCCGAGTTTCTTCTCGATGACATTCGATCCCGCTCGCTGACCGTTGGCAAGGGATACGTCCCACTGGCCGATCCAGAAATCGAACTGACGGTGTTCGGGAGTGTCGCAGGACGCTGCTTGCTGGTGGCGGAGCGAATCGGTGGGTGTGCTTCTAGCCGATCCCCATCCACCAACGAGGGCCAAGGCGATCACCGCCGATGTGGTCGCTCTGTTCACTGATGCTCCTATCTCCAAGTTTCCGTGGTACTTTCACATGCTATGCATCGTTCAAAGTCATTGTGGGTCGCGCTCGTTGCGGCCGTTATGCCGCCTACACTCGTCGCTCAGCGCCCACTGTTCGAAGAGGCATCGACACTCCAGGTGACGCTGCGCGCACCATTCCAGGCGATGAACGCCAACCAGGATGGTCGGTTCAGCGGACTCCTTATCGTGATAGAGGGCGGCGCGCCAGACTCGATTCCCCTCGAACTTACGCTCCGGGGCAAAACGCGCGTTCGCGCGGGCATCTGCAAGTTCCCGGGCCTCATGCTGTTCTTCGGCGACGCCACCCAGGGTACACCGTTCGAAGGCCAAGGTGCGCTTCCCGTGGTCACCCATTGCAACGACCGCGACCAGAGCGAGCAGTTCATGCTGCTC
>JBDHLU010000363.1:0-2175 GCA_039656555.1 Gemmatimonadota bacterium | reverse complement strand
CCGCACACGGGCTCGTCCGCGCAGCAGATCATCATGAAGATCGTGACCGACGAAGCGCGGCCGGTCACGGAACTGCGCAAATCAGTCCCGCCAAACGTCGCCTTTGCCGTTGCCAAATCATTGGAGAAGTTGCCGGCCGACCGGTTTGCCACGGCCGCGGCCTTTGCGACGGCACTGATCGACAGTGGATCGATGGCCGCGTCGGCGGCGTCAGTGGCAATGGGCGCAGCCCAGAAAGACGCGCCTCTTGCGCGTGGGTTGGCTTGGCGTCTGGCACCTTGGGTCGTCACGGTAGCCGCCCTTGGCTTTGCCGCTTCGCGAATCGGTGGAACGAGTGACGACGGTGCATCGGAGGTCATTCGGTATGACGCGACGCCAACGGCGGGTGAGCCCGCCCTGCAAACGTGGACGGGAACCAGCATCGCGCTGTCGCCTGATGGGCGCACGCTGGCCTACCTTGGGTCGGATGCCACTTCCGGTGAGCATTCGATCTACCTCCGGGATCGGGATGCGCTCGCCGGCCGCAAGGTGCCAGGGACCGTCGGGGCGAGCGTGCCGGTCTTCTCGCCAGACGGGCGTTGGCTGGCGTTCCTCGCGGGCGAACGACTACGCAAGATCGCGTTGGACGGCAGTGGTGCTGTGACACTCGCGCAGGTACCGGGTGACGCCCGCGGAATCCATTGGGGTGTGGGCGATCAGATCGTGTTCAATCAAGCAGCCGGTCGTGCGATCACGCTAGTTTCGGCGGCCGGTGGCAGCCCGCCCGTGGACGTCACGGTGCTCTCGGATACGAGCGCCGCCGACCATCGTTGGCCCCGGATCCTTCCGAACGGCAAGGGGATACTGCTGACCGTATTCCCAGGATCGGCAGAGCAGGCGCGTGTCGCAGTGCTCGAGCTCGAGACCGGTGAGATCACGGAGTTGACCCGAGGAACGAGCGCCCGGTATGCCGATGGTGTCCTCGTACTTGGTCGGGTGATCGCCGGGGTCGCGTCGATCTTTGCCGCGCCGTTTGATCTCGATGGACTTCACCTCCTCGCCGATCCCGTCCCGCTTATCGAGGATGTCGTCGTCAAGACCGGCGGCGCAGGTGAGTTTGCGATTTCGGACAACGGTGCGCTCACCTACCTGGCGGGCGACGTCGCGATCGATGGCTTGTCACTGATTGGGAGCGACGGACGAATCGACCCACTTCCCATCGACCTTGGCGACTATCACACCCCACGCTTCTCACCTGACGGTGACGTCATCGCGTTGGGACGAGGAGATGCGTCCGGGCATGACATCTGGCTGTTTGACATCGAACGATCGGTGTTGTCCCGCCTCACGTTTGATGGGAGTGCATTGAAGCCACTCTGGTCGGCTGATGGCGAGACCATCGCCTACCAAAGTCAAAGCGGTGGATCGGGGGGTGGTGCCATCATGCGGATCAGGACCGATGGAAGCGCGGAGGCCGAGCGCATTGTGGAATCGGAGGGGTTGGTGGTGCCACTCGACTGGCTCGACGACAGTACGCTACTGACCATCGATGCCAATGGCGCGGCATGGCAGCACACGTTGGGGAGCGATGCGGAACCGACCGCGTGGGCACCTGGGCCTGCCGTCAAATCCGAGATCACCGTATCCCCTGATGGCCAATGGATCGCGTACACCTCGAATGAAACTGGTCAGCGGGAAGTATACGTGCGCCCCGCCAGCGGAACGGGCAGTCAGCGGCAAATCTCCGTCGCAGGAGGAGATGAACCCATATGGGCTCCCGATGGTTCCACCCTATACTATCGATCTCGGAACTCCATGATGGCAGTGCCGGTCACGTCGGGCGTGACGTTCCGTGCGGGGGACCCACTGGAACTCTTCCCGGACGTCAGTGCGACTGGCGAGTTTCCGGCACGTGCTTGGGATATTCATCCTGACGGTGAACGGTTTCTCGTGAAACAGTCCATCGGGACCAACAGCCGACTGGTGGTCGTCGTCAACTGGTTGAGCGAGGTACGCGCTCGGTTCGTCGGCGCCGGCGACGGACGCTGACAGGTCGGGGAGCCGGCCCACCCTTCCGACAGCTATGAGCAGAGCGGCGGCTTCAGCCGTCGAAATGGATTGAAGGGCGAATAAAAAAGCGAAAGCCGAGGCGGGACATTCCCGACCTCGGCTTTCTGACGTAGCAGAAGACGCTAC
>JBDHLU010000362.1:0-2405 GCA_039656555.1 Gemmatimonadota bacterium | reverse complement strand
CGACCGCGTCCATGCAGAATACGGGCATGTCGGAGATGCCATCCACCGCCCCCAAGGCCGCCAATGATCCCGACCGTTATCGCGTACTCGATCCGGAAGAGATCACGAAGACGATCGATCGCCTGATTCGCCGGATTGACGAGCGGTTCCAGGACCGAGGGTTGGCCGGGGTATGTCGCCGGCTCCACGAGATCGCGCTCCACGCAAAGGAGCGGTCTGAGTGGATTGCCCGGCCGATCATCTGGGTCCGGATCGCGGTCGCCATGCTCATCGGGATGATCATTGTCGCAGTGGTTGAGATATTTGTGATCGCCGGACGAACCACGGGAGACATGCCCCTCGACAGTCTGATGCAGACCCTGGAAGCCGGGCTCAACGGCATCGTGCTCATTGGTGCTGCGATCTTCTTCCTGGTCACCCTCGAGACCAGAATCAAAAGGCGGCGAGCGCTCGCCGCAGTCCACGAACTCCGGTCGATCGCTCACATCATCGACATGCTCCAGCTGACCAAGGATCCCGAGCGGGTCGTTGATCGGGAGACGCGCACCGCCTCGTCGCCAGAAATACACATGACGGAGTTTGAACTGAGCCGCTACCTCGATTACTGCGCTGAGATGCTGTCGCTAGCTGCCAAGGTGGCTGCCCTGTACGTGCAGGAGTTCGACGACGGAGTGGCAATCGCTTCGGTGAACGAAGTCGAAGACCTCACGAACGGGTTGTCGACCAAGATTTGGCAGAAGCTGATGGTGCTGCACAGCGGGACCGCATCTACCTAGATAGGGGCAGGCTGCCGGCTGCGGGAACCTTCTTGCCCCTTTAGCCTATCAAGATCCGTGCAAATTCGGACGATCTCCGCAACGCTGGCCGGAATGGCCATGGCGCCTGGCCTTCTCCTGGGTCAACAGACCCTCAGGGTTGGCGGTGGAATCGCCGTTGAAGCGGTCCCGGCGGTTGGCGTCCCGGGATTCGAGGTTACCCCCATCGTCCAGGCCATGCTGTCCTACGGCATCTTCGATCAGATCGAAATCGGCACCGTAGTCGGTTTTGCTCCCACGTCAGCGGCCGGGCGGTCTTCCGGGATGACCTTCCAGTCCATCCAACTCGAACCGCGATTCGTTCCATTCCGCAACAAGGTGATCGAACCCTTCGTGGGTGGTCGTATAGGATACGTGCGGCGCGAGTTGAGCCTGCCGCTCCAAGGACGCAAGATGGCCGCGGGTGGCTTCGCGATCGGTGCGATCGGTGGCGCCTCCATCCATGCCAGCCCACGGGTGTCGTTCGAGTTTGGGGCGACAGTCAGCAGCGTGTATTCGGCAAACGCCTTTGACGGGACGCCCGGCGCGAAGCTGACCGGGTTCGGGATTCTCCTGGGGACGTCGATCCGGCTGGGTCGGTAGGCGATGGTCGATAGCCGATAGTCGATAGCAAAACGGTTCCAACTCCTTAGTCCATAACCCACAGTCGATAGCCGATAGCCGATAGTCGATAGTCGATAGTCGATGGTTTCCCCAAGCGACATTGACATGTTGTCAGCATGTAAACATGTTAAACACATGTCAAAGATGATTCAGCTCCGTGATGTTCCCGATGGTCTGCATCGAAAGCTCAAGGCTCGCGCGGCGTTGCAGGGCATGTCGCTGTCAGACTACCTCATCGCTGAGATCCGGCAGAATGCTGAGCGCCCTACGATGGAAGAACTGCGCGAGCGACTGCGGGAGCGCACGCCGGTGAAGCCTAGTGTGGCACCAGCCAAGGCGGTCAGGGCCGAACGGGATCGTAATTGATCGTCCTAGATGCCTCGGCTGTACTCGAGGTGTTGCTGGCGACGCCGGTCGGTGACACAATCGCGTCGCGCATTTTCTCAGGAGAGGAAACTCTCCATGCGCCGCATCTGCTCGACCTCGAGGTCGCACAGGTGCTACGCCGGTACTACGCTGCCGGCGACCTCAGTTCGGACCGAGGCGGGGTAGCACTGCAAGATCTTGGTGCTTTTCCTATCAAGCGGTACCCGCACGATCTTTTTCTTGGGCGGATCTGGGAAATGCGGGAGAATGTCACGGCGTACGAGACGCGGCGTACATCGCGTTGGCGGAGGCGCTTCCGGCCCGGCTAATCACGCGTGATCGAAAGCTGGCGAACGCGTTGGGGCACCGCGCCGAGGTCGAACTCGTGTAGCACGCCACGCCCACGGCGGAAACCACAGTTCATCCCGACTTCATGCGCCGTTCATCTCCGAAGCCAAGGTTTGAGTGGTCCACATCCTTGACCCTGGAACTTCAGACCGAGCGCCCTGCCATGAAACGCCCCACTATCGCAGCACTGGCCATCCCACTGATCATCGCCTCAGCCGGCATAAGTACGGCCGTGGCGCAGGACCCTCTCGGGGCTCTCGAGGCGGCCGCCAT
>JBDHLU010000361.1:0-4149 GCA_039656555.1 Gemmatimonadota bacterium | reverse complement strand
TGCGCCGGGTCCGAGTGGCGTAGTGGTGTTGAGCTACGGGCTGTGGCAGCAGCTGGGCGGAACCGAGGACGTGGTAGGGTCGAACATCGTCGTCAACGGTCGCACGCGCACGGTGATCGGCGTTCTCCCGCAGGACTTTCGACTCCCGACGGACTACCAAGAGGGCACCGCCTCGATCTACTTCCCACTCGGCCTCGATCCGAGCCCGGATCCAAGGAACCTCCACTATTTGAACGTGGCGGCGCGCCTCGCCGACGGCGTCGGGCCGGCTCAGGCGCAGACGGCGATGGTAACGGTTTCAGCACGCTTGCGCGCTGAAATCGGCACGCTGCCGCCAACGTTCATCGCTGCCGTGGTGCCCATGCAGCAAGAGCTTTTTGGCGACGTCAGTCAGACCCTCGTCGTATTGCTGGCAGCCGTGGGCCTGGTGCTCCTGATCGCCTGTGTCAATGTGGCGAGTCTGCTGCTCGCTCGAGGCGAGGCGCGGGCGCGCGAACTCGCCATCCGAACCGCCCTGGGCGCCGGGCGCAAACGGCTCGTGCGGCAGTTGCTCACCGAGAGTGTCGTGCTGGGCGCTATCGGTGGTGGCCTAGGGCTTCTCCTGGCCATGTGGGCGGTACAGGCACTCGTGTCACTCGATCCTTCCGGGCTCCCGCGCATCGACGAGGTGCTGGTCGACGGTCGGATCATTGCGTTCACCTTCGCGGTCGCACTGCTGACCAGCGTGGTGTTCGGCCTCGCTCCCGCCTTTCAATCAGCGCACGTGGACGAACAGGGACTTCGAGAGGGAAGCTTTCGAACGACCGCGGGCAAGCAAGGGCTACGGCTGCGTCGCGCGTTGGTCGTCACCGAGGTCGCGGTCGGTTTGATGCTCACGGTTGGCGCCGGACTGCTCATCAGAAGTTTCGTAGAACTCCAATCAGTTGAGCCCGGGTTCGCCAGTGAGCGGGTCATGACTATGCGCAGTTGGCTCCCCGGAAGCCGTTACCCGGACAAGCCGGCGGTACGGGACTTCTATCGCGAGGCCTTGACGAAGATCCGGGCCTTGCCGGGGGTCACCAGCGCAGGGGCAATCAGCCAGTTGCCAATGGCGAGCAGCCCGGGGGATTGGGGGGTCCGCCTCGAGGGTCGCGAGGAGGAACGCCTTGCGAGCGGACGGAGGCCGTGGGCGGATTGGATCGTGGTGACGGATGGATATTTCGAGACCATGGGCATCGCGCTCCGTCAAGGCCGCTTCACCGACGCGACCGACCGCGAGACTTCGACGCCAACCGTCGTAATCAACGAAACCATGGCCGCGCGTTATTGGCCAGACGGCTCGGCGCTGGGAAGCCGCTTCAAGCTGTCGTCGACCATCGATACGATCTACCGCACGGTCGTAGGGATCGTCGCCGACGTGAAACACAACGGCCTGGATGCCGAGATGCGCCCGCAGATGTTCCTGCCCCACGGGCAGTTCCCTGCCACCGCCGATTTTACGATGTCTGCAATGTCGCTGGCCCTAGTCACGACGGGGAGCCCCGAGGCGATCATAGGAGCCGTCCGGCAGGCATTACGGTCGATCGACCCCGACATCCCGATCGCGCAGGTCGCCACGATGGAGAACGTCGTCAAAGGGTCGACGTCGATGCGCCGGCTCAACGTGTGGCTGTTCAGTGGATTCGGGCTGCTCGCGCTCGTGTTGGTCACCGTCGGCGTGTACGGCGTCATGTCCTATTCCGTGACCCAACGATCGCGCGAGATCGGGATTCGGATGGCGCTCGGTGCCTCACCGCAAACGGTGCGCGGGGAAATTGTCCGTCAAGGTGTCACGCTCACCGCATTCGGCATCGGGGCCGGCCTGGTCGGCGCGTTGGCATTGAGCCACCTGCTGTCCGGGCTGCTTTTTGGAATCGGCGCACGTGATCCGATCACCTTCATCGTGATCCCATTGCTCCTGGCCGCAATCGGTACGCTTGCCTGTTACGTGCCTGCTCGACATGCCACGACTCTCGACCCGGCAACCACACTCAGAGACGCCTAGACCGACAAAATAATCGCGGGCGTCGGCGGAGGCGGGAGCACCCATGACACTGTTCAACGACGTCCGCTATGCCTTTCGGGTACTCGCCAAAGCCCCGGGCTTCACACGGTCTTTTTCTGGCACCTCCTGCCGGAATCGGCGAGCCGGACGAACTCGTCCGAATCAATCGGACGACCCAGTTTTCCAACGCGAGTTCTCTTTCCTATCCCGACTTCGCGTATTACCGGGACAACAACGAAGTCTTTTCGGGCCTCACCGGTTACAGTCGTGGAACATCACTGCTGACTGCACGGGTCGGCGCGCGCTTGGTTCCTGTCGAGGCGCAACTCGTCGCCGGAAACTTCTTCGACGTCATGCAGATCGAAATGGTCGCTGGGCGGGGGTTCACACCGGAGGAGGCCCGCGTGCCGGACGCGTACCCCGTCGTGGTGGTGAATCACACGTTCTGGCAACGCGAACTCGGTGGTGTCCCAATCCTGACCGACCAAACGATCCTCCTCAATGGCCAACCGTTCACCGTTGTTGGCGCAGCGGGGCCTGACTATCGGGGTGCCGGACCATCCGAGGCACTCCCCGACATCTGGATCCCATTTATGATGCGCGAAGTTGTGTTCTCCAGCCCGGTACCCTGGACCATGCGCGTGACTGGCGAAAACGACGTGTGGATCGTGGCCTTCGGCCGTTTGGCCCCTGGGAACGACGTCGAGGCGGCGGGCACGAACATGACGCAGTTGGCATCACGCCTCGAAGAGACTTACCCGGCTTGGAACGCGGGGACCGGCGTCTCTCTCACCGATACGTTCCAATACCCTCCCAGCACTGCCGGCCGCCTCCAAGTCCTGTCTCGCTTGCTGTTGGGTGTTGCCGCGCTCGTGCTTCTCATCGCGTGCGCGAACGTCGCCATCCTCTTGCTGAGTCGCGCGACGGGGCGCCAACGAGAGGTCGGCGTGCGACTCGCGCTTGGTGCGGGGCGGAAACGCATCGTCAGTCAACTCCTCGTCGAGAGTGGTGTGCTGGCTTTGTTGGGCGCCGGCGCAGGACTGGTCATGGCATTTTGGGCCACGGACATTATTTCGGCGTTCCTGCCGGTCACACTGTACGTCCCGTTTCGACCGAATCTCACGGTGGTCGGGCTCACGGCCGGCGTCGCGGTGTTTACGGCACTCCTCTTCGGTCTAGCACCTGCGTTCGCGACGATGCGACCCGACCTCGTCGCCGTCATCAAGGGAGTACCCCAGGCCGCGGGACGGTCAACACTCCGCAACGGACTTGTGGTGGCTCAGGTCGCACTCACCATCCCCCTGTTGATGGGAGCTGGTCTGTTCGTGCGCAGCCTGCAGTCGGCCAACGCGGTACCCGTCGGGTTCGACCCAGAGAACAAGCTGACCATGCGGGTGAACCTGCGAAACCACGGATACACAGAGGAACAGGGTAGACAATTCGTACGGGATGCGATTGATCGCTTGCGCGTGATCCCCGGGGTGCGCCAGGCATCAGCCACGACCCGCATACCGCTCAGTCGTGGGGTGGCGGGTATGCCATCGATGGCATCGAGCCACCGGACGGGGGCCTGGACGCCGGTTTCAGCGCCGTCGGCCCCAACTACTTCGAGGCGATGGAAATACCGCTGACCGCGGGCCGCGATTTCCAGACCACAGATGACCTACTGGGCCAGCCGGTTGCGATCGTGAACGACGTTGTCGCGACAGAGATCATTGGCGATCCCAATCCCATTGGTCGCTTCGTTATCCGCGGCGAGTTTCGCTTCGAGATCATCGGGGTCGTCCAATCAGCGAACTACTATTCGCTGGGCGAAGACCCGCAACCGTACATCTACTTCGCCGAATATCAGTATTACCGACCAAGCATCACATTCGTCGTGCACGCACAGGACGACCCGGTCACGGTCGTACAACAAGTCGAGGGTGCACTGCGTGCGCTCGATCCGAACTTGGCGATCTCGCAAATTCGCACGATGGACGCGGTGGTGCGCGTCGCAACGAGCCGCTACCGCACCAACGCTACGGTCCTGACCATCTTCAGCGGACTGGCATTGCTGCTGGCAACCATCGGGCTATACGGTGTGCTGTCATTCACGGTCACCCAGCAGACACGCGAGCTCAGCA
>JBDHLU010000360.1:0-2198 GCA_039656555.1 Gemmatimonadota bacterium | reverse complement strand
GAAGCGCCCGGCGTGCTGCCCGCCCCGAACTCGTGCTCGATGGTGAAGCGGTCGGTGAGTGCGGTCTTCAGGCGGTCGAGCTAATCGGTTGTACCCTCATGCATCGAACGCCTCCTGCTTCTGCCGCGCTTCATCAACGAGGTGCTGGAAACGTGGGTTGCCGTGCAGAGGCTTGAAGAACGGATTATGCTCCTCGAGGAATTGATGGTTGCTGAAACCCCACTCGATGGCACGCTCCAGCCACTCGAGCGCGCCATCCATGTCCCCAACACGAGCCAGACAGACGGCGATGAAGTTTGGGAACCACTCGTCAGTCTTGGCAGTTTCTCGCACCGTGGGCTTGGACTCGAGTAGAACCTTCACTGCGTCTGGGTCACCTTCGGAAGAGCGGCAATACAACTCGCAAAGATCCGAGATCAAGTCCGCGTCCATGGCCACGACCTGCGCGAAGATCTCGTTCGCCTCGTCCTCTCGACCGGCCAACGCCAGCGACTGCGCCAACCACCAGAGGACCAGTGCCTCGTTTGTTGATACTGTATCCAGCACCCTCTGAAGCCGCGCAGTAGCTTCGTCGAAGTTGCCATCGAAGACCTCGATACAGGCTCGAAAGAACCCGGTCGACATGTGTAGCGGATCGGTGGCGAACGCCTGTTCCACAAAGTGGCGTGCCTCGTCGATTCTGCCAGCCTCGCCGAGCACGAACCCGAGAAAGCCCATGGCCTCCGGATTGCGATCCAACTCGGCGGCGCGCCTCCACAGCCGCACGGCTTCCGGGAAATTGCCCTCCTTGTAACGAACGTACGCCTTTGCGGAATGCGCCAGCCCGAGATCGGGATCCATTGCGAGCGCTTTGCTCGCACACACCTCGGCCTGCACCAGTGTTTCCGGGTCGTAGCTGATTCCGGCGTCGTAGGAGGCGGCGTGAAAGTAACCGAGCGCGGCATAAAGGAGCGCGTTATCACCGGTGACCTCGAGAGCGTTGCTTAATAGCTGAAGTCCTCGATCGAAACCCTCCTTTGACCACTTCCAGATTTCTTGGTGTGCACGAAGCCAGGCATCGTAAGCACGGAGGTCGGTGATCGGCCGGGCCGCGAGCCGTTGATCCTCGAAGGGCGTCAGAGTGACCTTGAGTGCCGCAACGATGCGTCGCGACAGACTCTCCTGCAGATCGAAGATGTCTTCGAGCGCACCCGTGTATCGCTCGGCCCACAGGTGCGCATCGGTAGATGCATCGATCAACTGCGCCGTGATCCGAACGCTGTTCCCCGCTCGCCGCACACTCCCCTCTAGAGCGTAGCGAACGTTCAGTTCGCGGGCGATCACAGGCACACCTTTGCTCGTGTCCTTGAACTGCATGGCTGATGTCCGCGAGATCACGCGTAGTCCTTGAAGCCCGGACAACTCGGCGATCAGTTCCTCCGTCAGCCCGTCTGCGAAGAAGGCGTTGTCAGGATCGGGACTCAGATTCTCGAACGGCAGGACAACGATCGACTTGGTTTCCGGCTCTGCTTCCTTCGGCTCCGCAAACAAAGCTTCAGAAAATGCCTTCGCCGACTCGAAACGATCCACCGGCACTTTGCCGAGTGCCCTCGCTATCGCTGCGGCAACCGGTTGCGTGACACTCGATCGTACGGTGGTGATCGGCGGCACCGGGTCGGTGACGTGTCTCGCCAGCACGGCCTGTGGATTGGGACCCGTGAACGGCGGTTCGCCAGCCAGCATCTCGTATAGCACACACGCCAGCGAATAGATGTCACTGCGGCCGTCGATCAGACGATCACCAACCACCTGCTCCGGACTCATGTACGCAGGTGTGCCGAGTGAGAGCCCTGTCCCCGTGAGTCGCTCTCCCCCCGCAGTCTTCACCGCCAACGCAATTCCGGAGTCGGCAACGACCGCATGACCTTCCCGAAGTAGAATATTCTCGGGCTTGATGTCTCTGTGTACCACGCCTTGCCGGTGTGCTGACCCTAGTGCGCCAGCAACCTGGTTCGCAATCGTGAGAGCGTCATCACGGGAAAGCTGCTTCTCGCGATTGAGTTTCTCACGAAGGGACTCCCCCTCGACATATGGCATCACGTAATAGAGAAAGGCGTCAGCTTCACCTGAGTCGTGCAATGGCAGGATGTTCGGGTGCTGCAGGTTGGCGGTGACTCTGATCTCGTTCAGGAACCGCTCGGCACCGAGTGTGGCCGTCA
>JBDHLU010000359.1:0-2669 GCA_039656555.1 Gemmatimonadota bacterium | reverse complement strand
GGCAGTGACCATCACCAGTCCACCGACGCTGACGCAGGTGGTCCTGTCTCCGGCCAGTGTGTCGCTGCAGGCCGGGGCCAGTCAACAGTTCAATGTGGTTGGCCAATACAGCGACGGCTCGAGTGGTTCGGTCAGCGTTTCCTATAATTCGACCGGGGGTAGCATCACGAGCGGCGGCCGCTACACCGTTGGAAATACCGCCGGGACCTTCCGGGTTATCGCGGTGCAGCAGGGCGGTACTTTGGGCGATACTGCGGTTGTGACCGTGACTCAAGCACCACCACCCGGCTCCAATCTGGTGATGCTTTCGCTGGAGCGATTCGCGTCGGGTTCGGGGCAGACTCTGGTATCGAGCGGGATCCCCTTGCAGCAGGGTCAACTGATGCCCACGGCGCTGAATGAGGCGTCGGTCTGGATCAACGGTGTGGAACAGCAGATCTACATCGAGGCGCTGGAGCCGCGCTACCCGGACGGGTCGGTGGTCTCAGCGCTGGTGCAGTTCAATGCGCAACTCACTAACGGGACGCCGGTGGCCGGCGAATTCCGGTTGGGGACGTCCCGAGGGACATCGACTCTGGCGAAGACGCCGGTGACCTGGAACCAGCCGGCAGGGATGGCGCTGACCGACAAGGCTCACAACCAGAATTGCGCCGCGTTCGTGATGCCCCTGTCGCTCACGCCGATGCTGGCCAATGGTGACGCCCTGTTCGAGCAATGGGCCGACTACCATTGGGCCAACAACGAACGTACTTGGACCCAGAATTATTATGACCGCGCGTTCAATTGGATCCGGTACTGGGCCAAGACGACGACGCCGAGCACGCAGAAGTACCTTGAGCGCGGGATGTTCTACTCTGGGGACTACGTCGACAGTTCTCTGATTCCGTCGAACTACGCCATTTATGCGCACTGGATGCAGTTGGAAGGCGTCACAGTCCACTATTTGTTAACCGGACGCCCCGCGTTGCGGACAGCGGTGATTGAGACCGCGAAGCATCAGAACAATTTCATTACCGCCGCCAACTCAGGGCGGCCGTCGCCGCCGGAGCCGTATGGAGCGGAGGGACGAATCGCTGCCCGGGCATTGATTGGGGTGGTTCTGGCCCATTTCCTCGGCGATGCGTCCCCGCGACCCTCCGGGACGTGGGGGAGCGAGATCGACGGTTTCATCGACGGCTTCCGGACCAATCAACTCCGCCAAGTCGGTCAACTCGACCCGCAGGGAGCTCCAGCCGATGGGAGCTTCGTCTACATGCTCAATACCGAAGACCCATCCTACGGTAGCGGGCAAAAGAACTTCATGGAAGGCCAGCGTGTCTCGGCGCTATTGGTGGCGGAACACCTCTATAGCCCCAACGATCCGCGGATTCTGACCATCGTCCAGGATCAGGCCGATTACATGTGGAGCACCCAATACAGTGCGAGCACCGGGGACTTCCGCTATGTGAACAACTGGCCATTGGCGGGTACGCCGGGGACGTACCACGATCTCAACAACCTGATCGTCACGATGTTTGGCTATGTGTACGCCAAGACGGGGAGCACGATCTACAGGACCCGCGGGGACCAAGTCATGACCAGCGGGTTCAACAACGCCTGGCTTACCGGGGACAAGCAGTTCAATCAGCAGTTCTACCAAGCCATCCACTACATGTGGCTCAGGGAACAATAAGCCGGCTGGTCTTAGATGATGCTTTTGCCGCCCCCGGTGTGCGTGAGTCATGCTCGTGGCTTGAAATTCTAGCCAATCGACGACCGGCCACCCGGACAGCATTCATGTGCGGGCGAATATGCCAGGAGTGGCCTCCGGGGTCCATCAGTCAGAGACTCGCTGGGACATGCGCATTCAGATGCCCGCGGTCCGATGCCTGCTTGACTGTGTGGTGGATGACGAATCCGTGAGTGTGACCGATCCGCCTCGCCTACTCTCGTTGTGTAACGACCTCTCTCTCGAAGACATTCCCCAGCAACTCATTCAGCATAATCTATCCCTTGAGACACGTTGGCGCGGGTTGCGAAGGTCTAGCAGTTCCACCTGTGGGCGAGCATATGTCAGACCGGCGTATCGCGGAGAAGTTTACCATCCACAACTGAGGCTCCCATTCTCGCTCACAGGAACGATGTTGTTGCCAGAAACGACGAATCGTGTCTGCGTCGAAGATCCCTTCCTGCTCGAGGCGGTGTCCGTCCAGCAACGTATCGGCCCAGTCACGGAGGGGGCCCCGGAGCCACTCGGACAGCGGAACGCTGAACCCCATCTTCGGGCGTTCTACCAAACCGGGCGGTATGTACTGATGGAGCAATTGACGAAGAATCCATTTTCCTTTGCCATCCCGATATTTGAGGCCAGCGGGGATATTCCAGGCGCACTCGACCACGCGATGGTCGAGGAATGGAGCCCGGGTCTCTAAGCTCACGGCCATAGATGCCCTGTCAACTTTTACTAGCAAATCGTCGGGGAGGTACGTCTGTTGGTCAAGATACATGAGTCGATCTAGTGGTAGGGTCGACTGATTCGGTGTAGCGGATGGGGACAGAGGGTTTGGTTCCCCGCCCCCTATGACCGTTGCAGCTGGAGAGGGCCAGAGAGAGACGATTTCGCGGGAGAGCAATTCAGGGGTGCGAGTCGCAAGCAGTCTAGCCGCTTTGTGGATCCGGTCTCCGGTCAA
>JBDHLU010000358.1:0-2206 GCA_039656555.1 Gemmatimonadota bacterium | reverse complement strand
ATCTCTGCGATCAGCTGTCCCGTGCGGTCGGAGGAACCATTGTCGACTGCCACCAGTTCCAAAGTGTGACCGGCTGCCTCGAACGCCTTGACCATCTTGGGGATGGTATAGCCAATGATCTCCTCCTCGTTGTAGCAGGGCATGATGAAGGAGAGGTCAGGGGACGGACGGCCGTCTCGCGCTACTGTCATGCCGTGGCGGCCTCCTCGATGTGTTCGGGCACCAGCGACCGCCGGAGATCGCGGGCAAACATGGTTCTGGTGAATTTCCCGAGGCCTGACGGATGTTCGCCGAATGTGTCAATCCGGTCGAGAATGACCGCTTGACGCTCCGCATCCACGGCGGTGCCCAACGTCACCGGTGCCGGATATCGGTAGCTTTCCAGCGGCCGGGTGCAGTCATCCGCCAACCATTCTTCTACGTCGAACGCTGTCGTCCATTCTGGGGCCGCGGATATGGTGTCGCGGAAAGGGACATGCAGGGTCACGACCCGGAGATACCCCATCACTGCTTCCAGGCCGGGAGGGTTCTGATCCTCGATGCACCCCCGAATCCCTCGTTCTAGAAAGTCGATGGCCTCCTGGGCCACAAAAAATCGGGTCAGCATGGAGTACTTGCTGAGGAGGTTGCCGCCGAGCGTTCCATCCACCAATTCGGCGAAATGCTCCCTACCCCAGTCGATACACTCAACGTCGGTCATGAACAGTTCGTCCTGACTTTCCTGGACGAAATCGTCAATCACTTGCCGGAAATGTGCCGGAGCACTCGAAAGCAGTGACTGAAGATGTCTGATGATTTGGAACGGCCGGACATTGTGTTGTCTGGCGTAGGAGAAAGCCTCGCTGAAATTGTCTTCGTAGTAGTAGGTCGTGAGCAGGAGATGGAACACGCGCGTTTCGAGATAGTCGTCGAAACTGAAAGTGGGTGTGGCCACCACCATCTCTTCCGTTTCGATGACCGGTTCGCCTGTGTAGTTACCAATGTTCCGGGCGACGATCCGGAATCGGGTATCGAATTGGTGCACCGCACGACTTTCAGGATTCGCGAGCGGGGCGCCGTGCAGCAACATCAGTTGGTGGGCGGACACGCGGCTCACGCCCGACTCGATCAATGCGTCCACGGCCATCAGGAACGAGTCCTTGGTCTCGCCCGGCATGCTCAGAATAAGTTCCCCGTACGACTGCAGTCCTTGGGCATGTACTTCTTTCTGGATTTCGGCGTACGTCTCGAGTTTGATGTTGGACCGCTTGATATTCGCCAGCACTTCGGGATTGAGTGACTGTACCGCGGCGGTCATCGGCAAAGTACCGCGAATGGTCCGCATGACCTTGAGGATTCTGTCGGCCCGGTTCTTTCCGGTCGTCGTACGAATGTATTTGGGCCACCCGAATCGATCCTGCAGGTACGCGATGTAGTCGGCGATTGCCTCATCCCGCTCGTACATTCCGAAATTGTCGTCGGCAAAGCACAGCGGTACCTCGGGTCGGACGCGTTCCGCGATGTATAACATATCGGCACACACGTCTTCAACTGAGTGCGCGAACACCTTGCTATTGGCCTTGACGGCCGAGTTACAGAACTGGCAGGTAAACGGACACCCGCGAGCTATCTGCAGAATGGGGAAATACCCCGAGTCGTAATACGGGTCCATCCAGCCATCGCGGTACGGGGACGGTATGACATCGAGATCCCGAATGCGAGGCACCTCTTCGCCGCGTACGAATTCACCTGTCCTGGGGTCGATCCAGTGGCTCCCTGGGACCGCCTCTTCGAAGAGTCCATCCCGCTTGCCTCCGACATCAACCAGTCGCTGGAGGAGGTTCGCGAACGCAACCTCACCCTCATACGTCGGCCCACGAACTGCGACGTCAACTTCCGAGAGGTCGCGCAGGTGCGTCTCCTGTTCTTCCGCTGTCAGGGGGTAGTGGGGACCACCCATCAATGTGAGAATGGAAGGGTCTCGCCTCTTGGCGTATTGCGCGAAATGTCGTGATAGCTGGTGGCTCCAGGCGTAGCTACTGAAACCGAGTACATCGGGCGGCGCCGAGTCGAGGGCCGCTTTGAGAGCTTCTGGCTCTCGGTATATCGTGATGTCGAGTGGGTCGTCCGCGCGGACGTGCGCCTTGGCGTATTGCGCGAAATGTCGTGATAGCTGGTGGCTCCAGGCGTAGCTACTGAAACCGAGTACATCGGGCGGCGCCGAGTC
>JBDHLU010000357.1:0-2225 GCA_039656555.1 Gemmatimonadota bacterium | reverse complement strand
TGTGCCGTAGGGTCCAAGGACGTCACGGTTGACGGAACCAAGAACGTCCTTGAAGCCGCCCTGACGAACGGTGTGGAGCGAGTAGTCTTCTTGAGTACCATAGATGTGTACAGCCCGAAGGCGGGAGAAATTACTGAAGATGCCCCGTGTGTGGCGACCGGGGCTGCGTACGGAGATTCGAAGATCGAAGCCGAAGCGGTGTGCCGGGAGTACATGGCCCGAGGATTGGCCGTGACGATCTTGCGGCCCACCATCGTGTACGGTCCGTTCAGTGGCAACTGGACGGTCGAATTTGCCGAGAGGCTTCCCGTACGGCCTTGGCCGTTTCCTGGTGAGCTTTGCCAAGGCACCTGCAACCTGGTTTACGTCGACGACCTGGTGTCGGCCATCCTGCTTTCCTTGGTTCGTCCGGAGGCGGTGGGTGAAGCGTTTACCATCAACGGCCCTGAGCGGCCGACCTGGCATGAGTATTTTGTTTCCTTGAATGCCGCGATGAGCCTGCCACCCATCGAGACACAAGCAGCGGCCAGGTCTCGTTTCAGTGCTCTGATCGGCAAGCCGGTACGAGCAACCGCCAAGACCGCCATGCGATACTTCGAGCCACAGATCATGGGCCTCTACCAAAGATCGAAAATCGCCAAGCGGTTGATGAAGGGCATGGAGGGTTGGATTCGCAAGACACCTACAACGAACGAATTTGAACTGTATGGCAAGGTGATTTCTCTTTCCAGCGCCAAGGCGGAGCGGCTGTTGGGGTACCAACCTGCGTTTTCCATGGCCGATGGCGTCGCCTTGAGCGTGGATTGGCTACACCATAGCGGATACGGCAACGGATTTACTGCCCTCTAGCCGTGACGAATACACCGATGCAGATACTGCACATCGCGGCTCCCGCTCCGGTGGGAGGACTGGAGCGAGTCGTTCAGGCCCTGGCGGTCGGACAGCATCGCCGCGGCCATAAGGTACACGTAGCTGCCGTTCTTGGCGGGGACGGTCGGCCCCACCCATTTGTAGTGCCGCTGGAAGACGCCGGAGTGACGGTCCATCCGATCATCGTGCAAGGACACGGGTGGCTGCAGGAGCGGCGCGCTATTCGAGCTCTGTGTCAGTCGGTCGATTTCGATGTCGTCCACACCCATGGATACCGTCCAGATCTGCTGGACGCCGGGGTAGCCCGGCGACTAGGCATTCCGACGGTAACCACGGTGCACGGGTCGAGCCGGATGGGTGGACTTTCGACTATCTACGAATGGCTCGCGGAGCTGAGTTTTCGGCGGTTCGATGCCGTCATCGCCGTCTCTCAACCCGTCGCACAAAGTGTGATCGACAGTGGGGTAGCTCCACAGAATGTTCATCTAGTCCGTAACGCGTGGAGCGCGGCCGCTCCGTTTCTCGATCGTCACGAAGCTCGCCGGGCATTGGGATTCGGACAGGAGGAAACACTCATCGGCTGGGTGGGCCGGATGATTCCGGCCAAGGGCCCAGACGTCTTCGTCCAGGCCATGCAAGCGCTCACCAACGTTCCTGCCCAAGGAGTCATGATCGGCGACGGCCCTGACCGGCCGTCGCTCGAAGCAGTCGACTCGCCGATACGGTTCGTGGGAGCACTAGATCATGCGGCACCATACTTCAAGGCCTTCGACGCCTTCGTCCTGAGTTCGCGGACCGAGGGTACGCCGATCGTCTTGTTGGAGGCCATGGCCGCGGAGGTCCCCATCATAGCGACACGCGTCGGCGGCGTTCCCGATATCATCGGTGATGAAGAGGCCGTCACGGTACCCTCGGAAGATGTTCAGGCCATGGCCGATGCCATCAGGGATCTCGTGGCTTCTCCCGATTCGGCCCGTGAGCGAGCAGTTGCGGCGCGGAAACGTGTTGAGAGCGCCTTCGCAATCGACCCGTGGCTCGATCGGCACACGAAAATCTATCGGGACATCCAGCGGCGCCATGTGCGGCATTAGCGGCCTGTTCACCAGCTCCACCGCGGGGTCGGAGCGGATCGACGAACGGGTGCGGTTGATGAACAGCCAGCTCGTTCATCGAGGCCCGGACGACGATGGCCAGTGGGCCGATCCCCCGTCAGGGATCGCCCTCGGATTCCGCCGGTTGGCCATTCTAGACCTGTCGATGGCCGGGCACCAGCCGATGCAGTCCGGATCCGGTCGATACGTGATGGTCTTCAATGGCGAATTGTACAACTTCCGGGCCCTCCGCCATGAACTCGA
>JBDHLU010000356.1:0-2857 GCA_039656555.1 Gemmatimonadota bacterium | reverse complement strand
ATTTCAAATCAAGCTCAAGGACGAGGGTTTTACGGAAGACACCTTCCGGACACACATGTCACGCATGCTTATGGCGAAACGCTACCTGGACGACATTCGAATAGAGGCCGCAGATGTTTCCGATGCGGACCTTGAACGCTATTACAAGGAAAATGAGCAGCGCCTGACGCTGCCCGAGCAGGTGCGCGTACGACACATCCTGATCACCTGGAAGCCGATGGGCAAACACGATGACCGCGCGTATATCCGCGAGCAAATGCTGCCGATACTCGAACGCGCGCGTGCCGGTGAGGATTTCGCGGCACTGGCAAGGGAGTTCTCCGATGACTACGCAACACGCCAGGCCGGTGGCGTTACCGGTCTTTTCCATCGGGGACAAATGGCAGCGGCCTTCGAAACAGTCGCGTTCTCGCTCGCGCATGGCGAGATCTCCGACCCGGTCGAGACACCGTTTGGCGTACACATCATCAAGCTCGAGGAGCGGCGCAACGAGGAGTTGCTGGCACTTGATGACATTCGGGATCAGTTACGAGAGCATGTGCGCAACGAACTGGCTGAAGCGGCCGTGCGCGACGAGATCGAAAAGCTGACGGCAGCTGCCGATATCAAAATCCTGATCCCGCTGGGGCGCGGCAGCGGCCCTGCTACTGGCAGTTTGCCCTTTGGTGTTGGCCGATGAAGACCCGCACGCCAAACACCGCGCGATGATGCAGCACAAAGATCCTGAACCAGCCGCCGAATTTGCTGATCTCGATCTGCGCGACGTACTGCTATTGAACCAGGACGCAGACGAAGTTCGCTTCGTGAGTGACGTCATCGGCGACAACATCGTCGTTATGGACTTCGTATATACGACGTGCACCACCGTGTGCCCGGTACTGACCGCCCTCTTCACGCAGGTACAAACACAGCTTGGCGATGATCTGGGCGGCGAGGTCATTATGGTGTCGATGACTGTCGACGCGGCGCGTGACACGCCTGCGCGTCTCAAGGCCTATGCGGCCAAACACCGGGTGCGCGAGGGCTGGGTCTGGCTGACGGGACCGAAGCCAACGATGGACAACGTCCTGACGGGTCTTGGTGCTTTTAGTGCCAGCTTCGAGGACCACCCGGCGATGGTCATCGTCGGCGACGGCCGGACCGGGGAATGGACGCGCATGTTTGGGTTTCCGAATCCCGACCGAATTATGAAAGTCGTCAACGAATTCAGGGCGAAGCGCCAGGCCGGCGGTTAGTACGTGGCCAGGAAATTTCACGCGGGACTTATCGCCGTCGGGCTCGTTTCCTGCCTCGCGCAGCCCGCGTACGGGCTAGATGAGGCCGAGCAACGCGGCAAGCAGATCTACCTTGAAGGGACGAGTTCCCACGGCACATTGATCAATGCCGTCGTCGGTGAAGAAGCCACGCTGATTCCGGCCTCGGCTATCCCCTGCACCAACTGCCACGGCTATGACGGACTCGGGCGACCCGAGGGCGGCGTCGTCCCGACTGATGTGCGCTGGAGCCAGCTCAGCAAGTCCTATGGCCACGTCCACGAAAACGGGCGGCGACATCCGGCGTTCGACAATGACAGCCTCACGCGGTCGATCATCGCCGGGGTGGATCCAGCCAACAACCGGCTGGACAAGTCGATGCCGCTGTACCTGTTGTCGGCTGACGATGCGGCAGACCTCGTCGCTTACCTCAAAGTCCTCGAACACGATCTCGACCCGGGGGTGGAAGAGGATCGGCTACGCGTGGCGAGCCTGCTGCCGCAAACCGGCAGCGCTGCGGCTCTCGGCCAGGCCATGGAACAAGTATTGCGAGCCCATTTTTCCGATGTGAACGACAATGGCGGTGTATTTGGCCGGAAGATCGAACTTGTGACCGTGCCACTTGGTGCAACGCCCGATGCCAGCCTCGAGAACCTGCAACAGGCCTTCGACGACCAGCGTGTGTTCGCACTGGTCGGTGGCTATACGATCGGGCTGGACGATCAGCTCTTGGAGCTATTGCGCTTCGATAATGTACCGCTGGTCGGGCCATTTACGCTGGATCCGGGGGACGTGCTGCTCGACGCAGCAGCGTTCTATCTGTACCCCGGTTTCGACGAACAGGTCCGAGTGTTGGCCGATCAGTCCTTCGACCATGCTGGCGACTCCAGTCGTGTGCTCATCGCAAGCCCGGCAACAGGCCAGCACAAGAATCTCGTCACCGTCGCTGTTGACCAGCTGCGGCGCGTCGGTAATGCGGATCCTGCGACCGTGACCTACCTACCGGATGGAAGTGACGCGCGGGCGTTCGCGGAACGTGTGCGCACGCACGATGCCGAGTCCGTCATTTTCCTCGGTGCCCAGAACGAACTCCGGGCATTGCTCGTGGCACTTGCGATCAAAGGCCTGTCCCCGAAGGTCCACGCCCTGTCGTCGTTCCTGTCTCGACCCTTGTTCGATGCGCCACCGTCATTTGATAAACGCATCCTTGTCGCCTATCCGACGCTTGCGAGCGACGTTTCGCCGCAGGGTCGAACAGACTACCAGGACCTCGCGAAGCGGCACAGCTTGCCCACCGAGCATGTCCAGGGACAACTCGCTACTTTCGCCGCAGCCAGGGTTTTGGTCGAAGGGCTACGGCGCGCAGGGCGCGACCTCAGCCGCACTCGGCTCGTCGAAGCGATTGAAGAGTTGTACAACTGGGACACCGGAGTCACACCGCCGCTGACCTACGGTCCAAACCGGCGCATCGGTGCTCGCGGTGCACACGTGCTGGCGGTGGACCTCAAGAACAAGACGATGACACCCGTCGGCGATGGCTGGCACAACGTTCGCTAGGAGCGTTAGTCCAGGTCGATCCAGGTTGACCCACCATCCAACTGGCC
>JBDHLU010000355.1:0-3063 GCA_039656555.1 Gemmatimonadota bacterium | reverse complement strand
GCCCCGATGAGGGCCCCTGGCGCGGCGATCCTGTAGGGCACGCGAAACAACCGCATGAGCCCATACGTGAGTGAAGAATTGAAATAGACTTGGATGAGGATGGGAATCGCGATCAACACGACGTGGAACCAGCGCGTCGTGATGTTCTCAGCCTGAAAGGCAAAGATGAGCACGAGCGTGGTAAGCAGGGCTAGCACCGTTACCGGCGCAAAGAACGATAGGTAACGCGTTTCGAACCACTCGTGACCTTGGTGAGCGATCAGCACGCGACGGCTGATCGTTCCCGCGGCCAATGGGATCACGACGAAAATGACGACGGAGTAGAGAAGCACATCGAACGGCACCTCGAGTCCCGAAGTGCCCGTTACGAGGAACGTCACGATCGGGACGAACGCCACCAGCATGATGAGGTCGTTCACCGAGACCTGCACCAACGTGTAGGCGGGGTCACCGTCGGAAAGATATGACCACACGAACACCATGGCGGTGCAGGGCGCCGCCGCCAGGATGATCACGCCCGCGATGTACTGACTTGCAAGTTCCTCTCCGATGAGCGGGAGGAAGAGCACCCGGAAGAACAACCAGCCGAAGAACGCCATCGAGAACGGTTTTACGAGCCAGTTCACGAACACAGTTATGAACAGGCCCGTGGGCCGTTTGCCGACGTTCTTGATCGACGTCAAATCGATCTTGAGCATCATGGGGTAGATCATGAGCCAGATCAACACCGCGATTGGGATGTTGATGTGACTGCCTTCGCCGAACTCGAGGCCTTGCAAAATCCCGACGAATCCGGGGAGGAATTTTCCGATCGCGATGCCGAGTACCATACAGAGCGCGACCCAAACAGAGAGGTAGCGTTCGAAGACGTTCATGCCGGCGCCACTCGGAGTTGCCGTACGATGTGCTGGTCTTGACGGAGGTGGGTCATGTCGTCACTTCGCGAAATATAGCAACAGCCTCAGCGCGTCCCTTGACCCTATACTTTAGTATAGGGTTTACCATAGTGGCCATGAGGAGAGTTGCATGACGATAACGATCGGGCAGGTCGCATCAGGAGCCGGCGTCAACGTCCAGACGGTCCGTTACTACGAGCGTCGCGGTTTGCTTCCGAAAGCCCCACGAACGGCGGGTGGTTACCGCACGTACGATCCGGATGTCGTTGCCCGTCTTCGGTTCATCAAACGCTCACAGGACCTTGGCTTCTCGTTAGAGGAAATCACCGAACTCCTCGAGCTTCGAGTCGAACATGGAGCAGCGTGCGCCGCCGTCGAGGCCAAGGCGAAGGACAAGATTGCGATGGTCGAGAAGAAGATCGACGAGTTGCAACGGATGAAATCCGTGCTGACCGAACTTTCTCGGGCATGTGAGCAGCGAGAGCCAACCAGCGACTGCCCGATACTCGAAGCATTGAATGAGGATGCATGATCAAAGCGACGATTACCGCGCTTGGAGGGGTGGGAGCCGCGGTTGGGTCGGCGTTGTGTTGCGCTGGGCCGCTCGTGGCGGTGACGCTGGGAGTATCCGGTGCCGGCCTGAGCAGCACGTTCGAGCCGCTGAGGCCGTACTTCCTTGGCGCAACCGGGTTGTTCCTGGTCGGTGGGTTCTACCTCGTCGATCGCGAGGAGCGGATCGCGTGCGATACGGACAAGCCCTGTGCCGATCCCGCGGTACGCAAGCGAACTAAGGCGATGCTATGGATCGCAACGGCGATTGCAGCAGTTGCGGCAACCTATCCCACGTGGTCCGAGTGGGTCCTCTAGGCAAAGGAAGACAACGATGTCAAAAGCGGAATGGGCGATCCTGGCAAGCATCGTCGGTGTGGTCGCAGTCGCAATTGCGTTTGAACCCAATCACGACGAGATGGACGGGCACGACCTCAGTGCGATGGCGATGGTGACCACGCCGACGTCCCTTACCGTCGCCCTCGCCGTTTCGGGCATGACGTGAACGAGTTGTGCGACGACGGCCCGTGTGGCCCTCAAGAAGGTGGATGGAGTGGAGAACGCCGACGTGTCTTACGAGGCGGGTAGTGCAATCGTCACGTTTGATCCCGACGTAACCTCGCCGGCCGAGTTCATCGGCGAACTGACGAGGCTCACCGGGTTTACCGCTAATGGAAATGACCGAAGCCGATAGTGCGGCCACCTCAAATGGCTCGCAGTAGCCCAAAGAGGAGAACAACGCGATGACCCGAAAAGTAGAGCTTATCACAGACACAGATTGCCCAAATGTGGAAGCTGCGCGCGAACAGTTGCGGCAGGCGTTTGCGGCAGTTGGCGAGAGCCCTTCGTGGGACGAGTGGGACCGCCAGGCGGACGACGCGCCGGAGTACGCTCGGTCGTACGGTTCGCCAACCGTGCTCGTAAACGGCCGGGATGTTGTCGGAGAGGCGACCGAGTCGGACGCCAACTGTTGTCGCGTATATGAAGGAGAGAACGGTCGGTTCCAGGGCGTTCCCGCTGTCGAGAAGATCGTTGCGGCGCTGACGGCGGGGTAAGGAGTCGTGACCGTTCAATCGATCATCGTCCGAGACGACCTGCTCCAGGCCCTGACCACTGCGCGCCGCCGGCGTCCCTTTCGCTTCGTTTACCCCAACACCGTGAAGCTGCTGTCGCGGTTAACCTCTCTATTCCGCGAATAGAAACCAACATTCAGCGACACGTCCGTGTACCGACCCCGCACGTGCACCGGTTCGCGGTCGTGGTCGTGCCCCGACTCACACGCCGCGATCAGCTCGGCCATCATGAGACCGGCCATCGGGGCGTTCTTGTACTGGTTGCCGCTCGTGCCCACCGCCATGTAGTACCCGCCAATGTCTGATCTGTCGTAGATCGGCATCCAGTCGTCACTCACATCGTATAGGTCGGCGATCCCCTTGGGCCGGTTCGGAATCGCGAGCGTCGGGATGCGGAGTGCCATTCGGTACACCTGGGCACGCCATTGCTCGTCAGTCACTTCACGATCGAAATCGTCCGGGTCATCGATCCAGTCCTTGGGGTCGCACTCGGGGTCTTGGCTGCCGACCAACAGCAGACCGCCAACCTCAGGTCTCGTGTAGCC
>JBDHLU010000354.1:0-2238 GCA_039656555.1 Gemmatimonadota bacterium | reverse complement strand
GATTGCGGTGTGCCTGCCCTCGACGAGTGGCTCAAACGCTTTGCCCTGTCCGATCAGCGCGCCGGTGCTTCGGTGAGCTACGTCCTCGGGCGAGGATCACAGATCGTTGGCTTCTACACCGTGGCTCCCCACACCATCGAATCTGGAGCGGCGCCGGGACGGCTGGGCGCCGGGCTGCCTCGCCAAAGGCCGATTCCTGCGATCCTGCTCGCTCGCCTTGGTCTTGATCGGTCCGTCCAGGGCAGGGGTCTTGGCGGTGATCTCCTGAAGGATGCCCTGGCACGCTGTGCGGCCGCGGCCGACGACATTGGTGGGAGAGCTGTGCTCGTACACGCCAAGGATGACGGAGCTGCAGCGTTCTACCAGCGTTACGGCTTCGTGCCGCTCGAGCAGAACCCGAACCATCTGTACATATTGATGAAGGATCTGAGAGCCTCGATACGACGCAGCTATCAATAGCGCAGCAATTGGCGCTGGTTGTCCGTCGGTGGGGTAGGGCGCATGTGAATCCGATCCCGAGCCTGTGCGTGGTCACCGTGAGAGTCCCGGTGGATCTCTGCTGGTGTCTCGCCTGCGAACGGTCGCGGCGATGGCGTCGAGCCGGCCGTCGGCCTGTTCCTTGAGGCCGTCCATGAGGTGCCCATAGCGATCCATCGTGACCTGGATCGAGGAGTGGCCGAGCTGGGTCTGGATGGTCTTGGGGTGTTCGCCTGCTGCGATGAGCCATGCGGCGTGGGTGTGACGCAGATCGTGTATTCGGCACGGCGTCCCGACCGATTCTGCGACAGCATGGCGCCAAGTTCTTCCGAAGGTCCCCTCCCGAAGATCGTCATCGGTCTCGGGCGAGTACCCGGCGGTCGTGAGTTCCGCCATCAGCCGGCGCAGCTGTTCGTGGGTGAGCCGTGCCAGGGGGACGCTGCCGATACAACTGCGCTGGTCGTTCTTTCTGTGGGCTCAGGAACTCGAAAACACTGCAGTGGAACCCAGGGTTGCCTGCAATGGCGTAGCATCGGGGGATGTTTGGTCTCGCGCTGGTTGCAGCGTTCATCTTTGCGTACGCGCTCGTATCCAAGCGCTTGGCGAGGACATGGATCACCGCACCCTTGCTCTTCATGGTCTTTGGCTACGTCGTTGGCCCTCGTGCGTTGGACGTTGTCACACTGGGGCTCGACAGCGAAGTGATACAGCTTTTTCTCGAAGGTACGCTCGTGATCGTCCTCTTCACCGACGCAGCGGTCATTGACTATCGCGCGGTGCGCAGGGAGGCCTTCCTCCCCGGACGGCTGCTCGGAATCGGTCTCCCGCTCACGATCATCACGGGAATCCTTGCTGCGCTTGTACTGTTCGACCATCTGGGGTTCTGGCAAGCGTTCATCATCGCTGCGATTCTCGCACCGACCGATGCAGCTCTTGGGCAGGCGGTTGTGACAAACGTGTCAGTACCAGCAATGGTCAGGCAGGGCCTCAGCGTCGAAAGCGGACTGAACGATGGCATCGTGGTGCCGTTTCTGGCGATCGCGATTGCTGGAGCTGCGAAGGAGATGCAGACACCAGCTGAGATCGCCAATGTCTTTCTTGCAGAGATCGGCTGGGCGATCGCCGCTGGCCTACTTGTCGGTTGGGTGGGTGCTCGACTGGTCAAGCTTGCAGGCAAGAACGGATGGATGACGAGGGATTGGCGCCTGATCGCGGCGCCGATACTTGCACTCCTTGCATTCGCTCTCGCCGATCCGCTCGGCAGCTCCGGCTTCATCGCAGCTTTCGTGGCGGGCATCACGTTCGGAAATCACGTGCGATCGACCTATCCCGACATATGTGAATTCTCAGAGGGAGTCTCGCATCTTCTCACCGTCGTGGCATTTCTCGTGTTCGGCGCTCTGATCCTTGCTCCGAGCGTCCCTTCAATGACCTGGAGCATGGTCGTGTTCGCTATTGCTGCACTCACCGTTGTGCGCATGGTGCCGGTCGCCATCTCGTTGATCGGCACCGGGTTGAAACTGCCCACAGTTCTGTACATAGGTTGGTTCGGTCCGCGTGGGCTCGCCTCTCTCGTTTTTGCAGGGACCGTGGTCGTCGAATCGGATACCACGGATGCTCCTTTCGTCATAGCGGTTGTCTCGGTTACGGTGGCAATGAGTGTCGTTGCACACGGGGTATCTGCTGTACCGTTGTCGCGCATCTACGCGAAGTGGTTCCGCCGTGAGGACTCGGAGGATCCCACGATGCCCGAAGGTGACG
>JBDHLU010000353.1:0-2243 GCA_039656555.1 Gemmatimonadota bacterium | reverse complement strand
GCCTTCTTCGGATTGATTCCCAATACGGACCTATGGATGTGGGTTTTTCCAGGTTCTGTATTGGCCGGTACCATCTCGCTTGCTGTCGGCACGACGCACAGGGCGCGGCGCATCGACCAGAAGGCAGAGCGTCGCTTCAAGTTCTGGAAAGGCACACTGGCCAAGTGGCTCTTCAAGGTGGCCGGCATCGGGCTCAAGCAGAAAGCACTGCCGATGCGGCCGACACACCGCCCCACCGAAATGCAAATCGGTTTTGCCATCGACGCATTGTACGAGCAACTGCCCAAGGAGACCCGCTCAGGACTGGGTGACGTGTCATCGGTCGTGCGGCAACTGGAAGCCGACGCGCAAACCCTCCGACAGACGCTCGAGATGTTGAACGACGCCCACGTGGCAGCGCGAGCGGCCGGCGGCGAAATTCCCACCGATCTGAAGGATGCACGGCAAACCACCGAGAAACATTTGTCGGAGGCGGTCGCCTCGTTGGAAACGATTCGTCTCGGATTGTTACGCCTGACAACCGGCACGGGGACGGTGGAGCGTCTTACCACTGATCTCGCGGCTGCTGCTGACGTGGGCGATGCGATCGACCACCTGATGGCAGGCATGAAGGACGTGGAACTGCTACTACGGCCGACGTGAGGGCGCATCACGTCTTACGAGCGATCCACCCTCCATATAGCAGGAGAGTGAATTGACCGGCTCCAATCATCGGTTCCGGCCGCTACCCGAAGATCATCTCACAGCCGCAGGCGAATCCGGGCAGCACGTCCTCGCCGCTCAAGGAGTCGGTCTGCTCGACAATCGACTCACTGCCGTCCTTGCGGTAAACCCGAACGTGTCGTGATGACGGATCCACGACCCAAACCATAGCGCTTCCCGCATCAAGCCAATCGGCCACTTTGCCGAGCACGTCGCCCGGTCGGTCTCCCGGTGACAGGACCTCGACGGCAAGGTCGGGAGCGAATTCTGCAAACCCGGTGGGTCTCGTATCGGGGAGGCGGGCATGACTGACGAACGCCACATCGGGCGCCCTGACTGTATCTGGATCGCGGGCCAACGCGAACCCGGTCTCCGCTGCAAGCACGCTGCCTAGGCCATGCCGATCAACGTGGTTTCCGACTACTCGCGCCAAACGCGCCGCAATCTCGCCGTGGCGAAAGCCCGCGGGTTCCCTGACGCGCAGGGCGCCACGCACGAGTTCGGTACGCTTGCCCGGGAGCGTGTGCCGCAGGAGTTCTTCGGCCGTCACCGTGTCTTCGGTTCTCATCCTTGCAATGTACGGCGCGTGGCGGTCCATGCCGAGCAACCTAGGTGCACTCCGTCAACGAACTTTCAACTCGTTAGTCTCTGTCGACCGTCGGGCTCGCCGGCGTGGAGTTAGCATTCAGCTTCCACCGCAATAAATTGATGACAGTCCCCGCCGAGCATATGTTTATTGTGGTGCGTCCACCTTCCAGGGGAACGCCCCATGCCCATCTCGGCAACGCTATCACGCAAGCTTTTCGAAACGTTCGGTGACGAGGCGGCTGAGCATATGGTGGAGTGGATGAACAGGATCGATTCTGCACGGACGGAACTTCGAGATCTCAACGAGGCCAATGCCTCACGAATCGACGGCCGGTTCGATCAAATCGAAGGACAATTCGCCAAAATCGACGGCCGGTTCGCCGAAATCGACGGCCGGTTCGCCGAAATCGACGGCCATTTCGCCAAAATCGATGGCCGGTTCGCCGAAATCGACGGCCATTTCGCCAAAATCGATGGCCGGTTCACCAAACTCGAAGGGCACGTGGACGCCAGATCCACCCAACTAGAATCCGCGATAGCCCGGCTGGAGATCAAGATCGAGCAGCGCACGGCAGACCTCATGAAGTGGTCGTTCATGTTCTGGTTGGGCGCGGTGGCGGCGATCGCGATTCTGGCGGGGGTCCTGAACTAACGACTGATCCCAACGGTTGACCCCCTGCCAGGTAAGCGTGGCATCGGGGACAGCCGCGTTATCCGAGGCCAGGGCCAAGTTCATGGTGATCGGTCGGGACGACCTCATTGGAACCAAACGCGCCGCCGGGCGCCCGCAGGATCTCGCGGTGCGTAGGCCCCTCAACCACCTAGTGTGCCGAGGTGGGCGTAGACCGCTCGCAGCTCGTCGTCGCTTGCGAGAAACTCACTGAGTTCCTCCCACGGCATCGACTCGCCGTCGACCTCGGTGCCGTCGGGGCGGACACCCGTTCGTATGAACG
>JBDHLU010000352.1:0-2263 GCA_039656555.1 Gemmatimonadota bacterium | reverse complement strand
ATTGGTCGGCGCTTTCTGCTTCGCCCTGACAGCGCCATCAACAATATATTCGTGTACTGTCTTGCCCTGGCGGCCGAGAAGTACGGTGTTGAGCTTCACGCGGCATGTGTGATTAGCAATCACTATCACCTTATCCTGACCGACGTGCGGGGTATCCTTCCCGAGTTCACCGCCTGGCTCAACCGCCAACTGGCCGTTTGCATCAAGCGCGTGCGCAAGTGGGACGAAGTGGTGTGGGAGCCGAACGTCGCTTGCAGCGCTGTCGAGCTCACCGGAACCTCCGAAGTGTTAGACAAGGTGGCGTACGTGGTTCTCAACCCAGTGAGTGCTGCGCTGGTCCGATCTCCGGAGCGGTGGGCCGGTGTGGTGACGACGCTACGAACGCTCCGCCGAGGCATGATGGGTGCCAAACACCCCAAGGTGTGGTTCAAGAAGGAAGCGCCAGAGGGCGCCACTCTGACCTTCACAACCCCGGGGTGCTTTGCGGACCAGGAACTCTACCACAGCGCGCTCGAATCGCTGTTGGTGAGCCGTCTCGAGCAGGTACGAACGAGGATGCTTCAGCAGGGGAAGGGTTACCTCGGACGAACGCGCGTGCGCAAGACCCTCGTGTCGGATCGACCGGCCACCAAGAAGGAACGCTTCGGTCGAAGCCCAACTTTCTCCGCGCTAACACGGTGCAGATGGCTTGCGGCAGTCAAGAAGCTCCGTGCTTTTCGAATCGCTTACCGGACGGCGTATGAGGCATGGCGAAGCGGAAAGTGGGACGTTGAGTTCCCATTAGGGACATGGTGGGTGGCGCGGCACGCCGGGGCCGTCGTGGCTACGTAGCTGCGCAACTTCGAACTTGGAGTTCAGGATTCTGCACGCACGATCCGAGGCACGCCTGCAGGTGCGACGCAGGCAGCCGTGCCAAGAGCAGGGGTACGCGGCCGGTCTGATGGCGGGTTCTAGAGCGACGCAACATTAGTGTCCACGGGGTGGTCGGAATTCCCGCCGAGGTGGGGATTCAAGCTCAGTTGATTGGAGTTGAACCTGGGAAGGTTTGGATGTCGGTACACGGGGCGGGGCCAGGGCTCGGGTTCGATCGATCGGACGGTTGCGGAGCGCGGGTGAATGCCCGAGAGTAGGCGCCGGAGATGGATTGCCCATGATTTTGGATCGCTTTAAGGTGGACGGTCGCGTTGCCGTCGTGACAGGTGCCGGTCGCGGGATCGGCCGCGGAGTTTCGATCGCGCTAGCCGAGGCTGGGGCCAATGTGGTTCTTGCTGCCCGGCGGGAAAACACCCTTCAGGAAGTCGCGAGCATCGTCGAGCAGAACGGTGGGCGCGCCTTGGTAGTGCCGACCGACGTGCTGGTTCCGGAGCAGTTGGACCGACTCGTCGAGTGTGCACTTTCGGAATTCGGCGGGGTCGATTTGCTGGTCAACAATGCGGGTGGGACCCTGCCGGGGCCCGCTATGCAATGCACCGACGATGAACTCAATGAGTCCTTCAACTTCAACGTGACGACGGCGTTTCACATGTCTCGCGCGTTGGCGCCTTCCATGGCGGCACGGGGCCACGGCGCCATCGTGAACATCACCTCCGCGCTTTCCCATCTGGTGGACAACGGGTTCGTTGCGTACGGCACCGCCAAGGCCGCGATGTCGCACATGACTCGGTTGCTCGCCCACGAGTGGGCGCCGCATGTGCGCGTCAACGCGATCGCGGTCGGAGCGACGGAGACCGATGCGCTGGCGATGGTAACGGCCGACAAGGCGCTAGCGAAGCAAATGGAGGATCTGACGCCGCTTCGCCGGCTTGGCACGGTCGAAGACATCGGCGCAGCGGCGCTGTACCTGCTTTCGGACGCGGGGAGTTGGGTGACCGGCAAGGTCCTCGAAGTCGATGGCGGCACGGTAGACTCCAACTGGCCGTTCGCGATGCCGAGCGGGCTGAGCGGACCGCAGGGAGCCTGAGCTATGAAGTCAGCGACCATCGATTCGTTTTCCGATGATACCGGCAAGGTGGAGGTCCGCGATGTCCCGGCTCCGAAGCCAGCCGCGGGACAAGTTCGCGTGCGCATGAAAATGGCGCCGGTCAACCCTTCGGACTTCAACTACATCGATGGTATTTACTCGCGTTCGTTTGCCCGCATGATCTGGAATCAGGGGGTGGAACACCCCACCGACCTTCCGGGCTCGGACCTTTTCCCCGCGCCGCCTTATGCCCTCGGGGTCGAAGGGGTCGGGGTGGTAGAGGAGTCCGGCGGCGGGTTCCTT
>JBDHLU010000351.1:0-2268 GCA_039656555.1 Gemmatimonadota bacterium | reverse complement strand
CGCGGTCGCCTACATCGAAAGCGAAGAGCTGCATCTGAGCGAGCTTGGGTTGCTGACCCTGCAATGCGAGGAGGCTGGCTTCTGTAAGGTCGCGTTCGACGCCCAAGAGCTGCAAGGAACGCCGACCGGCCCGACGGGGCTCGCCCTCGACCAAACAAACGATGTTTGGTTTGTCGTGGCGGGCACCCAGCTCGCGGTCGTGGGGCGGAGCGAAGGGCGCGCAGTGCTCGAACAGGCGGTCGTGCTCGACGCACTCGACGATGCCCCCAAGCGCGTGGACGTCGCGGTGAGCGGCGGCACTGCGGCTATCGTACAAGCGAACAACGACGGCTCCGCGCTAACGTTCCTGGGGTGTTTCTAGAGAGCAGCATGCGGCGAGTCACTTGCGTCCTTGTTGCAGCGCTTGTTGCATTCACCTTCCCGCTGGCACGCGCGCAGTGCGACGAGGCAAGTGCTGCGGTCGAAGAGCGCAGGTGGCTGGTGGTGCCCGCGTTGGGTGGAGCGACTGACTCAGCCTCCAGGGGCGTCACTGTCGAAGGGCTTCACACTGCTGCAGAGGCGCTGCGCCAGGGGCTAGTGCTTCGCGGCCGGTCAGTTTGGGCGGCGGACCGCGCGTCGGAGCGCTTCGAAGTCGTGGGGTCGGCGCCCGCGCCGCATGTCACCCAGAGCGACATCGATTTGTGGGTCGCTCACTCACGCGCGGCGGTGCGGTACTTGGCGCGCGCGGATTACAAGGCAGCGCGGCGCGAGCTCAGGGCCGCCCAGCGTTTGGCAGACCGGGCCGCGGCCGAGCTCAACCGGGAGGCGGCGCGGGCACAACAGGTGCTCGACACGTGCCTGTTCATGGTCCGGGCCTACAGAGAAACGAAGAACAGCGCCGAGGGGCGGCGACAGGCGCGTGAGTGCCGGCGGTTGGTGCCACGAGTCGAGCCGAGCGCGTTCCGGCACACTCCGGAGGTGCGTGATTTGCTGGCCCAGGTCGACGCGGAGATGGCCGCTGAAGCGCCCGGTACGTTGGAAGTGGAGAGCACACCGTCTGATTGCTTGGTGCGCATCAATGGCGTGGAGTTTGGCCGTACGCCGCTGTCGGGAGTCCAGCTTCCTGTGGGGGCGTACCGCATGCAGGTCGAATGCGAGGAAGCGCAACGTGGACGCATTCACCGAATCGGCATCAAGAGCGGCGAGAACGTGTTCGCGTTCGACGCGGGGCTCGAGCGTGCGGTGCGCACGCGCCCGGTGCTTCACCTCGAGTACGAGGCGCCAACAGCATGGGGGCAGCGCATGGACCACGCGAGTCAGGCCGCAGCGATTCTCGGTGGCGCTGACGTGTTGGTGGTGAGTGGGTTGGGCTCGAGCGCGGTGCGGGTCGACCTGAGCGCTGAGGGGTATGAGGCGGCGTCGGCATGGGTCGCGGTGCGTGCTGGTGGGCAACCCGAAGCAGAAGACGTGCGGCGCGCCATTGACGCACTGTTCGAGGGCCGGTCGGTGGACTTCGCGGGCCCGCATCCGATCGCACGTCCGAGCTGGCGTGTTGAACTGGCGTCGGGTGTTGCGGCGGGGGCTGCCACCGCGGCAGCGACGGAAGCGGCTTCTAAGGACGGAGTGCCGCGACCCCTCAACCAACGGATCGCCGGGTGGTCGCTCTTCGGCGTCGGCGTGGCGAGCATCGGCGTCAGCGTCGGGCTGCACGTCTGGCGCGGCGAGCTCGGCGAACGGTTCATCGAAACGCCCGCCAATCTGAACGCGGCACAACAGTGGAACGACGTTCGCATCGGCGTGTGGGCGACAGCCGCATTTGGTGGAGTGGCGACGAGCGCTGCGATGCCGCTCTTCTTGCCGGAGTACCGGAGGACGCCGTGGTGGGGATGGACGCTCGGCGCGATGGGCCTGGGGCTCACCGGCTACGCGATTTACGAGGGCGTCACGATGTCGAGTTGTCCTGAGCCGTATGTCGCCGACCAGGCGGCGGTTCGGTCTTGTGTTGCGCGTGGGCAAGAAGCGGGCCGGGTGGCGTTGGCGTTGGCCGGTGCGGCGCCCCTTCTCACGATTCCGTTGGTGTATCTGTTTCGTCCGCTGCGCGCGGAGCCGTCGGTTTCCGTGACGGGCCAAGGCGCCGTGGTACAGGTTCGCAAAGTGTTTTGATGCTCGCGCGGGGGGACAGGGGGCCGTTGATGCTGGTTTGGCTCGTCGTGATGGCGGCCGGGCCGGTGTCAGCGCAGGAGTCGGGGACAGTGCCAGCGTCAGTGCCAGCGTCAGTGCCAGCGTCAG
>JBDHLU010000350.1:0-2274 GCA_039656555.1 Gemmatimonadota bacterium | reverse complement strand
CAAGTAGCTGGTGCATGATTGGCCACAGAAAAGCTGCGGTCTTACCGCTGCCGGTCATGGCGCACGCGACGAGGTCGCGACCTGCCAACCCCGCCGGAACGGCTTCGGTTTGAATGGGGGTGGGGCGGGCGAATCCGAGATCCTTGATCCCGCGGTGGAGACTCGGGTGCAATTCCAAAGTGCTAAAGGGCAAAATCTTCCTGTCGTTGTGGCACGACCGTCCGACAATGTGCCGGGCAGGCGTACTGGTTTTCGCACGTATTATGAATGGAGTCCTGCGAGGCCGCCGCGTGCGTTGTGGCGGTACGGGGTCGAAAGACTAGCCCCCGACGTGAGGAACTGTAGGCACAAACGGGTTTTTACACAACCCAATGGGCCAACCTTCCGAAACCCCGCCTCGCGATTCCCCGTAGGCATTCACATCTTCCATGCCCATGCCCGATATGATCTCCCGGCTCTCGGCAGCCACTGCGAGTAGGTTCCCGCTCATCGCACTTGCGGTCGCCCTCACCGCCTGTAACCCTCGCGCCAAGGAGGCCAGAGAGTTGCGCGTAGCCTGCGCCGACGGGAACGCGCCGGCCTGTAATGACCTTGGGCAGCAAGTCGGGAACGGAGAATACGTCCTGCGGGATTGGCCCCGCGCGGCCGTCCTTTTCCAGCAAGCGTGCGACGGGGGTGTGGCTGAGGGCTGTTTCAGGCTAGGTCGAATGCACCAACGTGGGTGGGGGATGGACACCGATCTCGTGGGCGCGGCTGACCTCTATCAGGAGGGGTGCGACGGCGGCGCGATGGATGGCTGCACGAATCTCGGACTCCTCTACCGGGACAGCGTGGGTGTAAACTCGGACGTGGAGCGGGCCTCACAGTTGTTCGAGCAGGCGTGCGATGGCGATGCGATGGAAGGTTGTTCGCACCTCGGCGGACTCTACGAGGACGGTGTCGGAGTTACGCTCGATCCTACCCAAGCGGCCACTCTGTACCAACAGGCCTGCGATGGGAATTACTGGGAGGGCTGTTCCCAGCTTGGCGTTCTTTACGCGACCGGCGCGGGAGTCACCCAGGACTATGTGCAAGCCGTAAGCCTCTATGAGCAGTCGTGCGACAGCGCGCAGGCCCCGAACATGGACGGCTGTATGAACTTGGGTGGGTTGTACGCCGAAGGTTCCGGTGTAGGGCAAGATTACGATCGAGCGTTAGAACTCTACGGGCGGGGTTGTCGCTACGGGCACGGTGAGAGCTGCTTCCGCGCCGCTGAGATGTACGCGGACGGTATCGGTGTCGGTCGGGATCTTCAGCAGGCGGCTTGGCGTATGCGCCGCGCGTGCCGCCATGGATACCGAGCCGCATGCAGGGACCAATGACGCAAACGATAGAGGCGTTGCTCACGGCCGAATCGCTTTCGAAGCACTACAAGGACGTTGTTGCACTCGACAACGTGAATCTCGGCATCACAGAGGGCATCACCGGAATTCTCGGTGAGAACGGTGCAGGGAAGAGTACTGCGATCAAGATTTTTTTAGGGCTTCTCCAACCCACTTCGGGGTCGGCGACCGTGCTGGGAGAGAACGTGTCCGAGAACATTCACGTGCGTGCCCGGCTCGGGTATATGCCCGAACACGACTGTCTGCCGACCAACGTGTCCGCCGCCGAATTCCTTACGCACATGGCCGAGGTCAGCGGTCTCCCGCCGTCGCGCGCGCGCACCCGTGCAGCCGACACGTTGAGGCACGCGGGTTTGTTCGAAGAACGCTACCGGGCAATGGGAGGCTACTCGACCGGTATGAAGCAACGCGTCAAGCTGGCACAGGCGTTGGTCCACGATCCGGTCATGGTGTTTCTCGATGAACCCACGGCGGGACTCGACCCTGCGGGTCGCGAAGACATGCTCGACCTTGTTCGGAAGACCCACCGCGAATTCGGCATCAGTGTGCTGTTCTCATCGCACCTGATGTCGGATGTCGAGCGCACGTGCGACCGCATCGTGCTGTTGCAGGGCGGGCAGGTGATCCAATCGGGAGACGTCGAGCACTTTACCACGGAAACCGCCACCGTCTTCATCGAAGTGGATACCAACCGCGATCGCCTTGTCGAGGCGCTCCAACGGCGAGGCGTGGTGGTAACGTCCGATGGTCACGGTCTCGCGGTCGAGGGTCCGGACGAATCCGTGTACGATTTGTTGCGGGACGCGTTGGTCGAGGCCGAAGCGCCCCTCCGCCGCTTGGCACCTCGCCGGCGTGCACTGACCGAGTTGTTCGAGCGTGATGGGGACGACTT
>JBDHLU010000349.1:0-2276 GCA_039656555.1 Gemmatimonadota bacterium | reverse complement strand
GTCGAGTTGAATGAGGGCCCAAGCGAATGGACGATCGAACGGATGCCCCTTGCGAGGCTCCTGCACCCATGACCAAGACTTCACCGTGCCCGACGGACGCAGCGGTACGAACTCACCCGTCGTGGGTTCACCCTCCTCGTCGTATTCGAGAGGCGGGCAAAGCACGCGACCGTCGACCGTCTTGACGCCTTCGAGTACTTCGTACCGAAGGTTTTCCAAGAAGCGTCCGACAACCGGACCGGTGCTTCGGGTGTACGTGTATTCGAGCACGTACGGAGCCGACAGAATCTCGCTCATGGGTGTGTTCCGCGTGGTGGCGGGCGACTAGCCCTGGGGAAAGAACTTCTGCATCTTCTGGGCGAGAGCGATGTTGCCCTTCACCTTGAGCTTGCGCGTGAGGAACGCTTTACGGCCATCGAGGTCGCCGTTGGCCATCTCGATGAATTTTGCAGCGTCCATCATGACGTTGAGGGTGGGCTTCTCGACGCCGCCTGTTTCCACTCCCGTGAACTGTCCGTCTGCGATCGTGATGGTCCACTCGCCACCACCGTCACCGGCCAACGTGTACTGGATTGTGGCATTCACGCCCTTGGCCTGGTCGGCCAAGAAACGATCGGCAAGCGTGTCGAAATACTCTGCTGTGTTGGCTACTTTGGCCATGTCCACCTCCCGGTTCAGGGTAGAAAAAGGGTCGTAAAGAAGTGAAACGTGTTCTATTTTGCCTGGGACTGTCAGTCAAGCCGGCTTGTGCCTGAACGGCTAAAAACCCCGTAGGACATGTGATCCCGCGGAACTCGAAGATCTGAGGCGCGAGGCGGCTCGCCGCTACTCAGGGACCGCGGGCGGCACGATCGAGCCAACCACATGTAGCCCAGCCACGCACTGGTCGCCGACGCGGCGAGCCCAGATGACCCGAGCACGTTTGAAGATCACGCGGCCGGCGTGGGTCGTGATCCGCAAGTCGCACAATGTCCCCGTGGAGAGCCACCCATCGAGCGAAACCTGAATGCCGTTCGCGCTGACGTCGAGAGCCACCGCCACTGTTTGGATAGGTGCGAGGATTTCGATCTGTGCGTCGGATGCCCAACGAGCTGCATTGCGGCGCTCGTCCGGTTGCACCGCGGGGCGAACCTCCGAGTGCTTGCGCATGGGAGGCGGTGAAGTCGAATCTTGCTTTGGCAGCTTAGAGGTCATGCCCGCCCGTAGACTCCCATGATGCCGACCGGTCCACACGCTGTCGAATAAGTCACGAATTCATGTACGTCATGTCACAGATAGCGCGCAAATCGACGATTGGACGGGATTTCAGTCCCCGAAAAAGGACTCAGCCGAGGCGCTCGATGATGGTGACGTTCGCCTGGCCACCACCCTCGCACATCGTCTGCAAACCGTAGCGGCCGCCGGTGCGCTCGAGCTCGTGCAGGAGGGTCGTCATGAGCTTGGCGCCCGTTGCACCGAGTGGATGGCCGAGCGCGATTGCGCCGCCGTTGACATTCACCTTCGCGAAGTCGACATCGAGCTCCTTCGCCCAGGCGCACACGACAGGCGCGAACGCCTCGTTGATCTCGATGAGGTCGATGTCGTCGAGGCTCATCCCCGACTTCTCCATCGCGTACCGCGTCGCGGGAATCGGCGCGGAGAGCATGCGGATCGGGTCTTCGCCGCGGACGCTCATGTGATGGATGCGGGCGCGCGGGGTGAGGTTGTGCTCTTTGAGCGCCTTCTCGGAAACGATGAGCAGCGCGGCCGATCCATCCGAAATCTGGCTGGCCACGGCGGCGGTCAACCGGCCGCCCTCCATCAGAATCGGCAGCGCGGCCATCTTCTCTAGCGTAGTGTCCGGGCGCGGGCCTTCGTCGGCGGTCACATCGCCAAAGGGAATGATCTCGCGATCGAAACGGCCTTCCTTCTGGGCGTGAAGCGCACGGCGGTGGCTTTCGAGCGCAAACTTCTCGAGCTCCTCGCGGGAGAGGTCCCAATCCTTGGCGATCATCTCGGCGCCGTAGAACTGATTGACGGGCTTGTCGCCGTAGCGCTCGGTCCAACCGACCGAACCGGAGAATGGGTCAGTGAGGCCGAACTCTTTGCCAGCGATCATCGAGGCACCGATCGGGATCATGCTCATGTTCTGAACACCACCCGCAACCACGACATCCTGGGTGCCACTCATCACGCCCTGCGCGGCGAAGTGAACCGCCTGCTGCGAGGAGCCGCACTGACGGTCGATCGTCACGCCCGGAACGTGTTCGGGATACCCGGCAGCCAACCAACATGTG
>JBDHLU010000348.1:0-2281 GCA_039656555.1 Gemmatimonadota bacterium | reverse complement strand
CACATCGCGCGTGATTTGATCGAGCGGCCGAAATGTGAGACCGTTGGCCACGGCGCGTTGATTGTTGATCCGTGCCGATCCCACATAGTCGTCGGTGGGCATGATCCACGGGACGGCAAATTGTAGGCGGTGTTCGAGTAGGAAGTCGTAGTCGTCGACGTGCACGAGCGTGCCGGTCGAACCAACGGCATCATGCACTATCTGCGTGAACTCGTGCATACCCAACGGCGATGCCGGACCGGCCACGTTGAACGTTCCCGACGCTTGTTGTTCAGCAAGCCGAATCATCCACTCGGTCAGGTCGCGCACGTCAATGAACTGCACGGGGTCATCGGCCTTGCCCGGTACGAGTGTCTCTCCACCACGATCCATGCGCACCGGCCAATAGGGGAACCGATTGGATGTGTCACCGGGCCCAACGATGTAGGTGGGCCGGACGACGATAGTTCGATCGTCGCCAAACGCTTTCCGTGCTTCGAGCTCAGACAGCGATTTCATGACACCGTAGGTGGGTCGGCGGTCTTCGGGCACTTCTGGCGGGTCCTCCATGACTACCTCGGTGTCCTCGGAAATGTCGGTGCCGAGGTACGGGAGGTAAACACCCGTGGACGAGGTGTAGATGTAAGTCTGGGCGCTGTCCTTGAGTAACGTTGCCGAATCACGCGTCCACTCGACGCGCCGACCCGAGTTGTCGATCACTACGTCCCACTCGCGCCCTTCCAATACGCTCAAGTCGTTCTCGCGGTCTCCGATCAGTTGCTCGACATTGGCGAATAACTCCTGATGAATCGACGGCATGGTCTGGCCGCGCGTGAATGTCGCGATCGTGTGGCCGCGGTCCAACGCGTACTTGATGAGATGCGGGCCCAAGAAGGAGGTGCCACCCAGGATCAGGATATTGAGTGGAGCCGCACTCGACATGCATGCGCTTGCTCCCAGGCCCAGTGCCATGGCGCCACCGGCCGTCGCGCGGACGAAATCACGACGACTCTGCATCCGTGTTCTAACGATCATCCGTGGTCGTCCCTCCGTTCGGTTTTTCCAACGCGAACTTCACCACGTATTGGACCTCGAACTCATCCTCCCATAACCCAAGGACGTAGTTGGCTCCGATATCAGTTGGCTCGAAGTTTGGTGGAAGCTCGACCAACCCCAGGAACTGACCCCCGGCATCGAAGACGTCATAGCCCAAGCCGAGGTCGGGTATACGGTCGTTGTTCCACCGTTCCGGCGTGAATTGCTCGACCCAAAGGTTGTGGTCAGCGTCTACGTGCAATCGGCTGCCGTGCGCTGGAAAGTGTGCCGCCGCAGGTGTCTCGGACAGCCACGTGACTTGGGCGTCGAAGTACGCAGCCTTGGGGCCTTCGGTATTCGCGGTCCGGGCATGCTCGATCTTCTCGGTGATGGTGGCTTGCGTTATCTCATCCGGATCGTGATCGCGGCGCACGATCCGACGAATTTTCCCTTCAGCGTCGTGGAGGACGACTTCGTAAGTATCACCGGTACCGACGTAGAACGAATCGGCAAAGGCAACGGCCCCGATGTTTGGCGCGAACCACACCGGAAGTCGAACCGGTCCTTGTACACCTTTGCCGGGGGCTCTGCGGAGTTGAGTGTCGAAGGAAGAGCCCGGAAAGCTGCCGAGTGTGGTTCGGATGGATCCGTCGGCGTCATATGCGACAGCGTCGATCGTCTCACGCATCGTTCCCAGTGGTCGTTCCGTGTACGCCTTGGCAAAGGCCTCGGGGGATATTTCGGGGTCTCGCAACACGAGGTAGGTACCACGTGTGAGCCGCGCGACGTACGTCGGGCTGACCTTGGCGTTCAACTCGAGTCGCACTGCATCGACGAAACCACCCTGTTTGTCGAAGAGCGAGATGGTTCCATCGCGTTCGTAGACGACGACCGAATCGCCGTTTGTTCGACGGCCCCATTCCATCGATTGGAACTCACCGGGTCCGCCGCCTCGTCCGCCGGCAGAGAATAGGTATTCGCCTGTTGGCGAGTAGTAACGAAGTTCCGAGGTCCCATTGTTCGCGACGACGATTCTTCCATCGCTCAGTGCGAAGGCGCCGGAGGCGCGGAACAGCTGATACTCAGGTTTGCCGTCGAGGACGCCGATGGTGACCGTCGGTTCACTCGACACATGCCAGGCGGATGCGTCGTTCCAGAGCGCGCTTTCGCTTTCTACGATCATGATGCCGGCACTGTCTCGCATGGCGCCCACCTCGGGCGCCGGGGTGTTTTCGCAAGCGATGGAGGCGAAGGCGAATGGGGCGGC
>JBDHLU010000347.1:0-2282 GCA_039656555.1 Gemmatimonadota bacterium | reverse complement strand
ACGCCGCCGCTACCGAAGCTTCGCGGAACGGGAGCTCCGCCATCTCTCCAGCGTTGTCGACTTGGCCCCGCACCCGGCGCCCGGCAAGGTCGACCCGTCGCTCGTGGATCTGCTGCAGACCGCGGGCCGTGAAGGGATCCTGACAGATCTTCTGCCCCGTCCTTTCGGTTCGGCTTCGCTGGGGAGCTATGGCTATCCGCTGGTTTGGGCGCAGGCCATACGCACGGAAGAGCTCTCCCGCGTTTGCGCCGGGCAAATGCTGTTCCTCAGCGCGCACAGCCTGGGCGTGATCCCCATCATCTTCGCGGGTGACCTGAGCGCAATGCGTCGATTCGTCTTGCCGGCGTACCGCCGGACCATGGCCGGTGACCCGCATCTGTTCGCGTACGCGATAACCGAGCCCTCCGCCGGATCGGACGCCGAGGAAGGGCACGGCGCAAGCACCAGCCGCCCCGGCGTCGTCGCGAAGCGGGTGAATGGAGGATGGTCGCTCCGGGGTCGCAAGATCTTCATCAGCGGGGGGGACATCGCCAAGAGCATCACGGTCTTTGCTGCCCTCGAGGACGAAGGGATCGAGTCCTGGACGTGCTTCTTGGTCACCAACGACATGCCCGGCTTCGAAGTCGTCCGTAACGAGCTCAAGATGGGCATGCGCGCCTCGACAGCAGCGGAGCTCGCGTTCCACGATGTGTTCGTGCCAGATGATCACGTCATCGGGAAACCCAGACAGGGGTGGGCGATCAACCGGGCCACTCTCAATGCATCGCGTTATGCGGTGGCGGGAATGGCCGTCGGCCTGGCCCAGGCGGCCACCGAAGCCGCAATCGATTTCGCCTGCCGCAGCCAACTGGCTGGGAAATCGCTGATGGATTTCCAAGAGGTCCAGCTTCAAGTCGCGGACATGATGACCGCAACCACGGCCATCCGCAGCATGGTCTGGCAAGCAGCGCGCAAGGCCTACGTAGCAAGGCAGGACCGCTCTTCCATGTGCAAGTTCCACTGCAGCGACGAGGCCGTGCGGGTCGTGGAAATAGCGCTGGAGCTCATGGGTAACCACGGAACCCTGCACGGGTCAGGTGTGGAAAAGATCTACCGCGATGCCCGGCTCACCCAAATCTTCGAGGGCACCAATCAAATCAACCGCCTGGCGGTCATCGAGGACCAGCAGGAACAGTTTCTCGCTCGCATCGAGCATGACTAGCAGAGGGTATGCCAATGTCCGACTACTCAGATCCATTTTTTCAGGTGCCACAGACTACGCACACTACGACGCAGGGGCCGGTCGATCTGCCGATCCTGTACTTCGATGTCAGCACGCTACTTGCATTCTTCGTCACGAGCCGTGACGCGGTGGAGGCGAAGCTGGACGGAACCGGTCTTCGGCCCGCGCTGACGTTCGGTGGTCGCGCACTCGTTGCGATCGCGCACTACGAGTATCGGCACACCGGTGTGGGTTCGTACAACGAAGTCGGGCTCGCGCTTCCGGTGCTGCCCGAAGGCGCGCCCGCTCCGCGCAATCTCATCCGGGCGCTGTATGGTTCGATCGATGAACGGCACTTGGGCTTCCACGTCCTCGACCTGCCGGTGACGACGCCGCTGGCCAACGCCGGTGGACGTGAGCTCTGGGGCTATCCCAAGTTCGTCGCGCCGATTCCGTTTCACCTCGACCGCACGAGCTTTGCAAGCGCGGTCATGGACCCAGACAGCGATGGAGACATCTTCTCTCTGTCGGGCCGCCTCCTGCCCTCGCTTCCCGCGCCGCCAATGAGCTTGGTGCTCTACTCCCACCACCAAGGTGAGCTCGTTCGGGCCACGGTGAACGCGCGCGGGCGAATGAACCTGCGGCCAGGCCGTGGCCTCCAACTGCGCGTGGGTGAATCGACCCACCGCATGGCACGAAACCTCCGCGATCTGGACCTCGACGGGGCTCGCCCGACGGTCGTGCTAGACACCCACCGGTTCCAGTCACGATTGAACGCCGGCGCGCCAATCGGAGAGATCGAAACAGTGAGGGACGCGCACGAGGATGTCAGCCGTCCTGTCGTCGCGAACGCCACGTGCCTGGAGGCACGCCCTTCCACCGCTTGAACGCGCTGATAAATCCCGCCGTGTTCGCAAAACCCAAGCGTTCGCCGACAGCGTCAACGCTCAGTCCCGCGGTCGCAAGCAATTGCTCTGCCAGCGTTTCGCGCACCTCATCGACGAGCACGCGAAAGGACGTCCCTTCCTCCTTGAGCCGTCGGCGTAGACTTCGGGACGTTGTCGCGAGCTGCTTTGCAATG
>JBDHLU010000346.1:0-2286 GCA_039656555.1 Gemmatimonadota bacterium | reverse complement strand
TGCAACAGCACCTGTCAGGTGGGCGTGTGTGACCCAGGCACGCCATTCACCGCCGCCCAGATGGCCGTGAATATGCCCTTCGTCGGCTCCTTCACCACCGTGAACCAGACCTACATCAATCCGTACTCAGGCTTCACGTTTTCGTTCAGCGGCACCATCTTGCACAATACCTCGACCTACAAGGGCGTGAGCGCACTCGACTCGATCCTCGGGACGTCAAGCGGCGATTTCCTCCTCTTGAACGATCCGTTCTTGGCTGCTCAGACCGTTTGCGGCGTAGAGCAGTTCCTTTCCGGAAACCAGGGCGACTTCGCTCACTTTGCCGACAAGTTCATCACGACGATCAGCATGACGTTCATCGGCGCCAACTCGGGTGATGTCCTGTGGGCCAACCGCGGCGATGACTTCCTCAACGACGGAAACGGAGGCGACCTTCTGGATGGCGGGCCGGGCAACGACGTCATCTTGGGCGGAAACAACAACGACACGATCACCATGGGCCACGACGACGGCTTCGACAGCATCTTTGGCGGCCTCGGCGACTTCGACCGGTTCGCCATCAACGCGCTGCAGAGTCAGATTCTCGTCAGCTCAACGGCGGCGAAGAGTGCGACGATGGCAACCTCATCAACGGGGATGGGTGCGCTTCGGACTGCACGGTCGAATAGCCAGCCCCTCGTTTCCGACTGCCCTGGGGACACGCAGAATTTTCCGAGGCCGTTCGTGTGACGCAGGCTCTGCGCGTCCGCTCTTGAAAAGATGAATGACATTCATCTTCAGCCATGGCGCAGAAATTGCAGCTCGCGCCGGGGACGAGCCCATCGCGGGCGCCGTCGTTAGCGTGCAGGCGTCGCACATCGAAACCACGACGGACGAGAGCGGCGCGTTCGAGCTCACCGATGCGAGCGGCCGCGGCCTCGTGGTCGTAGCCGGCGCCAAGGGCTACTTCTACGCGTCGTCCACCGAGAGCACCCCCGCACTCGGCGTCGAGCTGCGGCTCGAGTTCGTACCCCAGGAAGACGACCCCTACTATACGTTCGCATCGCCCGAGCGGTGTGGCGTGTGTCACCCGGACCAGTACGAGGAATGGCTCGGGTCCCCGATGCAGAAGGGCGGGATGAACACCTGGGTCTACGACATCTACAACGGAACCGGTACCGGCACCGAGCTTCTCGACGGCTTCATCTACGTCCGCGACTCGGTGTTCGCGGAAGACAATCCGGGATCGGAGTGCGCGTCCTGCCATCAGCCGGAGCCATGGGCGCAAGACCTTTGCGAGGAGCCTGGGACGTGCGCGCCGTTGGGTGATCGCAGCAACCCCACATTGGGCATGCTTCACGGCGTCTCGTGCGACATGTGCCACCGGATCGCCGACATCGACGTCGAAAACAGGCCGAACTTCCCCGGCATCTTCCCCGATGTGGTCACGCTGACGAAGCCCGAAAACAACAGCTGGGTCGTGATGTACGGCGTGCTTGGCGATGTGACCTACGAGCAATCCGGTTGGATGCGCGCTGCCTACCAGCCTCAGCTCAAGTCCGAGGTTTGCGCTGCCTGCCACCAGGACGCGAACGATCTCCACGAGGATTGGACGTTCGAAAGCCCCGACGCCATCATCTCGGAGCCGACCTATCTCGAATGGCTCGACTCCCCGTATGCCGACCCCGAGTCCGACCTCCACGCGGAGTGCGTCGACTGCCACATGGCGGCCACCGCAAACGCGGCATGCGACAAAGTGTCCTTGAACCGCCCAGAGGGGGACGTTCGGACGCACAGGATCCTCGGCACGACGCCCAAGTTCCTCGAGAACGCGCTTTCGATGACCATGGAGGCAGAGATCGTCGGTGACTCGGTCGAGGTCGAGGTGGCGATCACCAATGACCAGACCGGCCACCACGTGCCGACAGGCGTGACGATCCGGAACATGATCCTGCTCGTCGAGGCGTCACAGGCCTCCGACGGTGAGCCTCTTGAGCACACCGGGAGCACGGTGATTCACGATCTCGGGGGATGTGTGCTGCCGCCCCCAGCCGAGTGCATCGCAGACCCAGACCAAGGCTATTATGGCGGGTTGCCGGGAAGGTTGTACGGGAAGATCAACCGTGCCGCACCGATTCCACCCCAAGAAGTGGGCACCTCTCCGACGTTCTTCACCGACGCTGTGGAGATCGTGAACGACAACCGCATCCCCGCACTGGCAACCGACACGAGCAACTACACGTTCGCACTCCCAGCGGAGAACGGCGATATCGAGATCCGCGCCCGCGTCATCTACCGGCGCTCTTG
>JBDHLU010000345.1:0-2295 GCA_039656555.1 Gemmatimonadota bacterium | reverse complement strand
CCACTCTATTCGGGTCCCGTCCTACTTCTCCCCGCCGTACTGCTTTTTGGGTTTGCGATCCTCGAGAAAGTCTTGAACATGTTTGGGGCCAGCGTTCCCTTCGTCGACGTGTATCCAAGTTGGGCGTTGAATTGGGCCGTGGTACTGCTGACGTTCGAGATCGCACTGACACTCCGGCAGATACTCGAACAACTCGCAGGCGATCGGCACGATTGACCCTAATTGGCAGGCCGCACTCGAGGCCTTGCGTGTCCGGCGGCGTGTGGCGATTCTGTTTCCTATCACTTAACAGGAATGTGTCCACATGCGGAAATACCTGATGTTCAGCGCGCTCGCGCTGATCCTCGTGCCGGCGACGGCCGTCGCACAGGAAAGACATGCTGCCGGGGAGATGGAACACGGCGCGGCAGGGGTCAATTCGATCAAACCATTGTACGAGCAGTTCAGAGATTGGCTGATCGCGTCGGCGGAGCAAGTGCCGGAGGAACTCTACAGTTTTCAACCCACGCCAGAGGTCCGGACGTTTGGTAAGCTCATCGGACACGTAGCGGGCGCGAGCTATCTTTTCTGCTCCGGCGCTTTGGGCGAAGAGAACCCCAGTGGCGAGAACTTCGAGGAATTGACCTCAAAGGCTCGTCTGGTCGAGGAGTTGAAGAAGGGGTTCGCGTACTGTAACGGCGCCTACGAGATGGCCGAGTCAAAGGCGATGGAACAAACCACATTCTTCGGTCAGCAGAACACACGCCTCTGGGTGCTCAACTTCAACGCGACACACAACGCCGAGCACTATGGCAACATCGTCACCTACATGCGCATCAACGGTATGACGCCGCCATCGAGTCAGGGCAACTAACGAGTCGTTGGGGATGCGAGAACGCGAATCCGACCCCCAAGCTAAGCCCGTGGGTGAGCGCACGAGCGGGAGGGCCAATCCGCCCCTTCGTGCGTTCACGCCCAGCGACGCTATCTCGCGGAAGCTTAGGAAAATCGAAGAGCGGCTCGGGTCGGATGCCTTAGACGAAGAATCGCGGCGATTGCTTCAGGAGATATACGAGTCCCTGGATAACTTGTAGAGGGAGCTTGCGGGCCCGGAGCCTACGACCCCGGCCAGCGCATGTACTCGGAAGCGACCGCGGTCGTCATTCCACAGAACGTGCATTGGTCGTTCTTCCCGTGGGCCTTCGTGAGAGTTCGCTCTTTGGCAACACGGTCGAAATGGGCTCGGTCGTTGAAGTCGAGGAACGACGTTTCGAACCATTCGCCGCATACTTGGCACTGGAGTTCAGCTTTCATGAACGTATGACTCGGCGTGGTTGACTGTAAAAGATGCGTGGCAGGACCCATTCCGACCAGCCCAGGGGGAACGCAAACCCGTCCCCAACGTTACAATAGAACGCCCGACCTCCCCGTGGAACAAGGACGACGACCATTATGCTATCTCCCCGTGTTGGACTCACTCTAGTTGCCGTAGCCGCCCTGAGCAGTGCGACGGCGCACGCACAATTTCCCCCAGAGTCCCTAGAGAACCTGTCGGTGCTTCCGTCGGATATGGAGGTGCGCGAGGTGATTGGTATCATGCGCAGTTTTGCGCGGGGCCTCGGTGTGCGCTGCCAATACTGCCACGTCGGCCGCGCCGGTCAGCCGCTCTCGGAGTTCGACTTCATTTCCGACGAGAAGCAGACCAAGGAGACTGCACGCGACATGCTCGAGATGGTGTGGGCCATCAATCAGAACCATCTCGCGGGATTGCAGGGTCGAGGGGATCCACCGCTCGAGGTTGAGTGCGCAACATGCCATCGCGGCCAGGCCAGGCCCATCACGACGCAACAGGCACTGATGGTTGCGATCGAAGAGGGTGGAGCAGAGGCGGGCGTCGAACGGTACCGGCGGCTCCGCAGTCGATACTATGGTTCATTTACCTACGATTTTACCGAGAGGGTGCTCATCGACGTAGCTACGCAACTGGCTGAAGATGAGATGCTGGAGGCAGCGCTGACCATGGCGAACCTCAATCTCGAGTTCTTCGATGAATCAACCATGTCCCACACGAGCGTGGGTCAACTCTACGAGCAGTTGGGGCAACGCGAACAGGCTATCGAGCATCTCGAGAAGGCGTTGGAGCTCAATCCACGCAACCCGGTCGCCAAACAAGCATTAGAGCGGATTCGCGGTGGAGATTGACAATCGTGCCGGACTTGGCGTGGTTTCTCCGCCCGGTAGTGTACCCGATAGGTCGGCAATCCCAATGCAATTGAGAAAAAACGAAATGAAGCTCGATACACTTGGATTCTTGTT
>JBDHLU010000344.1:0-2354 GCA_039656555.1 Gemmatimonadota bacterium | reverse complement strand
GAAGGAGCCAATGGCAAGATAGAGGTGGCGAAAGTAGAGAAGACCGACGACGCCACGTCGTTCAAGGCTCAGATCTTGGGCGACCTGCCACCGGGGAAGTATCGGGTCACGTGGCGGACCGCCGGCAGCGACGGCCACGCGATTCGAGGACGCTATGACTTCGAGGTGCAGACCGAAGGGCAGCAGCCACGCTAGCTGTTTCTCGCGTTTTTGCACGAGGTACCATTGAGTCCTGAAACGCTGGCCTCTGTATACGCTGCAGTTGGGCGGTGGTTTTGGTACGTCTCCATCGTGGCGATCGGCGGTGCTGCCGGGTTCCGCGTGGCAGTTCGCGGGCAAGTGGCGCGCGGTCTCCATCGATTCTCGCTTGGCGCGGCCATCGTCTTGTCCGCGGCCGTCCTGTGGCGTCTGTATGCGCAGACGTATTCGATCTTCGGGATCGACGAAGCCGTGACGTGGGAATATGTGCGGATCGTCGTGTTCGACACGGCATGGGGAACCGGTTGGCTTTGGCAGATGGTCACGGCAATACTAGCGGCAGCACTTCTCGTTGCGTCGTTTTATGTGCCCCGCGCACGAACCGCCCTGACGGTTGCGGCGGCGCTTGCCTTGGTCGTAACGGCCCCGCTCACGGGTCACGCCGTCAGTCGCGAGGCAACGGTGTGGCTGAGCGTCATCGCGCAAATCGCGCACATGGCGGGCGCGAGTCTGTGGGTAGGCACGTTACTCGCCGTGATGCTGTTTGTTCGCCCGGGAAACGACGGTGCGTTTCCCGCCGCTGTGCGGGCGTTCTCGCCGTTTGCGGTAGGGGCCGTATCAGTTTTGGTTGCGAGCGGATTGTTCACGGCCATCGTGTATCTGGATTCGATCAGTGATCTTTGGACCGGCATCTACGGACGCACCCTGGTAATCAAACTGCTCCTGTTTGGCGTCGTCGCCGGTCTCGGGGCATACAATTGGCGCCGCCTCAAGCCCACCATCGATCAGCCCAAGACAGTTGTCCTGCTGAGGCGGAGCGCCCGCACCGAACTCATCATTGCAGGCGTGACGTTAGCGGTAACGGCCGTGTTGGTTGCGTTACCGCTGGTGCATGAATGAGTCAAAAAACTCAGAAATAGGAGGTCCCATTCAATGTCCCATAGTACGGTCTGGAGACTATTCGTTGTCGGCGCGCTTGCGATCGCGATACAGGCGCCGCTAGCCGCTCAATCCGAAGAGGACGGCGTCCGTGACGTGCTGGTAACGTACGCCGAGCGTATGCAGGCCGGAGATCTCGAAGGGATGGGTGCGCTGGTTGCGCCGGAGCGCGGTGTGCATATCATCGAAGGGGCTGGAGTGAATCATGGGTGGGCCGACTATCGCGACCATCATCTCGGTCCAGAACTGGAACGCGCCGAGAATTTTGAGATGCGGTACTTCGCAGTCGAGCCTCAAGTGCGTGGCGATGTCGCCTGGACATCGTTTCGCTATGAACTTGCTGCCGAGATGTCGGGGAACAAGATGGAGATAGAAGGACGGGGCACGGCGGTGTTGGAAAGGAGCGAGGGGCAGTGGTTGATCGTGCACCTACACACATCGGGACGGCGAAAACGAGCCGAGGGATAACGAAGCGGCGCAGATAACGGCGACGCTCTCACAAACATCATTACTTACGAATAGGAGTACAGCATGAAAAAAAGGCGCATCATCACCCTGACAGGGATGGCATTGTTCGCGGTGTCAGTTCTGTCCGCCCACGATCTGTTCATCAAGATGGACAACTACTTCGTGGCGACGAATAGCACGATACGCATTCCGGTTATCAACGGCACGTTCGCCGGGAGTGAAGGCAGCATCACCCCAGACCGGCTGATCGACTTGAGTATGGTAACACCCGCAGGTCGGCAACATCTCGACAAAGCGGCGTGGAGTGTCGGCGACGATATCAGCTACCTCGATGTGCGCACGGCCGCAGAGGGGACCTACGTCGTGGGTGTTTCTACCAAGACCAACGAAATCGGGATGACTTCGGAGGATTTCCACGGCTACCTCGAGCACGATGGTATTCCCGATGTGCTCGCGGCACGGAAGGAGTCTGGCGCGTCCGGCGAGGTGTGGGAGCGGTATGCCAAACATGTGAAGGCCGTATTCCAGGTTGGGGACACGCGAACGGATGGTTTTGACGTTGAATTGGGGTACGAGGCCGAGATCGTGGTGCTCAACAACCCGTATGAGTTGAAGGTGGGCGATGAGATTCGCGTGCGATGTCTCGTTGATGGCAAGCCGGTCGTGAATCAGTTCGTGTTGGCCGGCGGCGAGCACGGCGACATGCCCATCGAAGAGCGCTCTGCGCGCACCGACAGCCACGGCGAAGT
>JBDHLU010000343.1:0-2358 GCA_039656555.1 Gemmatimonadota bacterium | reverse complement strand
GGAAACCAGCGGGCTGTTCACACTTCCGGTTCCCCTAGTACTCGTTGGCAACCATGAGCTCTTCGCATGGGAAGAGGGTGATAATTTTCGGTCCCTCTGCTGTGACGACCACTTCTTCTTCGATGCGAGCGGCCGACCGCCCGTCACCCGCAGGCGCATAGGTCTCGAGAGCGAACACCATGCCTTCCTTGATCTCAACGGGGTCGTCGAGCGAGTTGAGACGGCTGATGATCGGCCGTTCGTGAAGACCAACACCGAGCCCATGACCGAACTGGAGTCCAAACGCATCCATCTCGTCTTCGAACCCGAACTCCTCGGCTCGTGGCCAGACGCTGGCAATCTGGTCCGTCATGACGCCGGGCTTCACGAGTTCGATTGCGGCATCCATCCACTCTCGTGACTGCTTGAAGGCATCACGGTGCGCCTGGCTGGCGCGCCCTACAGCGAACGTGCGGTAGTAGCAAGTGCGATAGCCGTTGTAGACATGGATGATGTCGAAGTAGGCCTGGTCACCGGGGCGGATCAGACGGTCCGAGAACACATGCGGATGGGGGCTGCAGCGTTCGCCGGCGATGGAATTGACGGCCTCGACGAACTCGGATCCCATCTCGAAGAGTCGCTTGTGTGCGAGGGCAACGATGTCGCTTTCGCGGATACCCGGCTTGAGTGCTTCGAAAATGTCCTGGTAGACACCGTCGACCATGGCGCACGCCTGCGAGAGCAGCATGATCTCGTCCTGATTCTTGATCTCACGGGCGGTCATCATCGTCTGCTGACCATCGACCACCTTGATGCCGGTCTTCTGGAGTTCGAGCAGCACCGTTGTCTCGGACATGTCGACGCCGAGGGTGAGATCAGTCACCCCTTCTTCCCTGAGGATGGAGGCAATCTCCTGCGCTGCGTCGCGTTGCAGCCCGCTGGCAGGCCCGATCGCCCCTTGAAGGCCGGTGTTCCCGCCGATGGACTGCTCGGCGCGCATCGCAGGATGCTGGAGTCGGTGCGCTTTCGCAGCCGATCCAAAGTCCCAGATGCGAAAATCGCCGTTGCGGGTGATCAGCGCATATCGCTCGCCCTTGTTGAACGCCCAGTAGCCGATGTGGGTGGACGTGAGGTATCGGATGTTGGACGTCTCGAAGAGGAGCAGCGCCTCGAGTCCGTGTTCGTCCATGGCCATCCTGACGCGAGACAGCCGGTAGTCCTTGAGGCGATCCCAGTTGACGCGTTCTTCCCAATCGACCGACTGCGTGCCGGGAGCCGGCGTGGTTGCCACGGGAAACTCTGACCTTGTAGTCATGTGTGCCTCTTCTCTGCGACCGCGATTGGCCTGCAATCGATTCTAGTCCCACGTTTCAAGGGCGGATATCCCGGGCCGCGCCCGCTCAACCGCCGAGCTGATCGGACGCCGATTCGGTCGCCAACGCACTCCGCATGGTGGGACCAGACCCCTGTATGCCGGTCCACCTTTCAAACGCGATCTCAGCCTGAGCAACCAGCATTCCCAACCCGTTGGTTGCTGGAAGCCCGCGGGCACGGGTTTGGCGAAGGAGGTCTGACTCCGGCGGGTTGTAGACGAGGTCGAATACCACTGCCGAGTCCTGCAGCGCTCCAGGGTCGAATGCCACACCCGGCTGGATCATGCCAACGGTGGTCGCATTCACGGCGAAGTCGACTCGGTGAAGGGATTCCTCGAAGTCGGATCCGACGTCTACCGCTATCACCGGCTCCCCGAACTCCACGGCGAGGTCGGCAGCTCTCGATGGCTCGATATCGCAGATAACCACAGAGCTGGCTCCCGCGCTGACGAGTGCATTGACGACGGCCCGGGCGACCCCACCGGCGCCGGCGACTGCAACCCGGAGCCCGGAGAACCGGATGTCCAGCTCGCCCTCTGCGGCGCGCCGGAATCCCGGGGCGTCGGTGTTGAAGCCGACGAGACTGCCGCCGTCCCGTCGGAGAACGCTGTTGACGGCGCCAATCTGTAGGGCGCCATCTTCGATCTCATCGAGATGCTCCATGACGATCTGCTTGTAGGGGGCCGTGACCTGAAAGCCGAGCCAGTCCTCTCTCCGGGTCTCAAGAACAAAACTGGGTATCGCTTCCGGCTCCATCTCGCGCAGTTCGTATCTGGCGTCGATCGAGAAATGCTCGAACGCGGCGTTGTGCATGATTTCGGAATGTCGCCGTTTCAGCGGATTTCCAATCAGCGCTACTCGTTGGGTCACCCGTTCATCCTCATCGATTCCTGAAGTCGGCGGGTCGTTTCTCGATGAAAGCCGCGGCCCCTTCCAGCATGTCCTCTGAGGAGAAGACCCGCTCGCTGGCTTTGAGCTCTTCGGCCTGACCAGCCGCAAGCGATCT
>JBDHLU010000342.1:0-2898 GCA_039656555.1 Gemmatimonadota bacterium | reverse complement strand
CTCCGGGATCGTCCAAGCTAATAGGGTCACGCGGGTCCGGACCGGCCATAACCGACAATAGGAATGCGACGTCGCTGACAGTGCGACCAATAGGTCCCGACACTGGCATGGTGTTCCACACATTGGCGGTCAACCGCGGCACGCGACCCGGCGACGGACGGAACCCGACCACGTTGCAGAAGCTGGCGGGGTTGCGGAGCGACCCGCCGAGGTCGCTGCCATCCGCTAGTGGAACCATTCCGGTGGCGAGCGCGACCGCCGCGCCGCCACTGCTGCCGCCGCATGTTTTCGTTGTGTCATACGGGTTGAGCGTCCGGCCGAACACCTCGTTGAAGGTCTGCGAACCGGCCCCGAACTCCGGAGCATTGGTCTTGCCCATGATGATGCCGCCGGCTGCCTTCAAGCGCTCAACGAAAATCTCGTCGATGTCCGGAACAAAATCCCGAAAGATTCTCGAGCCCCGTGTGGTGCGAATCCCCTTCGTGCGGGCCAGGTCCTTGACCGCTAAGGGAAACCCATGGAGCGGCCGGGAAACCCATGGAGCGGCCCGGGGGTCACGTTGTTCGCCAACGATTCGTCTGCGGCCCTCGCTTCGGCGAAAAGTTCGTCACGGTCGCGGAGTGTTGGAATGGCATTGACCTGGGGGTTCACCCGCTCGATTTGCGCCAGGTACGCCTGCATCACGTCCACCGCTGTGACTTCTCGCGCACGAATCCGACGCGACAGTTCGCGAGCCTCCACGAAATGCAACGGCGCATCGTCTTGCCGAAACGACGTGGGTGCACCGCTCGATTCCTGCCGGCCCACCGCACCTGCCCCGGCGACGGAAGCAGACCCTGCCACCACGAAGGCTCTCCGGTTCAGTTCGTGACTCATGATTCTCCTCTGCGGCAACTCGCCTAAGTATGGTTGCGTCAACGAAGGAACGCGAGACGCCAACGGTAACGGTTCCAGGGACAGGCGACTACGTTTCGAGAGTACCAATACCTCAGAATTCCTGGAGAACCCATGCTCCGCTCTTACACACGCCCCGTCATCGTCCTCGCGCTGGCAGTTGCCACGACGAACTCCGTCCACGCCCAAAACAAACCAACACTCACACCCGACGACTATGGGAAATGGGAGACACTGTCAACACCGACCATAGCGCCGTCCGGACAGTGGATCGCGTATCCGATCCGCCGAGTGAACGAAGAGAACGAGCTGCGAATCCGCGATCTCCGTCGCGACACGACTCGTGTAGTTGCCTATGGGTCTGGGCCGCAATTCTCGGCAAACGACCGCTGGCTCGCGTGGACCGTCGGCATGTCGCCGGACGAACGCAAACGATTGGAAAAAGCGAAGGATCCCGTCCACACGGGCGTGGGATTGCTCGACCTCCAAACGGGCGAGGAACGCACGTTCGACGAAGTAACGCGGTTCGCGTTCAGCGCCGACGGAGCGTTTCTCGTCCTGCATGGCTATGCGCCTTCCGAACCAGAGAACAAGGGAGCAGACCTCCGGATTCTGAATCTCGGGAGCGGTGGCTTCACGCCCTTTGGCAACGTGTCTGAGTTTGCGTGGAGCGACATGGGATCCATCCTGGCGATGGCGCTTTCCACGGGGGCGGACGCCGGAAACGGAATCCAGGTATACGCGCCTGAGACAGGGCGCCTCCATAGCCTGGACAACTCCGGAGCAGCATACCGCCAACTCGCGTGGCGGGAAGACGCCTTCGATTTGGCGGCGCTCCGTTCCGACGACGATGCGTCGGAGGATGGTTCGGCCCATCATCTGATCGCCTGGCGTGGCATCGACGGGACGCCACAGACGCTGGAACTCGCGGCAGGAACAGCGGGAATCGCCGACACGTTGGAAGTGGTCCAGCATCGTCGGCCGGTGTGGTCTGACGATGGGAGACAGTTAGCCTTTGGGCTTCGGCCCGCCGAACCCGAGGAAGAAGAACCGGATTCGACCGAGGCCGAGGCCGAGGATGAGGATGAGGATGAGGATGACGTGGAACTTCCCGGACTCGAGATCTGGCATACGAAAGACGTTCGGCTGATTCCCCAGCAGAAGGTGTCGCAGTCGCGGGACGATCGGAGGACCCTGCTCGCCGTGTGGAACATCGACGACAACCGCGTGGCACAAATTGGCAACGACCTCATGTCGTCCGCCCAACTGCTCGAGGGGTGGAACACCGGCCTGGAGAATGACGCCGAGCCGTACGCGTGGGGTACGATGTTCGGTCGCCGCTATCACGACGTGTGGACCGTCGACTTGGGCCGCGGTGTGCGGACGAAGACTCTCGAACGCGTGCGGTATTCCTGGTCGAGCGCGAGCGGGCACTATCTCTTGTGGTTCGATGGCACCGACTACTGGACCCACGATCTGAGATCCGGCACGCGGATCAATATCACCCAAAACTTGGGTGCCACCTTCACCGACACGGCGAGCGATCATCCCACCGACCTGCTGCCCCCGCACGGTTTCGGACCCGGCGGATGGATGGAGAACGATGAGGCCGTGTTCCTGTATGACGAGTTTGACATCTGGCGCGTGTCGCCTGATGGCTCGGGAGGAGAGCGAGTGACAAACGGCACGGCGGATCAGATCATCCATCGCGTCGTTCGTATCGATCGCGACGACCCATGGCTTTCAGCCGACGAACCGATCTATCTCTCGCTCAGGGGAGAGTGGACTGAGATGCGGGGGTATGCGCGCCTGCGCTCTGGTAGGGACGCAGAGCGCCTGGTCTACGAAGACAGGTTGGTATCGGGCCTCGCGAAAGCCGACTCTGCGGACGTTTACGTGTACCAGATGGGAGCGTTCGACGATTCTCCTGACCTGTTCCTCGCGGACGGTAACCTACAGTCACCCGAACAGATCACCGAAACCAATCCGTTCCAAGACGACTAC
>JBDHLU010000341.1:0-2374 GCA_039656555.1 Gemmatimonadota bacterium | reverse complement strand
CTCGTGGGAGTGTCGCCCCTATTGCTGCTCGTCGCGGCAGGGCTCGCCATCATGTTGGTCGATGCGTTCAGCAGCGAGCGCTCCGAGCTTGCCGTGGTTACGGCCGTTTCTCTCTTCGTGGGGGCTGGGCTGGCAGGCGTGTTGCTGGTCAGCGGTGATGTTGCGCCGGCGCCCGACGTCATCACTCGCTACCTCGCAGTCGATCGGTTGGGGTTGTTCTTCGACGTCGTCATTTGCGTCGGCGCTGGCCTCTCGGTGCTGTTGGCAGGCGGATACCTCCGCGAGCATGGCTTCGAGCGCGGCGAGTTCTACGTGCTCATCATTTTCACGGCATTCGGTGCGATGGTGCTTGCGCGCGCGGTCGACCTGCTGAGCATCTTTTTGGGGCTCGAGACGATGTCTCTCGGAGCGTACTCCCTCGTCGCCTACCGCCGCACCAGCGCGCGGGCGGTGGAGGGCGCAGTGAAGTACTTCCTGCTCGGCTCGTTTGCTGCAGCGATTCTGCTCTTTGGAAGTGCGTTGCTCTACGGCGCGACCGGCCACACCGACCTCGCTGGCATTCAGCAGGCGGTTGCTGCTGGCGAGGCCGATGCGACCCTGTCCGTGCTTGCCTTGGCCATGCTGATCGTCGGCCTGGCGTTCAAAGTGGGCGCCGTACCCTTCCACATGTGGGTGCCCGATGCCTACGAGGGCGCCGCCACGCCAGTCACGACCTTCATGTCGGTGGCCGTGAAGGCTGCGGCCGTGGCCGTGATGCTTCGAGTACTGGTTGGCGCATTCGGCGACCCGGCCAGCATGGGCCTGTACACGGGTTGGACGCCCGTGATCGCGCTCCTCGCCGTCGTCAGCATGGTCTACGGCAACCTGGCCGCGCTCGCGCAAACCAGCGTCAAGCGCATGCTCGCCTATTCCTCGGTCGCGCATGCGGGCTACATCCTGGTCGGCTTTGCAGCGGTCCACGAAGCCGGTTCCTTCGCCGTGAGCTCGGTCCTCTACTACATCGCCGCGTACACCGTCTCGAACGTGCTTGCGTTCGGCTCTCTCATTCTGATGGGTTCGAAAGGCAAGGAGGCAGTGAGCTACGATGACCTCGCAGGCGCGGGCCGCCGCCATCCGATGGCTGCGTTCCCATTTGTCATCGGCGTCCTGTCGCTGCTCGGCATGCCGCCTACGGCAGGCTTCTTCGGCAAGTACTACGTGTTCAGCGCCGCGGTGCAGGCGGGCGGCCCGATGATCTGGGTTGCCGTCATCGGCGTCCTGGCCAGTGCGGTGGGGGCTTATTACTACCTCTAGGTCATCGTGTACCTCTTCATGCGTGAGCCGGAGGAGGACCAGCCCATCGCGGTCCCCATGCAGTCGATCTACGTGACCGTAGCGCTGGTGTTGGCGGGCTACTACGTGGTGAAGATGGGGATCACACCCAGCCGGTACCTCGAGTGGGCCGTCTCGGCGGCTTCGAGCCTCGTTGGGTAGCTTAGCGCGGGGGGTAGCTCAGCTGGCGCGGCCCAGGCGGTCGCTTGGACGCACGAGCAGTCGGCGTGGACGCTTCTTCGGGAGCGCATCGAACGCACGCTTCCAATCGGCGAAACGGCCGCCCGCGTGGACCGCGTCGAGTACGGCCAACCCCTCCGCGCGGCCGCCCTGTGCCAGTACGTACTCCACCCAGGCCCACCGCGCGCTTGTTGCGCGCACGTCGACGCGTCCCCGGACTCCGCGACGGAGCCGTCGAAGTCGGGCTTCGACCAGTGGCATGCCCGCAAAGGGCGTCCCGTCGAGTGGGGTGTTCCGCTTGGCCACGAAAGGCGCCACACCGAGCGACAGAGGGATGAGGGAGGATAGCTCCGTGCTGAATTCGATCAGCTCATCGATATCGTCGTCGGTTTCGCTGGGAAGCCCCACCATGACGTAGAGTTTCAGACGCTTCATCCCGTGGCGCCGCGCGAGCTTGGCGGCCTGGCGAAGCTGCTCCTCGCTCGTCCGGCGCTGGATGACGTCGCGCATCCGTTGGCTCGCGCCGTCGCTCGCGGTGGTCAGGATTCGGTGACCCCCTCTGCGGAGTGCGGCCATGAGATCGTCGTTCAACCGATCCGCCCGAAGTGACGACAGCCCGACCTCCCGCCCGGAGTCAGCGAGGGCGTTGACGACGTCCGTGATCTGCGGGTGGTCGGTCGTGGCGGCGCCCACCAGACCCACCTTTTTAGCGTTGTCGGGGATCAACGACAGAATGCGGTCCTTCTTGACGACGCGCATCCCATCGTTCGTGGAGCGGCGCATCACGCAGTACGTGCAGCCGCGGTGACACCCACGCTCGGGCTCGATCAGGAACATGTTGCGGAGCTCGGTGTGGGGCGTGATGATCTGCGAGAACGCGGGG
>JBDHLU010000340.1:0-2779 GCA_039656555.1 Gemmatimonadota bacterium | reverse complement strand
GGTGGGGAACTAGGAGGGACAGGGGGGAGCAGATGGGACTGATGGGACAGGTCCTGTTCCCCTCTGTCCCTTCTATCCCTTCTATCCCATCTTAGTCCCCCGATGCCCAACATCACCTCCCGTCTCTCGAGCGCCCTCGCGGGCCGCTACAAGATCGAATCGCGCCTCGGCGAAGGTGGCATGGCGACCGTGTACCTCGCCGAAGATCTGAAACACGGCCGCAAGGTCGCCGTGAAAGTGCTGCGCGCCGAGCTCGCCGCAGTGTTGGGTGCCGAGCGATTCATTCAAGAAATCAAGACGACCGCGAGTCTCCAACACCCGCACATCCTGCCGCTCTTCGATTCAGGCGAGGCGGACTCTTTCCTTTATTATGTCATGCCGTTCATCGACGGCGAGAGCAGCTGTCGATCGACGAGGCGGTAAAGATCACGACGGAAGTGGCCGACGCGTTGCACTACGCCCACGGCGAAGGCGTGATCCATCGTGACATCAAGCCCGAGAACATTCTCATTCATAACGGTCGCCCGATGGTGGCGGACTTCGGGATCGCGTTGGCGGTGAGTGCCGCGGCGGGTGGACGGATGACAGAAACGGGGTTGAGCCTCGGGACGCCGCATTACATGTCGCCCGAACAAGCGACGGCGGAGAAAGAGATCACGGCGCGATCGGATATTTATTCGTTGGGTAGCATGCTGTACGAGATGCTGACCGGTGATCCGCCGCACACGGGTTCATCGGCGCAGCAGATCATCATGAAGATCGTGACGGAGGAAGCGCAGCCGTTGACGGAGCTTCGGAAGTCGGTGCCACCGAACGTGGCGGCGGCGACGGCGAAGGCGCTCGAGAAGTTGCCAGCAGATCGGTTCGTCAGCGCAAAGGCCTTCGCGGACGCGTTGGCCGACCACAGTTTTTCCTCGTCGTCCGTCGCGACCGCGGGAACGCCGTCCGCCATCACGCGTTTTCCTGTGCGAAGCGCGCAGGCAGGTTGGGTGGTCGCGGGTGTCGTCACGCTGGCATTGATATGGAGTCTTCTCGGTAGAGCGGAGGACGCTGGGCTCACCACCCAGTTCGCCTTCTCCCTCGGCGCCGAAGTAGGCGGGGTCCCAGACATCGACATCTCGCGCGACGGACGACGCATCGTGCAGTTCCAGAGCCCGACCGGCGTCGAGGCCGGCCTCGCGGTCAGGCATTTGGCGGCCGTGGATCCGGTGATGATCGCGGGTGTGTGGGGGGGCGCCCCGAGATTTTCGCCGGACGGTCGCTGGCTCGCGTGGGGGGGGGCGGGGAGCGGTTTGTGGAAGATGCCGAGTGACGGCGGGACATCGGAGCTGATCACTGAGGAGTGCGACAATGCGGATTGGATCGACGGTTCCACGCTCGTCTGTGTTGGACGCAATTGGGGGCTGGCCCGAGTATCGAGTTCCGGCGGTACGGTGGACGTGCTCACCGAACCGGATACCGCGGCGGGCGAAATCGGGCATTGGGCTCCGGTGGCGCTGCCCGGAGGCACGGCTGTCGTCTTTACGAGTTATCGGCGTCCGGTATCTCGAATCGAGGCATACGACCTGCGCTCGGGCGATCGCACGGTGCTGGTCGAAAACGCGTCATATGCGCGTTACGCCCGTTCGGGCCACCTCCTATACGTCCGCGACGACGCGCTCTTCGGCATTCGGTTCGACCCCAAGACGCTTCGTACCGAGGGGGAAGCGGTGCCGTTGCTCGACGACGTGGAATCGGCACCGAGCGACGCACAGGCTGCGTTCGCCATCTCCGACAATGGAACCCTCGTGGTGGTTCGGCATTCGGAGTGGCGGGTGCCGAAAGAGCTCGTCTGGGTCGATCGCTCAGGCACGGAACGGTCCGCGTATACGACTCCCGGGCGCTACGCAAATCCACGAATTTCCCCGGATGGTGAGAAGGTGGCGCTGACGGTCTGGTCTCCGCGGCGCGACGTATGGATTTTCGATGTCGGGCGTATTGCACTAACACAGCTCACGCGTGCGGAGGTCTCGTCATTCGAGCCGATCTGGACTCCTGACGGACGACGGGTGATCTACACCAACGAGACGCCGTCCTACGATCTCTATCAGGTTCCGGTCGACGGGAGTGCGGCGCCTGGCCGTGTGATCTCGGGCGTCATGGACCAGTATGCGAGGGACGTGTCCCCTGACGGCGCTACCCTTGCGTACCGCGAAACGTGGGCGGGATCGACCAAGTCGATGCTCATGCCACTCGATGGGAGTGCCCCACCGGTCGCGTTTGGCGACACCACCATCACCAGCGGTAGTCCGCAGTTTTCGCCGGACGGGCAGTGGCTGGTCTACGACGCCGGGACGGGGGGGGACCGCGATGTGTTTGTCCGGCGAGTCGATGGTACCGGGGGGCGTATTTCCGTGTCGACGAACGGCGGGCAGGATCCACGTTGGACCCGACGCGGCCGCGAGATCGTATACCGCGTGGGGACCGCGGTGTACGCCGCGGACATCGACCTCGAAGAGGAGGCCGCTGGATCTCCACACATGCTGTTCGACGGCCCGTATCCCAATGACTTGAGCTACGACGCCACGTCGGACGGTTCGCGCTTTTTCATGATCAAGTCCGTGGAGCGACCAGAGGCGCAACCGATCCTGGTCATTACCAACTTCTTCGAGGAGTTGAAGGAGAAGGTGGGGAACTAGGAGGGACAGGGGGGAGCAGATGGGACTGATGGGACAGGTCCTGTTCCCCTCTGTCCCTTCTATCCCTTCTATCCCATCTTAGTCCCCCGATGCCCAACATC
>JBDHLU010000339.1:0-2420 GCA_039656555.1 Gemmatimonadota bacterium | reverse complement strand
GTGGGAACTTCCGCGGGAAGTATGGGAACATACTGGGCAGCATGCAAATGCTGATGCTGGACGCACTTGGAACCTCCCATTAGACTGAGAGTCTATGTCTGACAGGGTGGGTTCGCCCGCGCGCTTGCAGTTTCGGGCCGTGAATGTATTTCTGCTTGCGGCAGCGGTTGCGTCGATTGGCGCCGGTTATGTGTTGCTCGAACGGGGATCGACCACAATGGCGCCGATACTGTTGGTGCTTGGATATTGTGTGTTGTTCCCACTCGGGCTCGCGCTTTAGTCGACAGAACGGGCGAATAGCTCAGTTTGGTCCAGAGCGCCTGCCTTACAAGCAGGAAGTCGGGGGTTCGAATCCCTCTTCGCCCATTGGGGGCACAAAACGTGAAGGGCCTGTGACGAGAGGAAAGCGGTGTTGGCGTCGATGACAAAACGTGGACTGTTCATTCCGGTAGCGCTCGCCGTGTTGGCGATGGCGGTACCGCTATCCGGTGCTACGGCGCAACAACGGGAAATCCTCCTGTTGCTTGCCCCTGCACCGGAAGACCCAAACGATCTTCAGTACTCACTCGACCTCGCGAGCGAAGCCCGGGTTCGATTGGAGAATCGGCTTCGGCATCGGATCGCCGTCGTTGAGACCGACGATATCTGCCAGTTGCTCAGAGACTCGGGGTTCGGTTGCGACGAGATCGTCGACGAGACCGGCGCCGACCGAATGGCAAAGGCCATGGGCGTAGACGTGTACATGGTGGGGACCATGTGGTTTGCGAACCAAGCACCCCTCGCTCGCTTTCGCATGGTCGATATCGGCCGTTCAGGGTTGTCGGGATGGGTGACCATTCGCGGTACCGCGGGAGATCCGCCTCGTGCCTTTGCACAGACGATTGTCGACACGCTGCTGACCCAAACGCAGGCGGCCGAGCTTACACGAGCGTGCAACGAGCGCCGGGACAAGGGTGATTTCGAACGTGCGCTGAAAGAGGCGCAGAAGGTCTTCGAGATGTATCCGAATCATCCGTCTGCGGCGACGTGTGCTGCGGTCGTGCGCGAAGCGATGGGACAGCCGGCCGACAGCCAGATCCCCGAATACGAGAGAGCGATCAGGGGTGATTCTCTCCTCGATAGGGCGTACCAGCGGGTGGGGCAGCTGTACCTGTCCATCGGTGATTCGCTCAACGCGCTCGGTGCCTTCCGTGCCCAGATGTACCTCACCCCGGATGACCGCACGAGATGGTATGGTGTGATCAACCAGTACATCGCCATCGGCGAGTACAGTGAAGCTGAAGCCATCGTCAACGAATGGCTCGAACAGCACCCCAATGACCTGGAGTTTCTCACTCTCAAGACATCAGCTTGCTTCCAGGGAAAGCTGTGGGGATGCGCGGTGGCATCTCTCGAGAAGCAGTACGAGCTAAACGACGAATTCCGAGAAGATCCGCAGTTCTACAAGGACATCATGGCCGCCGCGATGGCGGCGGATCTGACGGACGCCGTGATGCATTGGAGTGGTGTCGCCGTCGAGAACGTCACGGATGACTTAGAGCTCTGGGCCGTGCGAGCGTCGACGCTGAACGACGCCGAGAGGATGGATGAGGCAGTCGTCGCCTACGAGCAGATTCTGGCGTTGGATCCAGAAAACGTGGGGAGCGCCATGTTCCTGGCACAGCATATCCTGGAGGGCGTCTCGATCGACACGCTGGTGCCTCTGGATACCGCGGCACTGGGATTGGCCCGGGAATACCTGGATATGGCGAGCTACATCGGCCAGGATAGGGCTGATACGGCGGTGATGATGAACTTGGCGGTGTCGTATCTCCAGGTGGGGTCGGATTTGATACAAACCCGGCTGGATATCGAGCTTGGTATGGAATGGCTGGAACGCACGCTGGAGAACGACGTGATGCATCGCCTTACCGATCGAGCCAACTTTTTCATTGGGCTCGGTATGGTGTACACGATCTATGATTTCGATCCGCAGATCAACGCGTACGTCGAGCGGTTCGCCGACCTCACGGCCGCCGACAAGCGGGCGGCATGTCTATTGGTGGCCCAGGAGGCGGCCATGATCGGTCGGGGAAAGCAAGCCATGATTGCGGGCGCTTCGGTGCACCAGCCCACGTCAGACCAGATGCTCGGGCAGTACGCTACTTTCGAAGCCCGCGTTTCCCAACTGCAGGAAGCGTTTGAGTGTAACTAGGGGCGCTTGAATACCACTCGGGGCTCGCCTACATTACACGGCTAAGTGTTTTTGGGGTTGTAGCTCAGCTTGGTTAGAGTGCCGGTCTGTCACACCGGAGGCCGCGGGTTCGAGTCCCGTCAGCCCCGTATGAAGAGTAAGGATGGAATCGACCCCGCGCCCCTCCAGCGCGGGGTCGTGGCTTTTCCCCCAATTTCACACCCATGACCGATCATATCCCGGTTTT
>JBDHLU010000338.1:0-2421 GCA_039656555.1 Gemmatimonadota bacterium | reverse complement strand
CATCACGACATGCAACGGGACCTCTGCATGGAGCCGCGGGAGTGCGCGTAGCACAGTGTCCAGCCCTTTCTCCTGCGACAACCGCCCAGCGTACAGTGCCACGGCACCATCCATCCCACGAAGCCTTTCCCCTTTCCCCTTTCCCCTTTCCCCTTGTTCAATGCCGTGCGGCACCACAACCGTGTTCTCGATCCCGGCCCACCTGAGGATGCCACGCGCGTATTCCGACGGAGCAATGACGAGTGAGCAGCGGTCGTAGGCTTTTCTCAGGTACCACTTGAGCAACTCCTCCGCCGCCCTGCATCCTGCACCCTGCAACCCTCCCAGCCCATGCTCGATGTAATACCCCCGCACATCGGTGTGCAGGAATCCAACGACCGGGATGTCGAACCCCCGTAACGCACGTCTTAGAACCCACGGAGCAAGAAGGTGGCTCCCCAGCTCGATGACGTCGGGTTGCTCGGCGATGATGATCTCGCGCAACCGCCGCGCGTTGGTGAAGAGGTGATATCCTGGACTAGCCGGCGCCGCCGGGCCTGCAACGAAATGGATTCTCGTTCCCGTTGTTGGCGCCTCCGTCGGTTGTAGGCCATCGGCCATCGGCCATCGGCCATCGGCTATCGACCGTCGACAGTCGGTCGGCCCCGGCACCGCGATCACGTGTTCGACATCCGTATTCGCCGCCAACCAACGCGCTTTGTTCTCGAGATAAACCCGTACTCCCCCCCCCGTCGGCGAATAGAACTCCGTGACGTCGAGGAGTTTCAGCGGGCGACGACCTCCTCATACCCCTCGATGAGGGGAGCGAACGCTGCGTCCCACGTACGCTGCTCGGCCCACGCGCGCCCGTTAGCCGCTAGGCGGGACCGGAGACCGGGGTTGTCGATGAGTTGGGCAATCTGTGCGGCGAAGGATGCCGCGTCGCCTGGTGCACACAGTAGGCCGTTCTCACCATGGTTGACGTTCTCGAGGACTCCGCCTTCGGCCGCAGTAACCACTGGTAGGCCCGACGCCTGGGCTTCCAACACGACATTGCCCAACGTTTCCGTCCGCGAAGGAAAGATGAACACGTCAGCGGACGCATAGGCTCGGGCCAGGTCGTCGCCCTCGAGGTGCCCGGTGAAGGTCACTCCGGCTGGTGCCGACGCGCGCGCCTTCGGCGCATAGGCGCCGTCACCCGTGAGCACGAGGTGAATTGCTCGTCCGCTGTTTGCGAGCTGCTGGTAGGCGCGGAACAGAACGGGGAGGTCTTTCTCAGGTGTCAATCGCCCGACATACAAGAGGTGGAGCGCATCGGCTGGCCCGTTAGCGGCTCGCACCGCATCACTCCGATGCTTCGGGCTGAACCGGTCGAGATCCACGCCGCGTCCCCAAACCCGGACGTCACGAATACCACGGTCTAAGAGAACGGTCCGCGTAGTTTCGGAGGGGCAGAATGTGAAAGAGGCGCGATTATGAAACCAACGCAGGTACCGCCACGCGATTCCGCTCGCCCATCCAAAACCGTAATACGGGAGATACCGGGGGATATTCGTGTGGAACGACGCCACCGTTGGTATACCGAGTTTTTTCCCAGCCCGTTGTCCGATCAAACCCAGTGAGTATTCCGTCAGCGCATGAATGACATTGGGCTTGAAGTCGCGAACTGCATGCATGATGCGACGTGACCATGGCGGCGGAATGCGGAGATCGGGGTAGCGCGGTAGCGGGACGCCGGCCACTCGGACGAGTTCGATGGAATCGGGAAGTGTTGGTAGCTCACCGTTCCCAGCTTCCGGCGCCGCCAAAAACACCTCGTGTCCCTGATTGGCGAGATGCCGGGCCAGTCGGTCCACGAGTATCGCAACCCCATTGCGTTGAGGTAGATACGTTTCTGAAAAGAGCGCGATCCGCACCGAAGGAAGGTAGGAGAGCGCAGGGCGCAGGTCAAAGGGCGAAGGAGTCTCTTCACCAGTACAGCACAAACCTCGCATGGGCCCCGTCGAAGAGCCCCCGATTGTACTGCGGATCACCGTCGAGGTCTATTCGGTACCCTGCTAGGGCTTGGAACTGATTACCGAACCGCCACCCGAAGTCGAATCGAAGTCGAGTGTTATGGTCGTCAAGGTTGCCTCGAGCAGGCACCTCGCCGTTGCCCTTGAGGACGTCCCGCAGGTCCATCTCGAAGGCTGCATGGGCCCGGAATCCTCCCGGAGGACGATATTCGAGGATGGCCGTGCCCGTCCAGGATCGGTCTTCGTAATCGACGTCTCCGGCTGAGTCGGATCGATCTGAACGGCGCTCCGGACGCGCCTCCCGAGCGAGCCACGTTTCCGTTCGCCACCGGTCGCCAAGATCGAGAAGTACGTAACCACCTGCTCGAGTGGTCTTTTCCGTCAACACGTAATCCTGGGTCGGATCTCCATGGGAAAGCGGAGCCCG
>JBDHLU010000337.1:0-2424 GCA_039656555.1 Gemmatimonadota bacterium | reverse complement strand
TGCAACCATTCGCCGTACGCCGCTGTCTAACCAGTCGACCGCCCGCCGATCGGACCCTATGCCAGCCTCAAAACGGTTTTACCCCCTCTTGGTTGTTGCCACATTGACCGCGTGTGGAGGTGCAAGCGCCAGTGACGGCAATCCATCCGCACACAGCTGGGCAATCGACACGATCGGTGACACTGTCAGAGTCCGGACGCACTCCGGTAGCGTGTGGGAAGGAAACGCGACGCTCGTACCCGAGATGACCATTGGGGTCTTCGAAGGAGAGGACGCCTACATGCTGGGCGACATCTACGCGATGGCCGTGACGGCCGGCGGGGATATCTATCTGATGGATACCCACGTGCCCGTCCTGCGAAAATACGACGCGTCTGGCATCCACCTGTTCGACCTCGGTCGGGAGGGTGGGGGCCCCGGGGAATACAAGAATGCCGACGGCGGCTTGGCCGTCCTGTCCGATGGGAGAGTCCTGCAGCGGGATCCGGGAAACGGGCGCATGAATGTGTACGGGCCGGACGGCGGATCAATAACGAGTTGGCGCCTTCCCGGTGGTGGAGGGTTCAACACGGGCCGAAAGCAGTTCCGGGATACCGAGGACAACACATATAACATGGTGCTTGCCGAACTCGAGGCCGATGTCACCAAGTGGAAATACGGCCTCGTTCGTTTGACGCCAGACGGGCGTTTTGCCGACACCACGTTAGCCCCTACGTGGGACTATGGCAGACCACAGGTTTCGGGACGGCGGGAGGGGAGTTCCAGTAGCACGGGCGTCCCGTTCAGCCCCACGATCAAGTGGACCTTCAGTCCGGCCGGTTACATGGTGGGGAGTCTCACGACCGATTATCGGATCGACCTCTTTCGGGGAGAGCGCGACGTCCTGCGTATCGAGCGGGACTACTCGCCAATCCCGGTCACCGCGGTCGAGAGAGATGAACGGAAGCGCCGCATCACGCAGAATTTCGAGCGACAGTTCCCCGGTTGGAAATGGAATGGACCTGACATTCCCGACGTGAAGCCGCCCATTCGCGACCTCTTCGTAGGTGACGATGGTCGCCTCTGGGTACAGGTATCGCGCGCAGGTGTGGCCACCATGTCGGCCGCCGAGGCGGCGGCGGAAGAAGAGCGGACGGATCGGCCACAAATTCGGTTCCAGGAGCCGGTCGTCTTCGACGTATTTGAAGCGGATGGACAGTTCCTGGGTCAAGTGTCTGCCCCCGAGGGCTTCAGCACTTCACCACATCCGGTCTTCCGGGGGAATCAAGTGTGGGCGACCACGCACGACGACCTGGGGGTGATCAGGGTTGTTCGGTTCCGGTTGCATCAAGAGAGTGACGCCACGGACCGTTAGGCCCTCATAACTGAGTGTAGACGGGCCGGTTCGCACGACAGGCCCGGGGGTGACCCCGATGTAACCGTGAGTGCCCAGGGATTCGACTTCTATCGCGTTACGGCCTATTCCGGCCTCAAGGCCTCCACGAGATCGATCCTGGTAGCACGTCGAGCTGGGATGAAACACGCAAGGATTCCTGCGAACCCCAGCGTGAACACAATCGCTCCATATACGGTCAGATCGCTGGTGTTCACCTCGAACAACACGAATCGCAGCGGACTGGAGAGTGCGATTCCTATCACCAGCCCGATCGCGATCCCCGCCGCCAGTTGCTTGCCCCCCTTGGTCAACACGAGGTTGATGATGTCCTTCGCCTTCGCGCCCATGGCCATCCGGATTCCCATCTCCTGCGTTCGACGCGCCACCGAAAAAGCCATGACGCCATAGAGGCCCACTGCCGACATGAACAGGGCGATGACGCCGAACATCGCGAAGAGGGTCCCAAACACACTGAACGCCCATGTGTTGGTTTCGATCACTCCCTCCATGGAATCCACATCGTAGATCGGGAGGTTCGGATCCATCCCTGTGACGACGTCTCTCACGAGAGGGGCCATCGCAAGCGGGTCGCCGGACGCCTTGATGGCCACGCTGATGAATCGGCGCGGGTTCTGTGCCAGCGGAACGTACACGTGATGCTGATCCCGATCGTCGCTCCCGATGCCGCCCACACCACCACCGACGTACATGTCAGGGACCACACCGACAATCGAGAGCCAGGGTTGGTCGGACGTTGATCTCCCGAGCCGAACCCGTTCGCCGATCGCGGATCCGTCCGAGAAATGCCGCCGCGCGAAGCTCTCGTTAACGACTGCCACTGGGATGTTTGACGCACGGTCTTGATCCGTAAGCTCTCGCCCCTCGATCACCGTCACACCGAACACGTCAAAGTACTCCGGCGTAATGACGGATAGGTTCGCAAACGGATAGTCCTGATCGGTCACATAGATTTCGCGTTCGACACCGTACCAGTTTTGCCCGGCACCATTCATTGGCAAATTGGTGGTGAGTGCGACGGTCCGCGCCCC
>JBDHLU010000336.1:0-2438 GCA_039656555.1 Gemmatimonadota bacterium | reverse complement strand
CGTCGTGAGACTGACGAAGCCAGGCACATTCAGCGCATCGAAATCCGCCGTGGCGACTGTGAGCCCCAGGACAGGTTTCGTGAGTTCTTCCAAACGCACGAATCCACCCACGCTTGCCGTTCCGGCTCCACTGCGCATTGACAACGCACGCACATGAATCGTATCGCCTACAAACTCGAGACGTCCATTCAGTTCCTCGTGGCGCACACCTAAGGACGGGAAGCTCGCGGCCCCATTCGCCACACTCATGGCCCCGGTCAACATCGGTCGTTCCCAGGTTCCAGTGATTCCCACGTCCGCATCGAAGGTACCCAGCACGTCTCTAACAGCCGGGTTGATGGCGTCGAAGAACGAGAGATCGACACTGTCGGCTCGTGCGGTAATGGAGAGCAGGCCCGCCCCCCTGCGCTGCTCGATCGACCCCAGGCCAAGATCGTAGGGAACGTCCACGTCGATCTGGAGGATGGGGGCGCCCCGACGGTAGAGGTTGAGATCACCAATCACCCTCCGATCACGGTACCCTAATTCGCCGCTCACCTGAGGAGCGGCAAAGCCACCGAACTGGCCGTCGACCACACCTATAGCCACTTCGATGACGGGATCCCGCGCCGTCCCTGTCTGGCGCAACGTCCCACTCACCTGACCGGAGATGTTTTCGGGGTTCAGCCCCAACAAGGCCCAAACGTCGGCAATGGCCAGGGCTTCGACAGATCCGTCGAGCGTACCTTCTCCAACGAACGGCAACCGCCCCTCGAGTTGTGCGCGGCCGGCCCCGGAATCATCCACGATCAAGACACGCTCGAACAACGCAGCACTATCGGTGAGCGTAATCGAGAACGAATCAGCCGACCAATGCCCGGCATGGAGCGATGCTCGGAGAGAATCGACGTCGAACCGCATCGAAGCGGAATCCACGACCCACTGACCACTCCCGATCAAAGTCGTGCGACGCTGGACCCGGGACCGCGCCCGCCACTGCAAGGAATCCGGCCGACCTTGCACCGTAAAGGACAGCCCGTTGAACAACACAGGACCGGCCTGGAGCGAATCAACAGCGCCGGTCACTCGAATGGCCTTGGACGCCGAAGCCCAGGTACCCGACCCGCCAAATTGCGCGAAGTGGAGATTTCCACGATTCAGGTTGGATACTTGAATGTCGGCAACCACGACAAAAGCATCCGCCGCCCCATTGAGTTCGCCGGAGACGCGTAGCCGACCGCTCGGCGCCGGCGCATCGGCATCCAGGGAGCCGATGAGTTTCGCGACCCATGGTTCGACCGCGGCAACATCGTCCAGATCGATCGAGTACCTCACGCGGTCGCGCCGCGGCTGCGCAATCCCCAAGGCCCCGGTTGCCTTTACCACCGACCCGCCCTTCCACGCTTCGAGACTATCGATCACGATCAGGCTGTCCCGGAGGCTCAGACCGCCAAAGATGGTATCGAAGACCACGCCACGGAGATCGGACCCGCCCAGCTCGAGGCGCGTTTCCAACACGGACTGCTGGGAGTCACTTTGCCAGCCTCGACCAGTCACCCTACCATTCAGGCTGGTTGGCACCAGACCCGAATTAAACGCCGAGGCATCGAGCCCAGACGCGACAACCTCGAACGCGTGCGCCCCGCTCCGATCGCCATCGAACACGAAAGGTCCCTGAACTTGCAAGGCGCCCGCCGGCCCGTCCAAATGCGCGTCGATGAGGATGGAATCGAGATATCCGCCAATCGTCAGCAGGCCGGCGAGCGTCGCTGTGGCCGTGAGCTGCGGGTAGCTCGTTTGCAGACCCTCCAGACGCAGTGAGTCGAAGGCCAGTTCCCCCCACACACCCACGACATCACCGATAGCATCCACCCGGACCGTGCCATCGGCTACGGTCTCCCCCCTCTCGCCATCTCGGTGGCGAAGGCGTCCGTGGTAGGTCACTTCGAGCCAAGGTCCGTCCAACACACCCGAGCCTCGGAGGTGCCCTACCAATTGAATGGCGGGAATCAACCGGTGGACGGTCGGTAGACTGATGTCCGCTGTGTCCAACTCGTAGGCGTGGAACACAAAATCTCCCGGAACTCCGAGGGACACCACACCGCTACCGCGAATGTATGTCTCGGGCCAATCCGGAACGAGCGAGTCCCGGAAGGTCGCGTCCACATCGAGCGTCAACGAATCGCGCCGCCCATCGGTGACCACCAGCCCGGTCACGCGACCAGCCACCGGAAGCGTATCGAGCAAACCTCTGACGTACTCGAGGTCGAACCGCTGCAACGCCAGATTGGTTTGGCGTTGCGACCACATGTCACCCGGGCCGAACTGCATGCCGAGATGACCAACCACGCTCCCACCCCCGCCGCGACCAGAGAGCTGCATCTCAGCGTCCATGACCAGAACGTCTTCGGACAGCGATCGTATCGTAACGTTGGCATTCCCGTCGAGCCCGCGCGGGA
>JBDHLU010000335.1:0-2457 GCA_039656555.1 Gemmatimonadota bacterium | reverse complement strand
CGGACATACGATCGGGCTCGGGCACAACTACTACGACAGTGAAGCCGGCCGGATTTCTGTATTGGACTACCCGCATCCATGGATCACACTGAACAGTGACGGGTCGTTCGATTTCTCCGAGGTGTACGACACCGGTATCGGCGAGTGGGACAAGGTTACGGTGACCTACGGGTATCAAGACTTCCCTGATGGAACGGATGAGGCATCAGCCCTCCAACAGATTCTCGACGATGCCTGGGACCGCGATATTCGTTACTTCACCAACCAGGACATCGACATTCATCCACGCGCCGACCAATGGTCGAACGGCGTGGATGTCGCGATCGAGTTGGACCGCATGATGGAAGTGCGACGCGTCGCGTTGTCGCGATTTGGCGAAAACGCCATCAAGCGGAATATGCCCATGGCAACGATCGAGGAAGTCCTCGTGCCGTTGTACATGCACCACCGATATCAGGTGACGGCAGCGGCGTCGGCCATTGGCGGTGTAGAGTACGTGTACGCAATGCGGGGAGACGGGCGCACACCGACACAACCGGCTTCGGCGGCACTCCAACGTGCCGCCATGCAGTCATTATGGGCCACTCTCGAACCGAGTGCGCTCACGATACCGACCAGCGTGATTGCCGCGATCCCGCCCCGTCCGTCAGGATGGGGCCGGCACCGTGAACTGTTCCCCAGGTACACGAATCAGATGTTCGATGTCGTGACACCAGCCACGGTAGCGGCCAACCACACGGTGTCGAGCATCCTCACCAGCGCGCGCACCGCGCGCGTGGTTGAGCAACACGCCTTGGATCCTTCGCTCCCCAGCCTCGACGAGGTTATCGATCAGCTATTGGCAGCAAGCTTCGGATCGCGGGCGTCGAATGCTTATGAGGCCGAAGTCAAACGCGCAGTCGAACGGGTGGTGATCGACAACCTGATGCGACTTGCAAGCACCGCCGCAATGCCACAGGTGCGCGCGATCGCGAGTTACCGCCTGGGCCTCCAGCAGTCTGAATTCATGGCGTCCACGACACTGGATGGAGCCGATGCTGCCCATTACGCGCTCTTGTCCAGCGATATCGAGCGGTTCTTGAACCGCCCTGCCGAGCCGTTCAGTCAACCAGACCCAGCAAACGCCCCCCCGGGAGCGCCGATTGGCGAGCCCGCGATGAACTGGCTGGCAGGGTTGGACTGGACGTGTACTGGCGAATGGTGGTGAGATAGAAACAGTGGATAGTGGGATAGTGGGATGGAATCGCCTGTTATCCCGCTATCCCACCATCCGGCTACTCCCGCCGCCGTTCCGCCTCTTCGCCTGGCGGTGGAAACACTTCGTCTTTCAGCTTGAACAACTGCACCAGCGCCGGGTCCCCTTCGTCGCCCAACACGCGCTTGGCAATGTACTCCCCGATCACTGGCCCGAACTTGAAGCCCTCAGCCGAGCCACCACCGGCGATCCATACGTTGGATAGATCGGGATGGTTATCGACGATAAAGTTGCGGTCGGTACTCGACTCATAGTGACACGAGCGCGTTTCGATAATGGGCATGTCCTTGAGGGCTGGGAAACGCTCCGCGAGGAATTTGCGTGGGCGCTCGAAATTTTCGGGGTCGATCCAACGCTCCGATTCGTCTGGATCCAAGGGGCGGCGCCCACCGGTTCGCACACGGAACCCGCGATGATCCGGGGGCAGGGCCGGCCAGCCGGTCACACCGGGCACATTATAGCTCGGCATGTTGGGATAGGTAAACCGGTTGTCACCCGACGGCGTGCCGAAATAGTAGACATGGCCCATTGGCGTCCGGATCTTGTTGGCCATCGCGTCGGGGAGGACCTTGGGGAGCCAGGGACCGCACGCAAAAACGTACTCGTCGGCCGAGAGTGTCGTGCCCGGTGTCAGCAAAATGTTCTGAAGTCTGCCGTCAACGCGGTCTCCTAGCCGCGCGTGAGCCATCAAGAGATTGCCACCCCGCCGTTGATACACGGTCGACACAGCCTCGCACGCTCGCCTTGCGCGCACCACGCCGGCATTTTGCTCGACGACAAAATGCTCCATCCCATCCAGGACGATCTGGGGATATCGATAGGCGGTCTCCTCGCGCGTCAGAACCTCGTAGGGCACCCCGAGTTTGTCCCACCACCCGATCGTCTGCTCGAGCCACCCGGCGGAGTTGGGACGGAGGATGAGATCTCCAGATTGAAAGAACCGGCGAATATTGAGTTCTGGGCCCCATTCAGCATCCCACTGAAGCCACCGCCGCATGGCTTCGTTTGCCCACCGGATGCGAAGCTCGTGATCGCCGTAGCTCGAGCGAACGCCGCGCGTCTCCCCACCGGAGGTAGACCGTGAGTTACCCGGACCGAACATGTCGACGAGAGTGACATGAGCTCCCATCTCGCGCAGGTAGTAAGCGGTCCACACCCCGAACGCTCCGGCACCGATAACCACGATATCGGGAGAGCCCTGG
>JBDHLU010000334.1:0-2459 GCA_039656555.1 Gemmatimonadota bacterium | reverse complement strand
CCTGACGAAACGCGAGAAGGTTCCGCCGAAGAAGCATGGGAATATTCCCTTATAACAGGCGGGAAGTAACGCCCTCGTCCGTTGTCGGGCCTTGTGTCTTTCCGCCTTCCCGCCCTCCCGTCTTCCGGCCTGCATGAAACGGGTCCTCATTGCCAATAGGGGCGAAATCGCCGTTCGCATCATCCGCGCGTGCCACGAAGATGGTATCGAAGCGGTTGCGGTCTATTCCGAACCGGATGAGTTGAGCCTCCACGTACAAGCCGCTGATGCCGCGGTCGAAATCGGCCCCGCGCAGTCCAGCGAATCGTACCTGTCCATTCCAAAGATCCTCGAGGCGGCGAAAAAGACCGGCGCCGACGCGATCCATCCAGGATATGGGTTTCTTGCCGAACGGGCGGACTTTGCGGAGGCCGTAGTCGCAGCCGGGCTGACCTTCATCGGCCCCCCTGCTGGCGCCATCGCGGCGATGGGGGGCAAGACCGAAGCGCGACGCCGCATGGCAGAGGCCGGTGTGCCCATCGTTCCAGGCACCACGGAGCCGTTGGCAGATGTTGCCGAGGCCCTCGCCCGGGCTGAAGCCCTTGGCTTTCCCGTCCTGCTCAAGGCCGTCGCAGGTGGAGGTGGCAGAGGGATGCGTGTCGCCACCTCACTCGAAGAGGTCGAACGGGGATTTGCCCAAGCAAGTTCCGAAGCGCGATCCGCCTTTGGTGATGCCTCGCTGTACATCGAGCGATTCATGGAACGACCCCACCACATCGAGGTGCAGGTACTGGCTGACGATCACGGGAACACGATCCACTTAGGTGAGCGGGAATGCTCGGTGCAACGCCGCCATCAGAAACTCATCGAAGAATCGCCGGCACCGAACGTGGATGCGGCGATGCGGTCCAAAATGGGGGCGGCGGCGGTGAAGGCTGCTGTATCGGTCGGATACCGTGGTGTGGGGACCGTCGAGTTCCTCGTCGATGCCAGTGGCGCATTCTACTTCTTGGAAATGAACACCCGCTTGCAGGTCGAACACCCGGTTACCGAGTTGGTCTACGGTGTCGACCTCGTGCGAGAGCAACTGAGGATTGCTCGGGGCGAACCGATGGGTTGCTCCACTGGGCCGCTCCAACCACGCGGCCACGCCATCGAGTGCCGTATTACCGCCGAGGATCCGTTCGCTGGGTTTGTGCCTTCGGCTGGCCGGATCGAATACCTGCAGGTACCAACCGGTCCAGGCGTGCGCTGGGACGGTGGGATTCAATCAGGTGCCGAAATCTCCCTTTACTACGACTCGTTGCTCGGCAAGGTGATCGTTTGGGGCGACACGCGGGAACACGCGATTCATCGGATGCGTCGGGCACTCGAAGAGTTGGCCATCGTGGGCGTGGCAACGTCCCAGCCATTCCATCGACGCGTCATGGAGGAACCCGAATTCGTGGCGGGGAAATACGATATCGGCTATGTCGATTCGCGGGGCAAGGCCCTGATGGAAGAGACTGGATCGGAGGATATGCTCCGGGCCATTGCGATTGCAGCGGCGCTGGCTGAAGACGAACGGCGGGGGGCCCGAGTACCGACCCGCGAGCGCCCTTCCCGCTACGTCCAAGACAGCGCATGGGTGCGCGCAGCCCGGGTGGAGGCGCTCCGCAGATGATGGTCACGATCGATCGCATTGCGGCGGGGGGTGATGGTGTGGCCCGCCTCGCAGACGGGATGGCCGTGTTCGTTCCGAGAACCGCCCCCGGAGATCGTGTCGATATAGATGTCGTCGAGCGTCACAAGCGTTTCGCGCGGGGGCGTGTCCGCTCGGTTGTCGAAGGGGGCCAATCGCGGGTGGATCCGCTCTGTCGGCACTACGACGAAGACGATTGTGGTGGGTGCCAACTCCAGCATCTCGATTACGAAACACAACTGAAGGTGAAGCGGACGATGGTTGGGGACGCCCTTCGGCGTATCGGAAAGTTCGATATCGAAGACCCACCCATTGTGCCCGCAGACCAACAGTGGGAGTACCGAAACAAGGTTTCTCTGGCCGTGCGGGGAGACAATGTCGGATTCCATCCGATCGGGCGGGCCGATGCGGTCTTCGCGCTCGACCGGTGTGCGATCAGCGATGGCGCCCTAATGGATCTGTGGGCCGAAGTCCGTCAGCACGTGACGCTGCTGCCGCGCAACCTGCACCGTCTCGTGCTTCGGCGCGACCGGGGGGAAGGCTTCCACGTGACCGTGGTGGGAGGCGACGCGAACGTTTGGGAGGCGACCCCGTTTGTCTTGGCGCTGGCCCGGCCGGACGTTGCAGTATGGTGGAAGCCAAAGGGTGGGGCGTCGCGCATCATCGCCGGACCTGAGACCGGGTTTCCAGCACTCGCATTCGATCAAGTGAATCCGAAACTTGCGGCACAGTTGCGGCGACGGTTGGTCGAAGTGGTAGGGGACGTAGGCGAGGTGATTGCGTGGGACCTGTACGGGGG
>JBDHLU010000333.1:0-2496 GCA_039656555.1 Gemmatimonadota bacterium | reverse complement strand
AGTGGGCCCCAGTTGCCCTTACTGTCGAGTTGCCCCCAGCCAAGCCGGTTGTGGAAAAACACCCACTGCTCATACGGGTTAGCGGAATACCAAGCGATGAAGAACTCCATCGCGTATGCGTAGCCAACCAGGAGCGACACGCCGAGTATGAACTTATTCATCAAGTCCAGGTGCTTGATGGTCACGATGTTATCCAGCTTGAAGATCGAGCGGCAAATCAGCATGAGTGTCATGACGAGCGCAAATCCGCTGAAGACGGCGCCGGCGACGAAGTACGGTGGGAAAATCGTGGTGTGCCAGCCTGGAACGATCGACGTTGCGAAGTCGAACGAAATGACGGAGTGGACCGAGAGAACCAGCGGCGTCGAGATGCCGGCAAAGATCAGGTACGCGCGCTCGTAGTGCTGCCAGTGCCGATGGGCGCCGCGCCAACCTAGTGCAAAGAACCCATAGACGCGCTTGCGGAGCAGGTTCTTGGACCGGTCACGCAAGGTGGCCAAGTCCGGAATCAGGCCGAGGTACCAGAAGATGACGCTGATCGTCAGGTAGGTACTGATCGCGAAAACGTCCCACATCAATGGGCTCTTGAAGTTCGGCCACATGTCCATCTGGTTCGGAATCGGGAACAGGTAGTAGTCGAACCAGGGACGGCCGGTGTGAATCGCTGGGAACAAGCCTGCACACAGCACGGCAAACACGGTCATCGCTTCGGCGAAGCGGTTGATGCTCGTTCGCCACTTCTGCCTGAACAGAAAGAGGATGGCCGAGATCAGCGTGCCGGCATGGCCGATGCCAATCCACCAAACGAAGTTGGTGATGTCCCAGGCCCAATAGACGGGCGCGTTGTTGCCCCAGACCCCCACGCCTTGGATGAACAGGTACGTGAGCGCGGCGCCCATGACGCCGAGCACGGAAACCGAGAGCAAAAAGAGGATCCACCAGCCGCGCGGGGCGGCGTTTTCTGTGACGCTTGCAATCGTCTCGGTCACGTCGTTCCGGGTCGTGCCCTCCGGAAGAAGATGGGTTTCGCCGAGTTCTTTGATGGGTGCGTCGTAGCTCATTGGTTCTTACCCATTTCCCTTCAGCGTGGGGTTTGGGTTTCGAATGCGCGCAAGGAAGGTCGTCCGTGGTCGCGTACCGATCTCACTCAACGACTTGTAACCACGGTCGCGTTCCGCGAAGTGAGCCACTGCACTCGTGGGATCGTTCAGATCGCCAAAGATAATCGCCTGGGGCGGACAGGCGCTCTGGCACGCGGTCCTGATGTCGCCATCCTTGAGCTGGCGGCCATCCCGTTTGGCAGCGATCTTCCCCTCCTGAATGCGTTGGACACAGTACGTGCACTTCTCCATCACGCCGCGCATGCGCACCGTCACGTTGGGGTTGAACTGCAGCTTTCGAGACTCTGGGAAATCCTCGAACCAGCCGAACTCGTCGTCCAGGTGGCCGTGCCAGTCGAGGTAGTTGTACCGGCGAACCTTGTACGGACAGTTGTTTGCGCAGTAGCGGGTGCCTACGCACCGGTTGTAGGCCATATCGTTGAGGCCCTCTGGGGTGTGCGTCGTCGCGTTGACCGGACACACGTTCTCGCAAGGCGCTTCCTCACACTGCTGGCAGGTGACCGGCTGCACCGCCACCTGCGGGTCGTTCTCGTCGTCGCCGACGAAGTACCGATCGATGCGAAGCCAATGCATCTCGCGACCGCGCTCGACCTCGAACTTGCCCACCACGGGAATATTGTTCTCCGCCTGGCACGCGATCACGCAGGCATTGCATCCGGTGCAGGTGCTGAGGTCGATTACCATGCCCCATTGGTGGCCTTCGCTGTAGTCTTGCTGCTTCCACAGAGGAGGCGTGCTGACCGGGTCGACCGAGCGGTAGGAGGCAAAGTCGGGCTCCTTCCTGTACTCGTCCAGCGTGGCGTCGATGGCGATAGGGCGGCCCTCCATGCGATCGTGAGTCTGCGTCTGAACCAGTTTGTAGGTCTCGCGAAGCGGCTCCACCGATACACCATCGGTGAAGTCCATCGCGTCGCTGGTGCGCAGCGGGTACACATCGAAGCCTTTGCCGTTGCCGTAACGGCCGGCGGAGGTGCGACCCCAGCCGAGCGACAAGGTGATGCAGAAATCGGCATGCCCCGGGACCGCCCAAACCGGAATCTCGACGCTGTTGCCTCCCTTTGAGAGTCGAATCATTTGGGCATCCTTGACCCCTAGCGCATCGCGGGTCGCGGGCGACATGAGTGCGGCGTTGTCCCAGACCAGCTTGGTCATTGGCCGGGGGAGCTCTAAAGCCCAAAGGTTGTTTGCATGACTCCCGTCGTGGAGGGCAAAGTCCGGCTCGAAGCTCACCTCGATGTTGTCCTTGCCAACCGGATTGCCGGTCAGAATCTCATCGAGCGCCATCGCCACCGCGTCCGTGTCTACACTGAGGCGACGCAAACCCTGAACTCGCTCTTTAAAAATCGGGTGCAGCAGGTCACGGAGGAACACCCCC
>JBDHLU010000332.1:0-2508 GCA_039656555.1 Gemmatimonadota bacterium | reverse complement strand
AGACGACCAACCGCAGTGAGTCCACCGCCAGGAGCTGATCCTTCTGCGCCCGCCACGATTCGGCGTTGGCTCGATTGATCACGAACGTCTCGGCAAACCACGCGGGCACGAGCAGGTACTCGAGGCCGAGCGTATCGCCGTTTTGGAGCGGGACGGTCGTGAGGCCCCACGCCGACTCGCCCAGCTCCGGGAACGCGTCGCGCAGCCGCTCTTGCAGCGCACCGACGGTGCGGATCTCGCGCACCGTGAGTTGATGCGTGGCGCGCCGGCGTTCGAGTTGTGCCACAGATTGCCGCAGATGTGCCGCTTCGGCTTCAAGCACTTCCCGTTCGCTGATCAGCGCTGTTTGTTCCCGGTTGCGGTCCTGCACCGCGTCGATGAGCGAGTCGCGCTCGTGTACCAATCGGGCGGACTCCGCGCGCGCTTCAGCAATCGCCTCTCGCCTTCCGCCAAACGCATTCACGACGAGCAAGACCACCACGATCAGCGCCATCAGCCCGATCAGCGGTTTCAGCGCAATCAGCGTCTTACGCATGGCTCACCTCGAGGTGGCCGTTCGTGACCCGCTCGAAGCCGAGCGCGCGGGCGAGCGTGCGCACGTGATCGCGGTGGCCCTTCACGACCTCGTAGGAAATCGCGTGGGCGCCGGAGTCGGGTGTCTTGAGCCGCAGGTAGGTGCGCCGCCGCTCGAGTTCCATGAGCAACGCCTTGACGAGGCTCCCGGCCGCCACGTCCATGCGGTTGATGCGGCCGACGTTGTTCTTGAACAGCGCTTCGATTGCGACGCTCGTGAGGCGCCGACCGTTTGGCGCGCCGGAGGGTGTCACGGCCGCGGGCCGCACGGCGGCCAGGTGCTCGAGCATTCGCCACAGGTTCGGGTCGGGCGCCGGGTCGCTCTTGTCGGATCGCACCATGGCGTGGCCGATCACACCCTCGAAGTCGGCGAGCGCGTCCCCGTAGTAGTCGAAGGGCGCGTCGGGATAGCGGCGGGGAATCGCGAAGCGGGTGCAGAGGGCGTCCACGAGGTCGCCGAGTGCGGTGAGCTGCGTGGTCTCGTAGCGGTCGAACCACTGGTAGCCACGGTAGGGCCGGCCGACGTGGAACGCTTCCGAGTAGGGTTTCCACGTGTGCGGGGAGACCACGTCGTAGCAGTACAGCTCGCCGTTCTCCTCGATCAGTCCGCCCTGGCTCGCCAGTTCGATGCCGATGAAGCGGCGCTCGAACCGGAGCCGCGCCGTGGCCGACCAGTCCAGGCCGAACTGGTAGGCCCACGCGGTGGGGTCGAACAGTTCGAACACCGTCCCGTCTTCGTCGATGATGTACGCGGTTGCCACGATGCGCCGGCGGCCGGTGTCGTTGTCGTCGTCGCGCCACCAGCGGACGGTCGAGCGCGCACTGCCGCCGACGGTGTGGTGGATCGCAATGCCCGTCTTGTTCTGGGCGCCGGGGAAGTACTCCGTTTCGGGCAACCACAGACTCCGGTCGATGTGCACGGTCATGACAACGCTCCTGGTTCGTGACGTGCGTCGTTTGCTTTGCCGCAGGGGGCCGGCGGGGTCGTCGGCCGAGGGCGGTGCTCCTACTGTGTATACCGGAAATCAGCTAGTGAAATTCACGAAATGGCGTTAAGTGACTGCGGAGAAAAGCGTTACGGGAAAGGCACTTGTGCACTTACGAGACCGCTGGGCGCGGGGAAAGCGGGGAAAGCGGGGAAACGGGGAAGCGGGGAAGCGGTAAGCCCTAGCTGCTCAGCTCACCCCAGCGCTTTCTTCAACTCCTGTCGTGCGCGGTTGAGCCAGTTGCAGACGGTTTCTCGGGGCACGCGCATGAGGTCGGCGATGTCGTCGTACGAGCGGTCTTCCACGTAGCGCAGCTTGATGCACCGGCGGTACTGGGGTCTTAAGGCTTCGAGGGCTGCACCAAGTCCCGCCGCCTCCGGGTGGGGCGTCAGCGTCTCGCTCGCGCTGAGACTCCGCATCGCGTTCGCATCGATCTCCCCGGGGGTCACGACGAGCGCCGAGTCCAGCGAGTCCACCCGCCGGCGCTCGACGTACTTGAGCGCGGTGTTGTGGGCGATGGTGAGAATCCAGGGCCGGAACTTCCGTTCGGGGCGATAGCTATCGAGCTTCGTGAACGCCTTGGCGAAGGTCACCTGTGCCAGGTCTTTCGCGCGCTCGCGGTTCCGGACGACCTGGTAGATCACGGTCATGACGGCATGCGTGTACCGGTGCACGAGTTCGCGATACGCGTCTTGGCTGCCGTCGCGGCCGCCCAGGGCCCAGGCCACGAGTTGCTGGTCGGAGGCGTCGGTGAGGGAAGGGCGGGGCATGTAGTGTAATTACGGTGGGGGAGACTGCCGGTTTCGTTTTCGGATATCTCCAAACGAGCGCGACTGGCTCGGCGGCGCCCTCACTAACGTTTCCCCACTGCGTATTCAGACCTTCGAAGCACCCAAAGTGTCCCGACGAAGCTATCTTGCAGAAAGAGATACTCGGCCGCCTGTTCCTC
>JBDHLU010000331.1:0-2552 GCA_039656555.1 Gemmatimonadota bacterium | reverse complement strand
GGCGAGGTGGCGGCCGTCCGCATTTTGCGTCTGCGGGTGCCGGTGATCGTTCCAAGTTGGGCGAGGCGAGCGAGAAAACCCCCGCGATCGTTGCGGAGTTGCTTGGCGTGGGCGCGAACTGAGCCAGGTCAAGGGGTAGCTCGGCGGGCGTCTCCGCGACGTGCCAAGCTCGCTGCGAGAGCGAATGGAGTCGGCGTTGTCGGCGGGTGAGTTGCCAAACGCGGCTCGAGATTCGGTGGCTCGAGCAATAGCGATGGAACCCACTCGCGATGCCGCTCTCACACTGCTGGCCGCTGATGCCCTTGTGACGCTGGCATGTGAACTAGACTGCGAATCCATGGGCAGGACATGACGGTCTCAAAGAACAAGACTTGTCGACGATCGACGATCCATGATCGACGGGTGGAATGGGGAGGGGTGGGGAAGTGATCGACCTCCACTCCCACTTGCTTCCCGGAATCGACGACGGGTCCCGTTCGGTCGAACAGTCGGTGACGATCCTGCGTCAGTTTGCGGAGGAGGGCGTCACAGATCTCGTGCTCACACCGCACCTCAGGGCGACCGACCTGGAACTGCATGGCGAGGACGCGGTCGAGGAACGTCAAGAGGTCTTTGAGCAACTCGAGCCTGTGGCGTCCAACCCGCCGGTACTGCACCTCGGCTTTGAAATCATGCTGGATCGGCCGATGCCGGCGATAGTGATTGGCGATCGTCGGTATTCACTGGCAGGGTCGCGCTATTATTTGGTGGAATTCCCCTACGGGGTCGCCCCGACGGGTGCGGCCAAGGCGCTCAGGCAAATGGTCAGCGCGGGTGTGATACCGATCGTTGCCCATCCCGAGCGGTACTACCAATGTGACGTCCAGGCCGTGCGTGTGTGGAAGGAAGATGGCGCCCGCATCCAACTCGATGCCAATGCGTTCACGAAGACGGGCAAACGCGCTCACCAAGCCATTGCGTATCTCGAAGCAGGGTTGGCGGATATCCTGGCTGCCGACAATCACGGCGACCGGCGGTCATTGGCGGGTGGGCGGCGATTCCTGGAACAGCGGGGCTTCGAGGTGCAAGCTGACCTTTTGACGGTCAAGAACCCTGCTGCTGTCTTGAACGACGAGGAAATGGAAGACGCGGCTGCGGTGCGTTTCAGGGGGTCGTGGGTGCATCGAATTCGGAAGACGTTGGGGGGATCTTGATTCGAGATTATAGATCGAAGACTACAGGTGTCAGGTTGTTTGGCGGAGGGATATAGGTGCCGCTGATCGATCTTTCGAACAAGGTGGCGCTGGTAACCGGTGGATCACGCGGCATCGGGGCGGCGACGGCGAAGATGTTAGCTGAAGTTGGAGCAAGAGTAGCGTTTACGTATCGGGCTCGTCAGGCTGACGCCGAGGCGGTCGCCGCGACGATCAGCACCCAACACCCAGCATCCAACCCCCTGATCCTGCACGCCGATCTCTCGAACCCGGGTGAATGCCAGCGCGTCGTCGACGACACGGTGGGCGAGTTTGGCCAACTGGACATTTTTGTCGCAAACGCGGCGATCTGGCCTCCAGACAACGTCCCAGTCGCAGACATGAGTCCCGACCGTTGGCGAAACACTCTCGCGACGAATCTGGATTCTGTGTTCTTCGGAACTCGAGCTGCACTCCGAGCCATGTCAGTGCACCCACGCACCCGCGCACCCGGGGACGGGTGGGGAAGGGTCGTGATCGTATCGAGCACGGCTGGCCAACGCGGCGAGGCGTTTCACGCCGACTACGCGGCTACGAAGGGCGCGATCATTTCGTTCGTGAAGTCGGTCTGTGTGGAGGCCGCGCCGAAAGGGATCACGGTGAATGCCGTGGCTCCGGGATGGGTCGATACGGAGATGTCAGCAGATCCTTATGACGCTGACGGTGGCGATGGGAGGGGCCGGATCGAGAAGGGCATACCCCTGGGGCACGTGGCTTCCCCCCGAGAGATTGCGGGGCCGATCGTGTTTCTCTGTTCGGATTTGGCGAGCGGGATGACAGGAGAGATCGTGAACGTGAACGGGGGGAGCGTACTTTGTGGGTAGGTGAGATCTAGCTAACGCTCAAAGGATCGCTTGTCGAAGTGCCAGCGCGCCAAGATCCCGAACAACGCGCCGCACGAGATGCCAATCCAACCGCTGATCGACACCCCGTTGATTTCGAACAGATACGGTAACAACACGGCGGTGCCGCCGGGCACCGCGATCCACGCAACATTCCGCGTGAGACCGCCCCAATAGCCCGCCGGCAAGAAGAGAAGGAAGAGCCAGGCCGCTTCGAAGAGCCACGCTAGGTTGGGCATCAACTGCTCGGGATACATGAAGAGAGACCAGCCGAGGCCCAGGTTGAATCCAAGCGAACAGTCCGTTTGATCATCTCGGCGGACGCAATTGGTCGCGCCATTCCGCCAAAACTCGACTACTACGGTGTCTCCACGATCGATGTGTTCAAGACTCCCTTGCATTCGCAGATCGGGAGCGTCTAGGCGCCAATCCGAAGCCCGGAGGCGGTATCGCACTACGAGGTCCGGCCCGTCGACGC
>JBDHLU010000330.1:0-2558 GCA_039656555.1 Gemmatimonadota bacterium | reverse complement strand
TACACCGCCGACAGTCAGCCGAGCACCTTCGAGGCCGAGCAGGGCAAGGGTGCGGACGTATTCATCCATGAGATCTTTCCATCCGCCGAGGAGTTCGCCCACTATAACCACATGCCGATTCAAGCTGCCGAGGGCGTCATGGAAGAGCACACCACCCCGGCGGAACTGGGTCGCGTGTACACTATCGCCAAGCCCCGACTGGGCGTGGGGATGCACTTCACGCTGGACGACGATTTGATCGACCCGCTCTTCCAGCGCTGGAGAACGACCTACGACGGTCCAGTGCTGCTGATGCAAGACCTGACGACAATCAACGTCACGTCTGACTACATCGTTGTTAGGCAAACCAAGGCCGACCTGCTCGCCTGGCCCGCGCCGCCGCCAAAGCTTCCGGAAGGATTGGACATGAGTACGGGCGAGCCGAGCGAGGCGCAAAGACCGTCCTGGCTGACCGAAACGAGGCTTCCGCAGGAACAGTAGTCGTCGGGCAAGATTCGAATAGTCTCTCAGATGGACTTCTAGACGGAGATCAGGGCCTGTACGAACGGTTCAAAAGTTCGAGGTTCGTATTGTCTGGCCCGCCACGACTTAATTAATGGCCCTGCAATGGGTTACATTGCAGGGCGTTTTCGTTTCTCGAACCGAACTGCGCATCCCTCCTGAACCTCATCAGGTGCATCTTCAATCAGTTGGAAACGAGTTCTCTCGCGTGATAATATGTTCGCAGTGACTTACACCTGAGCGATTGCTTCTCAGCCTCATTGCTGCTCCCGGGGGGGAGCCATAAACGCGCAAGGAGGATGGTCGTGGCCCTGGAACCCGGAAAGCAACTTGGCTCTTTCGAGATTTCCAGGATGCTTGGCGTTGGTGGCATGGGCGAAGTGTACTGCGCCCACGACTCCAAGCTCGAACGGGATGTGGCGATCAAGGTTTTGCCCGAAGCCTTCGCGCTGGATGCCGAACGCCTGGGACGGTTCAAACGAGAAGCCCGCCTGCTGGCTTCACTGGACCACCCCAACGTCTGTGCCGTTTACGACCTCTACGAAGAGGACGGCGCCCAGTTCATGATCATGCCCCTCATCGAAGGGGACACCCTGGCCGACCGCATCGGACGCGGACCCATTCCCGTAAGCGACGCCCTGCCCATCTTTGCCCAAATTGCTGAAGCCCTCGAAGCCGCGCACGAACAGGGCATCATCCACCGCGACTTAAAGCCGGCAAACATCAAGGTCTCCGAAGACGGCAAGGTCAAGGTGCTGGATTTCGGTCTTGGGAAGGCCATCGAGTATGAGAATGAAACAGCATCGAGCGAAGCGCCGACCCGTGCCACGACGCCCGACTCGACGACGGTGTCGCAGGAAGGAGTTATCCTCGGCACCCCGGTCTACATGAGCCCCGAACAAGCCCGCGGCAAACCCGTCGACAAACGCACCGACATCTGGGCCTTTGGCTGCTGCCTCTACGAGGCCCTGACGGGCGACCTCCCCTTCCAGGGCGAGACTGTCTCGGACACGTTGGCCAAGGTGCTCGAACGCGACCCGGATTGGGAAAGACTGCCGCCGGACACACCGCCACAAGTGCGCGTTCTGCTGCGCAAGTGCCTCCAGAAAGACTCGAACCGCCGGCTCCGGGACATCGGCGACGCGCGCATCGATGTGCTCGACCTCATCACGGAATCGGGCCGGATCAAGGCGGTGGCCTTTGAGCCGGCGCCCCCGCCGAGGCGTTCGTACGCGCTGGCGGCTTCCGTTGCGCTTGGCGCCGTTGTCATCGCGGCGGCATTGTTCTTTGCGCTGAGGACAGAGGTCCCGCCGTCCGAACCCGAACCCGTCCGCCGTTACTCCATCAACCTCAGCCCTGACGCTCCGTTCCAGCCCATGGAAGCGGATGGCGGAGGTACGGACATGGCCCTTTCGCCGGACGGCTTGCTCCTCGTCTATGTTGCACAGACCGCATCGAATCAGCGCCAGCTTTTCCTCCGTCGGCTGGACCAACTTGATGACGCCTTGCCCCTTGCCGGAACCGAAAACGCCGTCTCTGCATTCTTCTCCCCCGACGGTCAGTGGATCGGATTCTTCACCCAAGACAAGATGAAGAAGGTGTCCGTCCAGGGGGGCTCCCCCGTCACTCTGTGCGACATAGTAGGCTCCCTGGGCGAAAGCTGGGGGGACGATGGCCACATCGTGTTCGCATCAGGAATTGGAGGTCTGAAGCGCATTTCCGCCGCCGGCGGTCCCGTCGAGGACCTCACGGATGAGTCCTTCATGCAATCCCATGGGCTTCTTGTGGTCGCATCACCGATTGTCCTTCCTGGTGGGAAGAGTGTACTTTTCACTGCCGTAGCCGCTCCTTCGATTGATGGTATTAGAATTGCCGCGCTCGTCTTAGAGACCGGGGAGGTGAAGTTCCTGGTGGAGGAGGCCGTAAGCTATGGCTACCACCCAGCCGGCCACCTCATCTACGGGAAGGAACGGACGGTGATGGCCGCGCCCTTTGACCCCGGCACCCTGGAAATTACTGGCCCAGCAGTTCCAGTAACGGAAGAAAACATGACGTTG
>JBDHLU010000329.1:0-2558 GCA_039656555.1 Gemmatimonadota bacterium | reverse complement strand
ATTCCCGGAGGCGCTCTGCCAACATGGTGTAGTGTGTAAGCCCGCTTGTAGACGTCCGGCGAGTTCGTGGCTACGAAACCGCCCTCCCCGCAGGTCAGGTTCTTGCTGGATTGGAACGAGAAGCATCCTGCGTCACCCATGCTGCCGCACTTCTTGTCCTTGTAGCTGGCACCGTGGGCCTGGCAAGCGTCCGCAACCACTTTGAGATTGTGTTTCTTCGCGATAGCGAGGATCCGATCCATGTCTGCCGGGTAACCGAGTATGTCCACGGGCATAATCACTCGTGTCTTTGGGGTAATGGCCGCCTCGAGTGCGTCCGGATCCAGGCATGCGCTCTCCGGCTCCACGTCGACGAACCGTACGGAAAAGCCCATTTCCCAGGCTGCGTGGGCCGAAGCGATGAAGGTATAGTTGGGGACGATGACCTCACCATTGTAGCCCAGCCCGTCGGTGTCGGTGACCGCGCAGAGCGCCAGTTTCAATGCGCTTGTGTCGGAGGTTGTCATGAGGCCGTGGACAGTGCCCAGATACTCGCGGCAAGCTTTCGCGAATCGCTCACACCTCGGGCGGGGAATGCCCTCGACCGCGCTCAGGTAGACCTCGCGGAAGGAGCGCTCTTGCTGTGGCCATTTCTTCTCTGAAACGTCAGGCCAAGTGGGCCAGGGGCGCCTGCGGGTGTCGCGTACCGGTGTGCCGCCATCTAATGCCAGCTTGCTCATCGTGCTCCTCCTGCCATCGGGTGGATTTCAGCGTTCTGACTCTATGCGCTCTGCCCTGTCGGTCAAGCCGTCATTTGCATGGAATGACTGCGGCAAGAGCCGACCCACCGCCTCGAGAATCCGATCCTCAACTTGTGGGGCCAGGCGGGTTGGACGATCATAGTAAACCATTGAGCGATCGGCCTCATAGCCGCCCTCGGCCAGAATGCGCCGTGACGGGATGTAACAGGGCACGTCATTTGCGTAGGCGGTCACCCACAGTCGATCCCCGTGGAGTGTTTTCTTTAGCTTGAGCGAATAATCGACCACCACCTCGCCTGCAAGGAACACCATGGCCAGGTGCTCACCGAACACCCATGTCTGTACGGGATAGGATAACTCCGTCTGCAAGGTCTCACCTCGATCGAGGCGGCCAAGTTGGGTCCTGGCGTGAAAGCCGACCGCGTCGTTGTGCTGGGCCCGTCTTTCCCACTCGTCGCGTGGCGGGATCGTATCGAACGGCAGTCTGATGCGTTCGAACCGGCAGGTGAGCGCTCCTTGGATCGGCTTACCCTGTTCTTTCAGCAGACGATCAACCTCGGTGGCTATCTCGCGGCCATGCTGTTTGGCGTATTCCAGTCCGGTTCGGGGATAGGGGTCCGCATCCGCCCCGCATCCGATCGTCACCAGGCAGGTGACACCGGGGTACTCGCGTTCGACATACTCCTGAGCGTAGCCCACCCAACCACCACAGATCTGGTTGAAGTCTCCGCCCAACGCGGTGCAGTGGCAGGCGTAGTTGCCGACAATAGCTCGTAGTTTGCCGCCGAGGTCCCTCGCGCGTAGCGTAGGGAGAGCGTGGTCGACCGGCCCGCCGGGATTCGGGCCGAGGCCTGTGCACTTGCCGTCCCTCATGGCGCGGCGATTGCCCGCAAAGCGCACGGTTCCCTGAATCCAAGTCAGCTCGGCCGGTCGGCGATCGTTCAGAGCCGCCAACGCCACTTGTTCCAGGTCGGTCGTCAGTTTCAAAGTGTAGCGATCGATCTTGGCCTTTTGCCGGCTGGGGATAGGCTCTCCGAACATCGTGGGAAGAACGCCCGCCAAGCAGGGTCCGGTGTGAGTGTGGGTCGAGCAGATGACCACACGCTCACGCGGAAGACCGACTTTGTTCTTCAGGCGGTTGGCGACCTTCTCAGTGACCGAGGCAGGCACGCCACAGTTGCCCACGGTGATCAGAATGGCCGGTTCAGCCCCTGCACTTCCGATGACAAGGGCTTTTGCCCACAGTCGCTGCGCAACTCCCTCGGACTCGCTCCGACGATTACCGTATCCTGCCAGCCGAATGGGATAATCCGGCGTGATGTCAAGACGGGCCACACCAACTTGATAAGTGGGCTCGGCTGCACGGGCAACAGCCAATGTCAACATCACCCCGACGCTTGCTGTGAAGATCGAGTAGATCATCGGATTCGGCCGACGCGCTTGCCTCGTGTTCTCGATCGAGGTGGCTCTTCACGCGAAGATGGGATCTGCCTCATACCACCCCAATCCCACTTCCCGCCGTCTTTGCAATGGTATCGTGGCGAGATCTCCAACGCAAGTATGCAAGGGGAGACATATCGACGTAGGACGATACACTTCGCGCGGCCGGGCTGTTCGAGCCTGTGAGGCGGGAAGTCAACACCGTACTCTCAGTGAATTGGCGATCCAGGAACAGCGGCAAGTACCCGCAACGACTCTGGCCAACTCGGGGGTGGGCCAGGTGACCCACCCCATGCCTTGGCTCTCATCGACTGATTGCGAATCGAAGCGTTTCGGTGTCATCGTCAATGGCGAGAATATCCACGTGGTACAGTTGGC
>JBDHLU010000328.1:0-2565 GCA_039656555.1 Gemmatimonadota bacterium | reverse complement strand
TTATAAACCGGAAGTCTTTTCTGGCCCCTGCCGTAGTCAGCAAGAATCCGGCGCGCCACGACAGGTGTCTGCCAGAGATCAAACACCGTCATGCCATCCTCGCCGAACAGGCCGGTCAGATAATAACGCCCATCCGCAGTGATCAATGCGTCATAAGGCTGGTTACCAACGCCTCTTATTTTGGTGAGTGTAGGTGTTGCACCCGATGAAAAATCAGCGATCCACGTCTCTCCTGCATCCCACAATGTAAAGACGAACCGCCGGCCTGGCGCGTCGACCAGTCCAATCGTTTTCGATCGCCCGTTTTTCCAGTTGGCCGGAATGTCGGCCACTAACTCAAGCGTCGCGGCATCGAAAACGCGAACGCCGCCGGGTTCATAGTTGGAAACGGCAACGAGAACCCCATCATCGGAAATGGCGCCCCCGATTGAATTGCCAGCTTGGATGATGCGCCGCACCAACGTTGAAGTCATGATATCGATCTTTGACAATCCGCCATCGCGACCAAAGACATACGCGTATCGCTGATCTGGAGAAAACACGACGGAAGCGTGGGACAGGTCGCCCAAACCCTCGACACGTGCCAGCGCTGCGCGTTTGGTCGTGTCAATGATCAATACCGAGCCGCTCGCCCGCTCAATCACCACACCAAGGTTGCCGGTGCCCCTTAGATTCTCTTGCGGTGGATGTGTGGTGGTAAGCCCGGTCAACACGAACAGGCTGATGACAACTGCGGACAACAAGGTGGCACGGCGGATCATTGGGCACCCTCTCTCAAGAGGTATTCAGCAACCCATCTGGCCTCTTTTTCACTGAGTAGCGAACGCCACGGCGGCATCGGTGTATTGGCTACACCATTGAGGATGATTTCCGTAAGCGCTTCGACGGATGCGCCTACCAACCTTTGAGCGCGGATGTTGGGACCGAGACCTCCCTTCAGTGTCATGCCATGACACGAACCGCAGTCATGGCGCACAAGCCGCTCAAGTTCCTGGGCCCGCCCCGGTTCGATCGTTCCTCCGGCGAACGCCTGTGCGCTGGCCATAAATGCAGCAAGCAACGCGAACACTTCGCGTCTAAACATGGGCGTCTACCTGATCGGCGGGCAACGGGACAAAACAAGTTGGCAAAGTGTATTGGGGTGCAGCTCCATACAGATGCACAACGCGGCCCACGATAAACAGAACAGGTCCTGAGAACTCGGCAGCGGCCGCGTCCTTTGCAATGGTGGCGAGATCTGAGACCAGGTGGCGTTCGCATGGCGTCGTGCCATTATTCACGGCAAGCACCGGTGTCTTTGGTGTCAATCCTGAGGCGGCAAGACGGGACGCGATCTGCGCGATGTTCGCCGCTCCCATGTAGATAACCAGTGTCGTATCGGGATCTGCCAGGCCCTCCCAGTCGAAATCAAGCGGCCGGTCGTGGCGGCAGTGCCCGGTGACGTAACGCACGCCGGTCGCAAGTCCCCGATGAGTGAGGGGGACGCCGGTCGTAGCCGAACATCCCTGCGCCGCCGTGATGCCGGGCACGACCTCGACGCGAAGTCCGGCTGCGGCAAGTGCGAGGGCCTCTTCTGAACCGCGGCCAAAAATAAATGGATCACCACCTTTCAGCCTAGCGACGGTGCGGCCTTCAGCAGCTTCATGAATTAGAATGCGATTGATTTCACTCTGAGGCACGGGACGGCACTTCGGCGCCTTGCCGACCGGTATCATGCGGGTCGTCTTAGGGATAATCTCCAGAACTTCGTTCGACACAAGACGGTCGTAAACGACGACGTCGGCCTGTGAGAGAACGCGCACGGCCTTCACGGTGAGCAAGTCAGGGTCACCGGGCCCACCACCAACCAGGAAAACACGTCCCAGCTTGTTCATGATGACCTCGCACGTTCGTGGCAAATCAAGGCCGGGAGGCGACAAGGCATGCTCGCCTCCCGGAGCATGCCCGTCAGTAGACGTCGGCACGCGTGTTGTAGATGTTGAATTTGCCGGTTGGTGTGATCAGCCTGGGATCCTTGATCACATGTTTCAGCTCAAGCGTCTTGTCGTCGACGATGACGATCGCCGATTCCTTGTCCTTGGCATTCCAGACCGAGAACCAGACCTCGTCCCCAGCTTGATTGTACTCACCCTGGACAACGCGGGGCTGGCCCTCGGCAATACCGGCCCACTCAACGATAGGTAGCGTTTTAAACTTGGGCTCATCCTGGTCGAGTTCGCTCACTTTGAAGACAGCGATCGAAGCGGAAATTTCGGCCTCTGGATTGAGCGGTGTGTCGACATAAAGGTGGTCGGATTCTGGGTGCGATTTGACAAACAAAGAACCGCCCCCCAGCGCCTCCAGCGTTTGCACCACTTTCCAGGCCTTGTCTGGATGGCCCTCGGGATCGGTACCGATCAGTGAAACCGTCTCGTCGCCCAGATGCGATGTTGCCCAGACCGGACCGTGAACGGGGTGGTTGAGGTTGGCGCCACGGCCTGGGTGGGGTGTTTGACCACCGCTTTCCAGGATCTCCACCAACTCTCCCGTCTTGGTGTCGATCACCACGATCTTGTGGCGAGCATT
>JBDHLU010000327.1:0-2590 GCA_039656555.1 Gemmatimonadota bacterium | reverse complement strand
GCAATTAGAAGTTCAACAGCACCTCGGTGTCGGACTGACTCCGGAACCGAAAACCATCCGACTCGAGTTCTTGACGCAGTTCGCGGTAGTTGTAGATCTCCCCGTTGAACACGATCGTTGCCGCGCCCGTGACGTCGGACATCGGCTGGTGACCCGTCTCCTTGAGGTCGATGATCGACAAACGTCGGTGGGCCAATCCCAGGTTCTGTTCGGGAAGGTAGCAGATGCCGGAATCGTCAGGCCCACGGTGCGCCTGCACCAGGTTCATCCGGATGAGTAGCTCTTCGTCAAACTGCCCCAAGAAGCCCGCTATGCCGCACATGTTGCACCATGCCCAACGAAATGGCATGCAGTTGGTTCATCGGTGGTCTCACGGCGCGCGCCGTGGTTTCGATGCCCCATGGATGTGACGACCGACCACGCAATGACCCTGGTAAGCACAGCCAGTACCGCGATCCGTTCGAAGGCTCCGAGACCGCTCCCGATTTGACGATGCGCGTCGGTTGCTCCCAATGGATGGTGGCAGAGTCGCTGCCCTGCCGCGAGTGCAAGCACTCGGACCTCGCGGACATTCTGTGGCCGTCTGGCCCCGGTCCCTTGATGTCCCACAGGCCTTCGGTGTGCTGTTGGAACGGCGATACTCAGGATGGCTTGCTCCACGACTCCGCGAAAGCGCCATCATACTTGGGTGTGATGCACGACGGAATTCGCGGCAGCGCGAACTGCTCCGCAAGGAGATCAGACGCCGATTTATCTTCGCTGGCGACGTCACCGCCAATCGTTGCCACAGGTCCGAGGAGTCCATGGGCCAAATCGACCGATCACTCATGCTTCCCGATCCGTCCCAACGCCCGTTCCTTCTTCCGGCTGGCTCGCAGGCCCCCTGTGGCTCGATCATCCGAGATGATGCAATAATCAGACCCATCATGTCGCCGATCGATCGGGGCGATTCTTGACAGACACATTGACATTGTCGAGCGTTGCGATCCTGGGCTGTGGGTATGTTGGGTACCCACTCTCATTGCTTGCTGCCGAGGCTGGCTATGAGGTCTTGGCCGTCGATATCGACGAACGGATCGTCGAGACCGTCAACGCGGGTGAACCTTTGCTCGAAGAGCCCGGCGTCGCCACGTTGGTCGAGCTGGCCGCTCGATCGGGCCGTCTCAGCGCGGCAGCAACACCGCGGCAAAGCGACGTGTTCATCGTTGCTGTCCCCACGCCGGTGGACGACGGAGGTCGTCAGGCCGATCTCTCCGCAGTCGTGGCAGCTACACGGTCGATCGTGCCCTACCTCCAGCCGGGCAATCTGGTGATCGTGGAGTCAACGATCCCGCCCGGGACGTGCACCAATCTGGTTGCGCCGATCCTGGAGGAGAGCGGACTCGGCGTCGGAGATGACTTTCTGCTCGCCCACTGCCCCGAGCGTGTTCATCCAGGAGCCACGATGGAGGAACTGGTGCACATCGATCGGATCATCGGCGGTGTCAACGAAGAATCCACGAGGGCCGCGAAGGGCTTCTATTCGAGTTTCGTGAAAGGCAAGCTCGTGGAGACCGACGCCGTTACGGCAGAACTCTGCAAAGTGATGGAGAACACCTACCGCGACGTGAACATCGCGCTTGCCAATCAAATCGCAGAGATTGCAGAAGAACATGGAGTGGATGCCATCGAGGCGGTTCGCATAGCGAATGGGCACCCACGGGTGAACTACCTCGTACCGGGAATCGGCGTCGGTGGTCACTGTATCCCGGTTGATCCCTGGTTCCTGCTGTCGAATTCTGTCGAAGGCGAAGGCGTAATCGGCGCGGCGCGGAGGGTCAACGATCGGCAGCCTCAACGGATAGCAGACATGATCGTCAACGAAGTGAGGGATATTGAGTCGCCTCGGATCGTGTTGATCGGCGCTGCATACAAGACCGAAGTTACCGATCTCCGGAATTCCCCGGCATTGCAGGTGCGAGACGAGCTGCTCGCTCGCGGTTTCGGAGTTGAGACGTATGATCCGTTGACCACCGAGTACTCCGGAGATCTCCTCGAAATGGCGAGCGGTGCAGACCTGCTTGCGGTGCTCGTCCCTCATCGGCGAGTTGTGGGCGAGCTGCGGGCGAACGCCGACCGAATAGGGGAGGCCATGCGACGGCCGAGAATCCTCGACTTCTCGACGGGTGCCCCACGTCCGTTCTAGGCACTTGGCAATCCCATCTCGGGCGCCCTATTTGGGGAGGGCTCTGCCCGACCCGTTGTGTCGCTTGTACGGCAACGGTCTTATGTGAGCGGCTTCAGCCTCCCGGTCAGTTGGATCGGCCGCTGGCCCAGTCAAGGCCTAAGATTGGTTCGCGTCGCGTCGAAGTCAATGCTCGACGTTGAACGTCGCGGATCGGCAAACCAGGAGAATGATGAAACAGTTGGTGCAGTCGGTGAGCGGGGGGGATCTCCGCCATGTGAACCATCCCGACATCGGTATCGGCCCGACGGGCCTTCGGGTCGCCGTTCGCGCCAGCCTCATCTCCAGCGGAACGGAGCGGAGCACGCACGAACTCGCCGGGTCGTCATTGATCCAGAAGGCGAAAGCTCGACCCGATTTGGTTCG
>JBDHLU010000326.1:0-2593 GCA_039656555.1 Gemmatimonadota bacterium | reverse complement strand
GGCTATTGTAGCCTCGGCGTGTCGGTCGACATCGCCCGGGCAGCGGTCGACTCCGCAAAGGTCGTGATCGCTCAGGTCAACCGTCACATGGCCCGGGTACACGGCGACGGCTTCGTACATGTCGACCAGCTCGATTGGCTGGTCGAGCACGACGAGCCCCTGCCAGAGGTTCGTGCCTCGCCGCCAAACGAAGAGGAGCTGGCGATTGGGCACCACGCGGCCGAGCTCGTAGAGGACGGGGCCACCCTCCAAATGGGGATTGGAGCCGTCCCTGACGCCGTCCTAGGGGCGCTCAAGGGCCACCGCCATCTGGGGGTCCACACCGAAATGTGGTCCGACGGCTTGCTGCCCTTGCTCGAGTGCGGCGCGGTCGACAACAGCCTTAAGGCGGTGCATCCGGGGCGGACCGTGTCTGGGTTCGTTGTCGGCACGCGCCGAGTGTACGACTACATCGACGATAACCCGACCGTCACCCAATACGACATCGGATATGTGAACCGAGTCTCGGTGATCAACCGGAACCCCAAGGTGACCGCCATCAACTCCGCGATCGAGATCGACCTCACGGGACAGGTGTGCGCCGACTCCATTGGCCATCGCGTGATCTCCGGGGTCGGCGGGCAAATGGATTTCATTCGTGGCGCCATGACCTCGGAAGGTGGCAAGCCAATCATCGCCCTCACCAGCCGCACCCGAAAAGGTGTCCCCCGAATCGTGCCAACGCTACGGCCCGGTGCCGGCGTCGTGACGACCCGCGCACACGTTCGCTTCATCATCACAGAAAACGGCGCGGTCGACCTCTACGGGAAAACCCTCAACGAACGCGCTCAGTTGCTCATCTCCATCGCGCACCCCGACGATCAAGAGGCGTTGGAGCGGGCGTGGTACGACGCGCGGGTCTAGGACGCGCGCGCATCGGTTGCGCAGCAGGCACCCACCCCCGCACACGTTGCGTCATCGCGAGATGACATTGTTGACGATTCGTGACGTAATGACACTCGTCTCGGTGTCAGACTTTGGCACGCCTCCTGCTTTGTAGAATGTGCTTTCGACCGAAGGCCGAATTGGGCCTAAAGGGAGTTTACTTTGATTCTGCCGAGTTGGTTTCCATCTCGTTCCGACAGCGCGTCGGGGCTGCGTCTCCTCACCAAAGCTCCAGGAACTGGTGACGACGACACCGTTGCGTCCACCGCAGCGACGACGCCAGACGCCGAGTGGCTAACCACCAACTCGGGAGGCTCGTTTGCGATCGGGACCATCGATCGTTGCCCGCGCCGCAAGTACCACGGTCTTCTCACCGTGCGCGAGCCGGGTGTCGGCGAGCCGATCAACATGGTCGCCGAGGTGGAGGAATGGTTCCAAATCGGCGACGAAAAGGTTGCTCTGCACAGCTACAATTGGGGCAACGCAATCGAACCGAACGGCGTCGACTACCTGACTCGCTTCGAGCCGCTACCCCGTTGGACCTACGAGTTCTCTGGGCTCACCGTGACTCGTGAGGTTTGGCTGGAAGATGACGCGGACGCGGTCTGGATCCGGTATTCGGTCGAGGGGCTGACGAAGCCGGTCGATTTGCGACTCCGACCGCTGATCCGGTGCCGTCCGCTCCATGAGCTAACGTTTGCCAACCCGTTCATGAACGGAGAGCTAGACATCGAGGATCGCGAATCGCTTCGTGTGGTCATGCATCCGTACAGGGACGTCCCGCCTCTGATCACGAGCCTGCACGGCACCTCCGGCACGTTCCGCGCAGACGGCCACTGGTACGAGGGAGTCCACTACGACTGGGAGCGTGAGCGTGGCTACGACGACGCGGAAGACATCTTCACACCCGGTGAGTTTCGTCTCGCCCTCGAGCACGACGGCGCCTTCTGCATCCGGCTTGGCACGACGCCGCCGGCCAGCCACGACCCCCAAGTGCTCAGCTCGGTCCTCAGCCCACGCCGATCCTTCGTGGATGAGCTCGATGACGCAGCCGATGCCTACTTGGTCGAGTTCGAGGGTAACCGCACCGGCGTCATCGCGGGGTATCCTTGGTTCGGTGAATGGGCGAGGGATGCCTTGATCGCCCTGCCCGGCCTCTGCTTGGCCCGAGACGAAGTCGACAAAGCGCTCGGGATTCTCGAATCGCTGGCGGACCGCCTCGAAAACGGCTTGGTGCCCAACATCCCGCAAAGCGGTGACGTGCCCTCGAACGCGGAGTCGATCGACGCGTCACTTCTGTTCATCCGAGCGACCGCCCTCACCGCGAAACGGACGCGAAGCCGCCGTATCACCGCCCTCCAGGAGGCATGTCTCGACCTGATCGACCGAATCGGCGAAGGTGCGGATCCCCGCGTACATGTCGACGGGCAAGGCTTCTTGTTCGTGGACCACGGGCCTTGGGCGCTCACCTGGATGGATGCACTGGTCGACGGTTCAGCCGTGACCCCGCGCCAAGGCTACGCTGTCGACCTCAACGCCCTGTGGTTGTCGGGGCTGGTGACAGGGCTTCGGTGGGCCAAGAAGCTGCGCCCGGAATTCGTCGAAAAATGGGGCGAAACGGCGAAGAAACTGTCCGATCACTTCGAGGGAAAGTTCTGGCTTCAGGATC
>JBDHLU010000325.1:0-2594 GCA_039656555.1 Gemmatimonadota bacterium | reverse complement strand
GGAAAGGCGCACCCGTGGCTCGAAGAAGTGAGCACGGTGTACGCGGGCCTAGTGGCGGAACTCGAGCCTCACATGATGAAGGAAGAGCAGATCCTGTTCCCGATGATTCGGGATATCGAATCGGGAAGGGGCGGAGCAGTTCATTGCGGCACCATTGAAAACCCCATTCGGGTCATGGAGCACGAGCACGATAACGCCGGTCAGGCTTTGGAGCGTTTGCGAACGCTCACCAACGGCTTCGCCATACCTGAAGGCGCGTGCAATTCATTCCGGGCCATGCTGGACGGTCTCGAAACACTCGAGGCCGACCTGCACAGTCACATCCACAAAGAAAACAACGTGTTGTTCGTCCGCGCAGCCCAAGCAGCAGCAGGCTCGACTACTTAGGTCGAACTCGAACGATCAGTACCGGGCAGGGCGCGTGGCGCACGACCTGCTCGGCGGTGGACCCCAAGAGCATATGGGTGAGCCCGGTACGCCCGTGTGTCGCCATCATGATCAGATCACACTCGTGGGCGGCGGCGTACTTGGTGATTTCGGTGCTTGGATGGCCGGTCGTAACCGCGTGTTCTATCCTGTCGGCACCCACCGGCTTGGTGCGTTCGATGAACGCATCGAGGTGCTTCTCCACCTCAGCTGTCGGGTTCCCGGTCCAGTCGCTGTAATCGGTTGGCGTGTGGAGCACGTATAACAGGTGAATCTCTGGGGCTTGGTCGCTGAACAGGAGCCGTGAGGCCTCCCGCATGCACTCCTCCGAGTGCTCCGAGAAATCAACCGGAAGTAAGACTCGTTCGAACTTCATCGTTGCCTCCCCTTGAAGCGGGATGCGGTTACCTGTGTCCTATGACACCTCTAGACCAGTAACGGGGTGTGAGGTAAGGAACGATGAAGTGATGGTGAACTAACGTTGACCGCGTTCCCACTCGCGAACGAGGGCAGTCCGATCCGCCGCGCGGCGCGCCCACCTGCGGCCCGGTTGAGGATCTCTTCGCATGTTGATGATTCTAGGGCCTCTTTCCATGGATGTGGAGGGGGTTGGCAGTTGCGATCAGGTTAGCCGAAGGTGAGGTTTCATCATGCCTTCCCAACTCGACCGCCTCAAAACCGCCCTCGCCGGAAAGTTCGACATCGAACGCGAGATCGGACAGGGCGGTATGGCCGTGGTGTACCTCGCGCACGATGTCCGGCACAATCGGAAGGTTGCCGTCAAAGTCCTGCGGCCGGAACTTGCGGCGGTGGTCGGGGGCGAACGGTTCTTGAACGAGATCCAGGTTACCGCCAACATGCAGCACCCTCACATCCTTCCTCTGTTTGAATCTGGTGAGGCCGACGGCTTCGTCTACTATGTAATGCCTTTGGTGGAAGGCGAATCACTTCGGGACAAGTTGAGTCGGGAGGGACCGCTTTCGACGAGCGATGTCGCACGTTTTCTCAGTCAGGTCGCGGACGCCCTCAGTTATGCCCATGCCCGCGGAGTCTTGCATCGGGACATCAAACCCGACAATGTGATGGTGTCGGGGCGTCATGCGATGGTGATGGACTTTGGTGTTGCGCGGGCGGTGACTGAAGCCACCGATGAAGCAGCGCTCACGACGGCAGGGATGGCGATCGGTACGCCGGCGTACATGGCTCCCGAACAGGCCGCCGCGGACCCCCAGATCGACCATCGGGCGGACATCTACGCGCTCGGCATTCTCGGCTACGAGCTGCTGACGGGCACCACCCCATTCGAAGACCGTGCACCCCACCAAATCCTCGCGGCCCACATGACGGAGGAGCCCGAGGCAGTCACCAATCGACGCTCTGACGTTCCTGCGGTGCTTGCCGACGTGGTAATGCGGTCCTTGGAGAAGGACATCGACAAGCGCTGGACCACGGGCGAAGAGATCGTACAGCGGCTCGAGTCGCTGGAGACTCCGGAGAGTACTGTAGCACCCTCTACAACTGATTCTGGGATCGGCAAGCGCGTGATCGCGGCGTTGGTTGGCATCGCCGTTACCATCGCCATCGTGCTGACCGTACTGGGGCGCGGCGAAGATCCAGCGGCTGGGGTGTCCTCAACGTCCATCGCTATTTTCCCTTTTGTCGTTCGGGGTGGAGCTGACCTCGACTACCTGGGTGAGGGGATGGTCAGCCTCTTGTCCCGGAGTCTCGACGGTGCCGGTGATCTGCGGAGCGTCGATGCCCGGGCGGTACTCGCAGCGATTCGACAGGAAGCGGCGCAAGTGCTCGACCCCGATGACGCCCGTCATGTCGCGCAGCGCCTGGGAGCAGGGCTTTACGTACTGGGTGACATCGTGCAGGTCGGGGCCCAGATCAGGATCGATGCAGCGCTGTACTATTTCCAGTCTGTGACTGCGCATATCGGTCAGGCCAGTGTGGACGGCGTTCCCGATGACCTTCTTTCGATGATCAACCAGGTTGCCGCACAGCTGCTCGCCTCCGGTGTCGCGCCGGCGTCCCGGGTCGTCCAAGTAGCCGCCGTCACGACGGATTCGCTTTCGGCGTTGAAGGCGTATCTCGAAGGCGAACAACATTTTCGCATGGGGCAGTACGAACCGGCGGTCGAGGCGTTCCAAACCGCCATTGCGGTC
>JBDHLU010000324.1:0-2598 GCA_039656555.1 Gemmatimonadota bacterium | reverse complement strand
TACATTGGTGCGGTGGTGCTAGGCGTCCGCCTGTGCCTTCGCTTTGATCGCAAATAGGATCTTCTCTGCCGTGGCTGGGAGATCGGTGATGCGTACCCCGACCGCGTCGTGAATTGCGTTCGTGATTGCAGGAGCCGTGGGGACAAGCGTGGGCTCACCAACACCCTTTGCACCGAACGGGCCAATCGGATCGTAACTCTGGACGATGTCCACTTCGATCCTCGGCATGTCGAGGCTGGTCGGTATCAGGTAGTTGGTGAGGTTCGGATTGACCTGGCGACCCTCGGCATCGAAGATGATCTCCTCCTCGAGTGCCATTCCCACGCCCATGGCGATTCCCCCCTCGACCTGGCCCTCAATGAGAGCAGGGTTTATCGCAGTACCGGAATCATGAGCGGCGTAGATGCACAGTACCTCGACCTCGCCGGTTTCGTCGTCAACTTCGACGTCGGCAATCTGGGTTGCATACATGTATGAAGCGAACGGCTCACCTTGGCCGGTCTCGGGATCCATGGGAACGGTGGGAGGATTGAATGACGCGCTGCCGAGAGGTGGGGTGCCGAATACCAGCTGTGCCCGTCCAGCCACTTCCCGGAGCATGACGCGTTGCTCCGGGGAATCTGTCACCCGAATCTGGTGATCAGCCGCTTCCAGTTCTTCAGGAGCAGCGGACAACATGCCTGCTGCCACTTCAAACAAAATGGCCTTCGCCTCCGCAGCCGCCAAACGCACGGCATTGCCTGTGACGAACGTCGTGCGGCTGGCGATTGCTCCGGTATCCATCGGCGTTGCATCGGTATCTGCCGACACGATGCGAACGTCACCAGCGGATATCCCCAGTTCTTGGGCGACGATCTGCCCGAGCACGGTGAGTGATCCCTGCCCGACCTCGACAGTTCCGGTGAGCAAGGTGGCTGTTCCGTCTTCGTTCACTTTGACGACTGCAGCACTTGGATTGGCAGTCACCGTGAACCCGATCGGATACCACATGCACGCGATGCCGCGTCCTGAATGTCTCATCGGTCCAGCTCATTCCATCGGCCTCGCTTTGCGGCAACCTGCAAGGTTTCCTCGAGTGCAACGGCGGCGAGCGTCTGACCTGTGTGGCTCTCCGACCCCTCGACAAACCCGTTGCGAAGTCTGATCTCGAGTGAGTCGATTCCAAGGGTGTGGGCGATTTCGTCCATCTGGGATTCGTAGGCGAATGCAACCTGTGGCGCTCCAAAGCCTCTCATCGCTCCGCCAACTGTCTTGTTCGTGTAGACGGCACGCCCCCTGACACGCACATGCTCGATGCGATACGGACCAGCTGCGAGTATCGATGCCTTGCCAACCGTAGTCTCGCTCCACGACGCATACGCGCCGCCGTCGAGGACAAGGTCGACCGATCGGGCGATGAGCCGACCGTCGCTGCTTACACCAGTCTTGTAGTCCATGATCATTGGGTGGCGAATCGTCGAAGCTGTGAACTCTTCCTCCCGGGTGTAGACGGATTTGACCGGCCTCCCGGTCTTCTTGGACAACAGGGCGAGTATGGGTTCGGTTCGGATCTCGTTCTTTCCGCCGAAGTTGCCGCCGATGATCGTTGCTGTGACCCGAATCCTGTGCATCGGAAGGTCGAGTGTCCGCGCAAGGTCAGCGCGACCCAACGTGATTCGCCCGTTGGTCGAGTACACGCGGAGGGAGCCATCTGCCTCCCAGAACGCTATCGAAGCGAAGGGCTCCATCGGGACGTGCTCAATCCCCTGCGTTGTATACCTGTCTTCGAAGATGTGGTCGCTCTGGGCGAACCCGCGTTCCACATCTCCCTTCACGATCACCTTCGACGTGTAGACGTTGTCGTTGCGGTGGATCTTCGGTGAGCTCGGCTCGATCGCTTCCAGGGGATCGAACACCGCAGGAAGAGGCTCGTAGGTGACCTTCACAGCCTCGAGCGCGTTCGCCGCCTGCTGCTCTGACTCGGCGGCAACTGCCACAATTCCGTCGCCGCGAAACCGCACCCTGTCGTCCGCGAGCACGGGCTGATCCTGATAGGTCGATCCAAACGAGTTCACAGGAACCTCGTCACCCGTCAGAGTTGCCACGACTCCAGGCATGTCCATTGCCTCGCCGAGATCAATGGAGACTACACGAGCGTGAGGGTGCGGGCTGCGAAGGATCTTCGCATGGAGCATCTCGGGAAATGACATGTCGTCGATGTACTCCGTCGCACCGGTGACATGGGCTCGAATATCCACGCGAGTCGTGCGTTTGCCGACGGCAGGAGTTGACCTGTTGACATCGGGCGGGACGATTGGGGTTCTTGGCAGCACGTCGGGTGCTGCCGCGATCAGGCGTTCGGAATGGGCAGCCTCGTCTAACCGACGTGCCCTCGAGTCGTTGTCCTTGACGATGCTCTTTTGCATGCTGCCCTCGATCAACCGGATTGTCGGGTATCGGCAGGGTGTGTCTGGTCCCAACACACTTCCGTGATAGCATCGACGATCTTGGTGTACCCGGTGCATCGGCACAGATTCCCCGAAAGCGCCTCGCGTATCTCAGGTTCGGTAGGTGCGGGATTCTCATCGAGCAACGAAATCGTCGAGATGATCATCCCCG
>JBDHLU010000323.1:0-2884 GCA_039656555.1 Gemmatimonadota bacterium | reverse complement strand
TTCTTGGACGGCGGCCTCTTCCAACCCCTCAGCGTGCGAGGCCGCGGCCTCAGAAACGTCATCTTCGGTGATCTGCTTCGACTGCCGTTCGCCCTCATCCCAACCTAGATCCTCGTCGAACGATTCAACGTCCAGGTGCCGGGTTTCGGACTCCTCCGCGAACGGTTCTGCCACCAAGGATATTGGCGTCTCATCCGCTTCATCATCCCGGGTCGCCAATCCCGCACTCTCGTCTCCTGAGTCCGAGTCCGTGGACCCGGTCTCGACCAAGTCAAAGGGGGCGGGTTCGGGAGCGGGTTCGCCGATTACGACATACTCATCTTCCCCGGCCCCCGCCTCGGTTTCGTCTACGGGGGCCGCTTCGGAAACCGTAGGCTCGAATCCCATCGGCGCGGGCGGTTCCACAATTGGCGGTTCTTCACCGACTGGTTCCGTTACCGATTCCGTGCCGGATTGGGCAGATCCTTCGAACTGCGGAGTCGGCTCTAGCCCCATCGGGGAGATAGCGGCTTCGGCAGGCGCTTCAGGCTCGGCCTCCAGGCCAGGGGCGGGTGGTGGTGGCGGCTGTACCGCCGGGGCAGACACCTCAGGGGGCTCGGCCGGCCCTCCTAACGCCTCCAAGGCCTCCTGCGCCTCCTCATTCATCGGATCAACCTCGAGCAGCATCGTGAGCCACTCTCGCGCACCAGTCGGATCATCACTTCGTTGGGCAATCTCACCCAGTGACTTGAGCGCGATGATATTCTCTGGATCGAGGTCTAGGACCTTCCGGAAGACACTGGCGGCCTGCGCATCGTCACCCTTGTCCAGGAAGCATCGGCCCTGAACGATGTGCCCGCTCGTGTAGGTCGGGCGCTTATCGATCCATGTCCCGAGAATCTCGAGCGCGAGTTCGAGGTCGCCGTTCTTGCGGTAGGTGTCGGCCAGGGCAGCGAACCACTGCTCGGGCTTCTCCCGGAACCGCTGTTCGAGCTTTTCCATCTCGCTTTGGTAGACCATGTCGCCGGAGGGCTGAAGTTAGGTAAGTGAGCACCAGAACATAACTTACGGCCGGGAATGCTGTCAACCAAAAGATGCCGTGTCCGGGTTGAGAATAGGGGGGGTGGGGCTTAGACTTATGGCCGCTTCGCAGCTGTCAATCGTCAATCGTGGGATGATGGGGGACCGAGGAACGATTGCCGGGTGTAGAATGCCATCGGCAGTAGACGATCGACGGCTGACGATGGACGGCTAAATTGTACTCAATAATGCAACAAGGAACTCTCATATCATGATGCGCACTATGCGGTCCATCGCCCCTTGGATCATGTTGATCGTGGCGGTGTCGTTTGTCGGTTGGATGGTCTTCGAGGTCGGGATGGACGCGACCGGTCAGAGCGGGGGCACAGTCAACGACAAGATCCTCTCCATCAACGGCCAAGGAGTGGGCGTTCAGGAGTTCTACTTGGCGGTCCGTGCCACACAGGACCAGCAACGCCAAGCGGGCGCCCCCCCGATCTTCAATCTCCAGGATCAGCGCGCGCTGGAGGATGCCGTCGTCGAGCAGATCGTACAGCAAGTGCTGCTCGCAGCAGAGTACGATCGCCGAAACATAACGGTCACCGACGAAGAGGTCCGCAACGCGTTGCTCAACCGTCCACTTCCGGCATTGCTCGATATTCCGGAGTTCCGAACCGACGGCGTTTTCGACATCACGAAGTACCAAGCGTACCTGACCTCTGGTGCCGATCCGCAGTTCGCTTACAACATGGAGTTGCAATACCGCGAACAGCTGCCATTGGCCAAGTTCGTGAACCAGGTCACGTCGGACGTTTTCGTCTCTACGGAGCGGCTTCTCCAGATCTACCATGATCGCAATGATTCGGTGACCGTCAACGTGGTGGTGTTGGTGCCGGCCGTGCAGATTGCGGACGCCGAGGTCGAGCCTACGGATGAGGAGATCGAGACCTACTACCGTGCCAATCGCGACGATTTCGAACGACCGGCCCGGGCCTTCATGTCCTACATCGAGGTCATCTCGGGCACCAACAGCGCGGACACGGCGGCGGCACTGCAGCGTGCTGAGGAACTCCGGGAGGAGATTCTCGCAGGCACGGACTTCACCGCGGTCGCGGCACGCGAATCGTCGGATTCCGCGAGTCGAGTCGACGGGGGCGACCTCGGCATGCAAGCGTTCGGCACCTTCGTGGCAGCATTCGAAGAAGCCGCACTTGCCTTGAGCCCGGGCGAGCTGTCCGACCCTGTTCCAACACAGTTTGGGTATCACCTAATCCGCCTCGAGTCCAAGACGGCGGATTCGCTGCACGCCCGCCACATCCTCGTCCCGATCGAGTTGGCCGGCGAGCATCTCGACGCAGTCGATTCCCGAGCCGACACCCTGGACCTGCTTGCCGCGGAGAGCGACGATCCGTGGGCGTTGGACTCAGCTGCCGCGGGCGTCTTCGTTCCGGACGCGGGGATCTGGGCGTTCGAGGCCATCGAGGGACAGACGTCGCCCGTGGTCGAGGCTACATGGGCCTACATGGTCTTCCGGCTCGACAGCCTGGAAAAAAGCGGAATCGCTCCGCTGGAAGAGGTCCGCTTCCAGGTGGCGGCGGCAGTCCGACAAGAAAAGAAGGCAGAACGCACTCGCGCCTTGGCTGACGCGTTCGCCGCAGACCTGGCTGCCGGTATGACTTTGGAGGAGGCGGCGCAGAAACACAGTCTTGCCATGCAATCCGTGGGGCCATTCACTCGCCTGGCTCCGTCACCCGTGTTACAGGGTGCGTCCACGACCGTCGGCGCAGCGTTCGGACTGCCGCTGAATACGGTCGGCGGGCCCTATGAAGACGAGTTTGGCACCTTCTTCATCGCGCCGACGATGCACACCGTTGCCGACACGGCC
>JBDHLU010000322.1:0-4620 GCA_039656555.1 Gemmatimonadota bacterium | reverse complement strand
TGTACCGTCACCGGACCACTCGACGCATGTGACAAATCCACCGACACCGTCGCCGTACCCACACCCTCATCTACCGTCTGATCCACCACGCCAAACGACACTACCGGCAACCCCCCCGTAACGTCGAAGGCTGCACTCACATCGGGCGTGAGCCCGGCTGCTGAGGCCTCGACCGTGTACCCAATGCCAGGCCGATCGATGCTGAGATCAGCGAAGCTCGCCACACCAGAGACCGTCGCGACCGCCACGGTCCCCGAGAGCGCCCCACCCGCTGGGTTATTCACGATTCCCAGCGTGACGGTGTGCGTCGCCGTCGTAACAGTGTTGCCGGCCGCGTCCTGCACCGCTACCTGCACCGCAGGCGCGATTGCCGCGCCAACCGTCGTGTTGCCGGGTTGGACGGTGAACGCCAACTGCGTGGGCGAGCCCGGGTTTGCTGTTGATGTGACCGTGGCCTCGACGCCGGTGAACGTGAGAACCTGGACGGTTGCAGATTGGGTTCCCACCCCCGCTCCGAGGGTCCACCGAAATGAGGCCCGCCCCATCGCATCAGTGATCGCCAAATCTGGCGCGAGGAAACCACCGTCGGCCGTGGCAAACTGGACCTGGACGCCTTCCACACCAAGCCCATCATTCCCTTGCACCTCGATCACGATCGAGTTGGACAGCATGGTGTTCACAGAGGCGGATTGCCTGTCGCCAGACACCACCACAATGCTACTTGGCGGCGGCTGGACAGTCACACTGTTGGTGTCAGCCGGGCCCGTAAGCAGCTCCGCGACGATGCGCCCTACGCCACGCCCCGCCCCGACGACTTGTCCCTGATACTCCGGTGGTGGCAACGACGTGACCGTCACCATCGCACTGTCGAGCGATCTCCACCCGATCGGCGTCGAGGGGATCACGCGCCCCTCGCTGTCCAACGCCACCGCCACAAAAAGCAGCGATTCACTCATGTATGCACTCGTGTCCGGCGTGAGGATCCTGACAACCGCAGCGTCCTTCCCCACACCGTCGTAACCGAACGCCAAATCCACGACGGGCACATCCTGCCTAGACGATGTACTCGGCGCGACGGATAGGGGTCCGGCCCGGAACGCGGTATCACCAGCGGGCGTGATGAGCTGTGCGTTTAGGGAGAAGATCTGATCCGCGGTGAGCATCACAACGGTAATGGAGAGATCAACCGCGGTGTCGCCGGGCGCAATGTCGACAACCGTATCGACGACCAGGGTTCCGTCACTTTCTCGCTCGAGTGTGATTCGGGTTTCAGCAAGCGGCACAATCCCGGCCATCGCGCTCTCAAAGCTCGGCTGGATTGCGAACTGTCCAACTAGCGGAAACGGAGGACCCGTGTGGTCCGCGCAACTCAGTGTGAGGACTGCGGCAGTGGTCGCGACCACCGCCGTCGAATTAGGACGAGGAATCCGGGTCACGGGTGTCCCAGGAGTGACATCACACCTTCTTGCTACGTCGAGGTGCGGCCATCCATAGACGCTTCTGAACTCCAGAGAATCGTCCGCCCATGTTTCCCCCGGTCCTGTAGGGAACACTCGTGGCCCCCGTCGGGGGGATGACGTCGTAGTGTTGCGAGGGAGAGTCTATTCCCCAGGCGCATCCCGAAGGCCAGCAAGTGCCATTTGTAACAACTATGGTCCCTCATAATTCACGTGATGTCAATGAAGAGAGGGTGAGAAGGCAGTGAAGTCTGCTGAAATCCGGAGGAAGGCCCTCCGGACCGGGCGACGCTACCGCTCCATCACCCACATCATCGCGTAGAGCCCAGTACCAGCACCCAGCGCCAGCAGGAACCAGAACAACAACGGCGATCGCCCCTCGAGACCCGTCGCGAGAGACATCCCGAAGATCGTCCCCAACGCTATCAGCGGAAAGGTGATCGCTGCAAGGACATTCAACTTGTGTTGCGCCCGGGCAAGTTCTTGAGCTTTCGCCGATTGTTCCTCCGAGCTCTCCGCAATCCGGTAGTCCAACTGTAGCTTGGCGTCATTTAGTAGGAAGTGAAAGCCGCGGGCCAGTTCGTACGCCTCGTCACGCATGGCGATGATGAACGCATCCTCCGGCACGAACTCCCGTGCCGATTGCAGGGCCGCGCTGAGGTTGTTCGCACTGCGATGGAGCGGCATCACGTGTTCCAAAATCTCGTGGAGGTGCTTGGCTTCCCGTGCCCGATCGTACGCGTCGTCATACCGCCGCAAGAGTTCGCCATAGGACCCGAGCAGATTCTTGAGCTTGACCTCACCGTTTTCCTGTCCATCACATTGCCACTTCCCGTCAGGACTTCGCAGGAACACTCGAGCCTTGCGCTCGCGTGTGTCGGCGCTCGGCGGTGTGTGCAGGATGACGAGAAGGTGCCCGTCCTCGAAGATCGCCCGTTGCCGACCGTAGGTCGACTCACCGAGTCGAGCCTCGATTGCGGAGGGGAGTCGCCAGAGGAAATCTGCGCGTCGCATGGGATCGAGCCTTTGGTTTGGACCTACTCTACCACTTCACAACTGGGATTCGAATCTGCGACGGGTACTGCTGCGAATGGTGCACGACGGTGTGCGCCACCACACCCTCCGTTTCATCGTAGTTCTTGCCGCCCGTGGGGAAGTTGCTGCTGGACACTTCGATCTGAATGCGGTGACCCGACGCGAAATAGTTACTGGTCGACATCGGGCTGACCGACACCTCGTAGACCTTCCCCTCTTCCATGAACACCTGCCTGTCGTATCCCTCGCGATACCGCGCGCGTTGGATAGTCTCGTCCAGATTGTACGCCCGACCATCGGGATACACATCGATGAGCTTAACCGTGAAATCCGTGTCCCTGGCGTCCGAGGATACGAACAGCGTGATCTCGATCGTACCGCTCACTTCGAGACCCTCGGTAAGTGGCTCCGAGGTATACACCAAAATGTCCTGACGCTCTTCCATCTGGCGCTGGTCGAACGAGCCCGCCTGGATGGCCCCGCCGGTGCAGCACACGTTGCCGCCGTAAGACGGCACCGGATCGAACGGGTCGTAGGTGAACGCGTCAGCGTTGTCCGATTGCGGCGGTGCCGTCGTCGTGAGCCTGCCATCTCCGTGGAGCGTGTTGGCGTTACCTTCACTCGCCAAGTAGTACGTGACGAGTTCGGCAGCGGCAGGTGGCCATGAATCCGACGTCTGCCACCGGTTCGACCCCATCGTGTAGTAGCGCACCTTGGGCATCGTGTCGGTGATACCGTTGTCGATTCCCTTCATCCAGTGATCGAACCAGCCGTAGACCAACGCGTCGTAGTCGAGACGCGCGTCTCCCATGTTGCGCTCTCCGACGATCGTCTCCTCCGTCGCTCGCGTGTACGAGCAGTGACCGACCGGCGCCACAACAGCGTACTGGTTGTTGGCGACCTCTGGGTCTTCCGCGTTGTGGCTCACGTGGTTGAACAGCGCCAGATTGGGTCCGATCGACACGTCGTACCACGACATCATCCAAAGACTCGGCACGCCGAAGGGTTCATCGTCATGGTACAGCCCACCCTCGTACCATGCCGGATCGTTGGGCGTGCGTTGGATCATCCGGCCACCGGTCGCGACCGGTGCAGGATCGGCGAAGATGCCGGCCGGGCCATCGACGTTCCGCATAATGTCCATGACGGGCAAGTGCCAGAACGCCTTCGTCCAATCCACCCTGGGCATCTCGGGTGCCAGGTCGAAATAACGGGAGAGCCGCACGAGGTCTTCGCTAGAAAGATCGCTTGAGAACGTGGGCCGTTGCGTGTTCTGGACGCCGTAGAGCCAGGAGAAGAACAGCATCTGCTCCGCCCCGCCGCGGTACCAGTTTCCCTGCTCGTAGAATTGTCCGACGCGTCCGACACCGGCGCCGAATCCCTGCGGCACCATCGCGGCGTGTGCAGGATGATCGAGGGCTGCTAACCCCATCTGCCATTCTGCGGTCGACGAACACCCCAGCGTGCCGACCTTGCCGTTGGACCACGGCTGCGCCGCGATCCAGGAGAGCGCATCGTACCCGTCGGTCTTGGGCGGCCCCAGGATATCCCACTCACCTTCCGAGAAATACCGCCCGCGTTCGTTCTGAACGATGTACGCGTACCCGCGTTCCACGGCTTTGAGCTGGGCGCGGAATCGGCCGGTCTGTAACTCGCCGTCACGCCACGGATTGAAGTTGTAGGGCGTGCGCACAAAGATGGTCGGCACCGGATCGTCGGTCTTGGGTCGATAGATGTCGGTAGCGAGTCGGATGCCGTCTCGCATCGGCACCATCACTTTCTGCTCGATGATGGCGGCCGCCTCGAGAGCCCCGAGAGGGTCCTGCGCCACGGCCGTACTTATGCCGGCTGAGGCGATGATCAGCGGGATGGCCAGTGCTGCGATAGTGGGGCGTTTCATGGCAGGGCGCTCGGGTCTGAAGTTCCAGGGTCAACGAGTGGACCACTCCAACCTTGGCTTCGGAGATGAACGGCGCATGAAGTCGGGATGAACTGTGGTTTCCGCCGTGGGCGGGGCGTGCTACACGAGTTCGACCTCGGCGCGGTGCCCCAACGCGTTCGCCAGCTTTCGATCACGCGTGATTAGCCGGGCCGGAAGCGCCTCCGCCAACGCGATGTACGCCGCGTC
>JBDHLU010000321.1:0-2639 GCA_039656555.1 Gemmatimonadota bacterium | reverse complement strand
CGTCAGCAGGCTCCGGCCGAACTGGCGGCACTCACGTAACGAGCTCTCCGGCGATCCCGGGTCGGTTCAGCTCCCGACGGGCCCCAATGGCAGAGTTGATCTTCCACTTTGGCGGAAGCCGTCGTGGGATCGTTGCCGTGATCGGCTAACAGACACCCAGCTCGCACTATAGCTTGTCCGTGACCGTATCCCATCAACTGGAGACTGGGCATGGCCACCGGTAGACGCGATTTCCTGAAAGCCTCGACCACCGCGATTACGGCCGCCGGGTTGAGTGGATGCGACACTGGTGACAGAGCGGGCAACGAGCGCACGGCGCTCCGCCGCCTGGATCGCGAACTCCTTCGCGCGGTCGGTGACGCCGTTCTGCCCGACACGATTGGAGAGGATGGACGTGACGGGGCTATCGTGGCGTTTGAGATCTGGCTTCAGGAGTTCGAACCGAACGCGGAACTCGTGCATCCGTATGGCGGATGGATCGTTCCCTACGGTCCGGACGATCCGAGCCCCCGATGGGTGGAGCAGCTCGAGCACCTCGAGCGCACGACGCGCGACAAATCCATGTCGTCGTTCCGCGACCTCTCCCGCGAGGATCGTCGCGCGCTGCTCGCCGAAGCCATCGAGGATAAGGGATCTGACTTCCCCACGCCTGCCTATGCACAGCACGTCGCCGTGGCACTCATGGCGCACTACTTCGCATCGTCTGATGCCACGAACCAGTGCTACGGCGTGGCGATCGACAAACTTCAATGTCGCGGCGCCCAGACCGCCGGTGAAAAGCCCCTCGCCTTGGACGGGGCGTCCGACGCGTGACGATCACTATCGAAAGCGATATCTGCATCATCGGGTCCGGCATCACGGGTATTCTCGCAGCCGAACGCCTGTCCGAACTGGTGGATGGCGACATCGTGATGGTCGAAGCAGGAGGCCGTACGACACCCTTCACGGATCGTCCCGAGCGACGGCGCCGGTTCATTGCGTACGGAGAGAATCCGTGGAAGAACGATCACATCGACGATCAAGGCGGCCACGGGTTGATGTACCGGTCAATGGTCGTCGGCGGGTGTGCCATGCATTGGGACGGGGCGTGTCCGCGGTTTTCCCCTGAGGACTTTCGTCAGCAGTCCATGTACGGCGTGGGGACCGACTGGCCGATTGGGTATGACGACCTCGATCGGTTCTACCAAGACTTCGAGGAACGGATCGGCGTCGCGGGAGAACAAGGACCACCGGAATATGATCCGCGCTCCAAGCCCTACCCGATGCCGCCGCTCCCGCTCTCGTACAATCTGGAGCTGTTGAGGGAATGGGGTTCCGACGCCGGCATCCCGTTCTGGACCCAACCGTGGGCGAAGGCCACACAACCGTACGACGGACGCGCGGCATGCCAGCGGTGCGACACATGCCACGTCTGCCCAACCGGTGCGAAGTACACCCCCGATGTGACGCTCGATCGATTGATTGACAGCGGTAGGCTACGACTGGTCAGCGGCACGTTGGTGCGGAAGCTCGAAGTCGACGCCGCTTCGACACGCATCACCCGCGCCGTGGCGTCCGATCGCAACGCACCGGATGAGGCGGTCGAGTTCCGCGCGACTGCGTTCATCCTCGCGGGTGGACACGCGTGGAGCCCACACCTTCTCCTACTTTCGTCGAGCACTCGCTTTCCAAACGGTCTCGCCAACAGCTCCGGCCTCGTCGGCAAATACATGACAGGGCATCCGTACATGAGTGCCCAAATCGAGCTTCCGCTCGAACTCTATCCCGGGATCTTCTCGACGAACTCGCTCCTGTCTCGCATGCATGCACGACCGGGGTCGCTCGACCGCTATGTGCGCCACGATCTCAGGATCTGGAACACGACCGTTGAACGACGGCCGCGAGTCCGAACCGATGCGGGCGCGCTACAATTTGGTGACGACGTAATGGATGATTGGCGGGAGCGCACCAAGCGCGCGACGGCTCGGGTCCGAGGGTACATCGACATCGTTCCCGATCGTGAAAGCACGCTCAGCCTGGACTCAGGTGCGCACAACAAGTGGGGTGACCCTCTGCCACGAATCGAGTTCCGAGACGCGCCGGAGTCCGTTGCGCTGCGCGATCACACGCACGAGACTATGGGGGCGCTCTTCGAGCACATGGCGCGGGCCGGCAATGGAAGAGTGCTCAGTACGTACCGGTCGACCACGATGGAACATCCCGGTGGCGGGGCGCGGATGGGCAACGATCCCGGGACGAGCGTCACCGACTCGTACGGACGCACGCACGATCACGACAATCTGTTCGTGATCGGGGCGCCCACGTTGGTGTCGGGGGGATGCGCGAACGGGACCCCGACGTTCTGCGCCCTGTCACTGCGGTCCGCTGAGGAGATTGCCCGCGAGTTTCCTGGACAGTAGATCACCAGCGACCACAAGGAGTTATTCCCTTACCGCCCCTCCCCAACCAGCCGCGCGAATGCCGCGCGGAGCGCGTCGTCTTCGGCCTTGAGTTCGGGCTCCGCATTGCCGCGCCCCCGGAGATAATAGTCCAACATGGTCGCGGCGTTGACCGTATCGCCCACGGCGATGGCGTACCGAGTCGCTTCTCGAACCGACGCTGACCAACCCCAGAAATCGAACCCATCAAAGCGCATCGCT
>JBDHLU010000320.1:0-2641 GCA_039656555.1 Gemmatimonadota bacterium | reverse complement strand
CGATGCCCAATGCGATGGGAACGTCGAGATGGAGGACCCGTTTTCGGACGGCCCGTAGGGCAGAGCCGATGAACACCGATCCGCCGACGAGGACGGCGAGGACGCCCGCGGCGTAGCTCAATTGGTTGAGCAGCTCGTAGATCGGACCTTCTTGGAGGCCGAGGTAGATCGCCGCGGCGAACAGCATCACGTTGCCCGCCAGCGCGGCGCAGATGCCGACGCGCAACAGCAGGTCGTCCGAAGGCCTCGCGCCCGTCGTCCTCGCGGGCCCCAGCAGGTATCCGAGGTCCTCGATCGAGTCGACCCAGTCCGCAAGTGCGAAGTCGGGCGAGATGCGGAGATCGACCCGTCCGAGCGCGGGGTTGATCGACATGAGCCCCGTTTGCGCCCCACCGTGCCGCCGGAAGAGCTCCTCGATCAGCCAGACGCATGAGGCGCAATGGATACCTTGGATGTCGAGCTCGACCCGCGTGCCGCCGCCATCTCCCGCCCGTTCCTCTTCGATCAGCTCCAGCCACTTGTGATCGATTCGGCGGGACTCCAGATCTGCAGGTGGAAGCCCGGGGCCGCGCCGAAGGTCGTAGTAGCGAGTGAGGCCGGCCTTGGTGAGGATGCCATGCACCGCGCGACAGCCTCGGCAGCAGTACGGCGTGAAGGCATCATCGACCAACGGTTGTGCGCAGTGAGCGCAGCGAGACGCAGAGGGCAAGGGCTGCCGCGCAGGAGCATCGTAAGCAGCTGGCTGACGGTTGGTCACGGCGAATGGGAGTGGTGGTGGTGCGCCTCGTGCCCTTGTGGGTCGCCGGCGGGGGCGTGGCATGACGACGTGTCGCCGGTCCTTAGGGCATGAACGGGGCGGATCACGAACAGGATCGAGCCGAGTGCCAGGACTGCCGCGAGGACGCGCGCGGTGCCCGGCTGAGGGCGTCGGGCGAATCGTTCGAACGCCCACGTCGCGGCTACCAAGCCGACGCCGCTCACCACGGCGAATGCGAGCATGCTCAGCGACCCGAGCACAGAGGAGCCCGTGGACGCCGCGATCAGCACAGCGGCGGCCAGTGCCCCGCACGGAAGCAGTGCGGTGCCGAGGCCCACGAAGAACGGGTGTCGGCCCAATCCCCCAAGCGCGCGAGAAACGATTGACGGCTTCGGTACATCTGCTTTCGTGCGTAGGGTCACCAGCGGTTGACCAGGACGGCGCCAGAGGCGAATCGCCGCCAAACCGAGACCGAGGGCAAGCGACCAACTCAGCAGCGCACTGCCCCACGCGTGAGGAAGACTCACTGCCGTGGCGCCACCGATCGTCCCGGCGACCGCGCCGAGCGCCGAGTAGCTGATGAAACGTCCGAGTTGGTACCCGCGCTGTCCTGACGCACCGGGCCGACCACTGCACGCGTATGCAGCCAGCGGTCCGCACATCGCCGTGCAATGCGGAACCGATGCGAGGCCTGCGGCGGCCCCGGCAATTACGGCCGTCCACATACGGCCTCCCTAGGGTCGAACATCGGAACGGTCACGCTGCCACCGACACGCCACGGCATTGCGAGTCTCCTTATACCCGAATACGCACATATTGCGCGACGGCCTTTCAGGCACGCAGAAAATGCGATGGATCGTGCGGCCGCGGGTGCTATCTCCAAGAACCCATGGGAACCGCACAACGCAAGATGATCCCCCGCGAGCACGGCGCCTACGCGGAGCTTCTGTTCCCAATCGCCGCCGTATTGCTGGGTGGCTCGCCCACGACCTCGACCTGGCTCCTGGCCGTCGGCGCGATTGCGTGTTTCCTCGCGAACGAACCGCTTCTCGTGTTGTTCGGGCAGCGGGGCACGCGTACCAAGCGGGAGGAGAGCGACCGCGCCAAACGCGCGCTCCTGATCTTCGCCTTGCTTGCACTCGGCGCAGGTGTGGCTGGGCTCCTGCTCGCCACGACGGCAGTTCAGTACGCGGTGAGCGTGCCGCTCCTGCTCGGCGCCGGGCTCGTGATGTTGGCCATTCAGGGCCTCGAGCGGAGCATGTTCGGTGAAGTGCTCGCAGCCTCGACGCTCTCGTCCGTCGCCGTTCCCCTTGGACTTTCCGCGGACCTTGGCCTGGCCGCGACGCTCTCGGTGGCCCTCATTTGGTTGGTGACCTCCCTTCTGGGGACGGCGGTCGTGCGACTGACTGTCGCGCGAACCAAGGCAAAGTCCGACGAGGAGCTCGCGCGTGTGCGCTCGAAGCGCGCGTTGCTGGTCTTGGTCTGTCTCGCGGTCATCGTGGTCGGGGTCGCCGCGCCATACGGGTTCAGGGTGGGCCTTTGGGTCCTTGCGGCGGCAGTGCCAGTGGCGGTCGTAGTCTTCGCCATGGCCGTCCTTCAGCCGACGGCCCGCCGGTTGCGTTTCATGGGGTGGAGTCTCGTCGCAGCGAATCTTTTGTCGCTAATAGCGGTGGTCACCACCCTCAAAGTCATTCAGGATTTCAACGCGGTGGAACCGACTCTGCCGTTCCCCATGTTCTAGTCTGCCGCAGACGACTTGGAGAGGAGAAGCTTGTGCTTGCAAAAGACATCATGACTGAAAACCCCGTGACGGCGACGGAGCTCATGTCCGTCGCCGAGGCGTTGTGGCTGCTGTACGAGCTCGACGTCCGGCACCTGCCGGTG
>JBDHLU010000319.1:0-2657 GCA_039656555.1 Gemmatimonadota bacterium | reverse complement strand
GCCATGAACTCGAATGCTCTCCGGGGGTAGGACGCACGTCAAGCCCCTTGTACCTTTCTTCACAATCTTCGACACCAAACAGGCAGGAGAAGGTAATGCGACTACATCTTGCACGGTCAGACCGGCGCCTCAGTGCTGCGGCCGGTGCAGTCGTGCTAACAGTCTCGCTCATCGGCATCGCGTGTTATCCCGGCAGCGTCAACAGCATCGCCGAGTTGGACACCGTCGTCACGTTTCGCGCCGACGACACGACGTTCTACCAGAAATTCTCGACCTATATTTTGATCGACTCGGTCGTGGAATTCGCGCCGGGTGACAGCATCTGCCCGCCAGGACCAAGCCTCGGAGACTGTCTCGATCCCCAGTATGACCACGCAAAGGACGCGTTCATTCTGGACACCTACCGGACCGAGATCGAGAAGGCCGGTTTCGTTGAGGCCACTGGCATGCCCGACACGAGCGCCGTGTTCGTCGTGGGTGTTACGGCCCGGAGCGACACGAGCATTTGGGTCTCGTGGCCGGTGTGGCCCGGTTGGGGATATCCAGGATGTCCATACTGCGGCGGAGGATGGGGCTGGGGATGGTACTGGCCGCCCTCGTCTGGCGTCTCCGTTACGGATCAAGGGACGTTGCTGATGATCATGGTGGATCCTGATGGTCCCGTGCAACCGATGCCCACCGATTCCATAGTGCAGGGAGCGTGGGCCGGCATCGTCAACGCGGTATTGTCGAGTTCGGGCGTGTCCGAATTCCGCATCGAAAGTGGGATCAAGCAGGCGTGGCAACAATCACCTTACCTCAAACGCTAACGGGGAGAGCACCATGAAAATGATGCGATTCGGAGTGGTCCTCGCCCTGTTGGCGTTGGTCGCCAAAGGCGCGGAGGCCCAGAGCGATTGGTTCTGGGGAATCACGTATGAAGTATCAGCCGGAACGGGTGATACCAAGGAATTCGTCAGTGGTCTCAACTTCCGGAACATTGCCGTTGACGGGCGGAAAACGCTCGGTCGGAACACGTCGGCCGGCATGCACTTCGGGTGGAACGTCCTGACGTCACAAGACGATAAGGTCATCACGTTCAACAACGCGACGATCACCGGCGGAGCCCAGATCAGGTACATCAATGCCTGGCCCATCTACGCCAACGCCCACTACTATTTTGGGCGCCGGAACGGCGTGCGGCCGTACATCGGCGGCAACATCGGGACGATCTACGAAGAGAGTCGTTTGGATATCTCCCTGTTTGCCCTCTCGGACAATGCCTGGCACTTTGCCGTGGCACCGGAGATCGGACTCATCTTCCCGGTGGATTGGCACATCAAAGCCCACCTGAGTGCCCGGTACAACTACGGGTTCAAGGCAAGCAACCGGACCATCGGGTATTTCACGATCGGCCTCGGGCTGGCGTGGAACTAGGACTGCGGGACAGTAGGGACAGGAAGCGGCCCCGAGAAATCGGGGCCGTTTTGCTATCCACATTGGTACACTGAACGGATAAATTGCGGCGATGCGAAGAACCGTCATCTTGGTGAGCCTTGTCTTGTGCGGCGCTTCGGGAAGCCGGCTCGCCGCGGCGCAATCCGTCCCGCCGCCCTGGGCGATCGGCGTTCTCGTGGGTGGAACCTCTGCCAGCTTGAGCGGGGATGCCCCCGCCTCGACGAAGTTTCGCGGGCAGCGGGGGTTCACCGCCGCAGCGTTTCTCGAGCGCCGCATTGCTCCGGAAGTCTCGATTAGCGTACAACCCGGATTCACCCGACGTCAGACCGGGATCGCCTTCGAGATTCCCGGTGAAGACGAGCCACGAGATAGCCTGTCGGTGCGACTCGACTATTTGACCGTCCCTGTCCTCATCAAGGTTTTCTCGGGGAACGGCCGCACATACGTGGCCGGGGGCCTAGAGGTTGGCTGGGCGCTTTCCAGTACGATGACTGGTGCCGGAGCACCCGTCGACCTTGCAGACGTCGTACGAGACGTTGACGTCGCCGGTGTGTTCGCGGTTGGCGTCACGTTCCCCATCGGCGCGCCGCGCCTAGTCACGGAACTCCGCTACGTGCAATCCATCGTCAACGCATCGACAGGCGAGGGTTCGGATGGCACCGTTGGGCCGATTCGCTTTCGCTCACGCGGCTTTCAAATGACACTCGGCATCACGTTTCCCCTTGGGAAAACACAGTGATGCGTTTACATGACATCTGGTGCGCCGTGGGGTTGGCAACCCTCGCCACCACATCGACAGTTGGCGCGCAGGAAGAGACCACGCTACACCGCGGTGCGGGTGCTCCGGTCTTGGGACCACACCGGTTCTCGCCGATCAGTACGCTGAAACATCCCTTCATGAAGACGTTTGTCCGCAGCACACTGGGAATGGGACAGGCAAACGACGTTGACTTGGGAACGGTCATCGTGGGCGACGACACGTTGGTGAATTTCCAAGGTGATCTGCTCTTCCTCCAGTTGCAGTTTGAGTATCAACATGCGGTGAAGGATTGGCTCGCCGCTCGCGTCGAAGTCGATGTCTTGGGAAGGCTCGGGACGGATGTCGAAGCCTTGGTGGCCGACGGCGTGCGCGCGTCGCTCGGGTACGAATTTGGATGGTTGTTGCGACTCTTCCACTCCGACCGCGTTCTGCTCTCAGGCGACCTCTTCTTGACTAATCA
>JBDHLU010000318.1:0-2674 GCA_039656555.1 Gemmatimonadota bacterium | reverse complement strand
GCTGGGAGGTCAAGCGGCGGAGGGCCACCGGTCCCCCCTCGATCGGCGGACCGCGCGTACCGGCGGAGTCGTCGCTCCCGCCGCAACCCACAGGAAGCAAACAGGTCGCCACGACCGCGCAGCCAGACACCAACCGGCCGAGCAAGGCGACGAAGCGGCCTTCTCCTTTGTTGTGCGTCATGGTGTTCTACGTGCTCCTCAGTCGGTCAAAAAGGCAGTCACCGCATCGAGGCGGAAGATGCTCGTAAACGAAGTGCATTCTCCCGACTCTTCGTCGTAGCCGGCGTCGGCGGCCTGCATGGCTATCCAGAAGTCGTCGTAGTCGAAGCCCGCGGCGGGGCCATTGTGCGCGGTGGGGTAGCCGATGATCTCGTCGATTTGGTCCACCGACCAGTGCCCCGAGAGAACTCCGCTGGCGGTGCCATCCCCCAAGGTGAGTCGAATCATGTTGTCGGTGAGCACCATGTTCGAGTTCACGATCTGGATGAAGAACTTGAGACTGACGTCGAAGGGGCCCGCCACGAGCACGCCATCTTTGATCTCGCCGGTCGCGATCGTGCCGTGGTACTTCGTGTCGGGGTGCACCGCGAACGTAAAGTTCGGCAGCACCTGTTCGTCGGTTCCGACCTCGGGTTCATCTAGTGTGGAGAAAATCTGTACGGTGACCTCGTCATCGTTGACCAGGTCGTCCACGCCGCCCAGCTCCATTACGATCGACATTTCGCCGTACTTGACGGCACCCTCGATCGCGAGGTCGACCAACTGGCCTTGCCGCATCGGCCCGTACTGGCGAAGGAACGACCACAAGCCGTAGTCGATTCCCGGAGTTCCATCGGGCGTGTTGAAATCGTTGTGCGCGCACTCGCCAGCCCCGGGGCTGCCTTCGGTGGAGGCTCGCCCGTCGAGGTCGAAGCCGCGGACGCCTTCTTCACCGAAGTCGGTGTTCTCCATGTCGGGGTACGTCTCCGGATCCATGTCCGGATAGAGAAAGCCGAAATCGGCGATCACGAAGCCCATGCCCTTGCGGGCCTCGCCGGTTCCTCTAGTGCCGCCAGTTCCGGCAGTGCCGCCGGTTCCTGCCTCGCCCGTGCTTCCACACGCGGTTGCGGCCAATCCCAGCGCCACGGCCAGCACCCAGTTCAAGCTATCGTTCTTCATGCGTTACCTCGTAATAAGTGGAGGAGGACGCAACTAGCCACGACCGTCGCGGCGACACCTCCAGACACGGCGACTGTACGCCAATGACCCTATCATGACAACTCGTAAAGCTGTGCCGGCCCCGAGCTCTTGCTAGTGTTTTCCCGGGTCAACCGTGCGCCTGTTGGCCTACATCTCGGCATGTCGACTCCGGTTTGGGGGGTGTTCGGCGTCGCCGATTTGTGGTAGCAGCCAGCGCCGGGCAGGAGGAGTTGTGATGCGAGAAATTCAGCTTGGGTTTTTGTTGGCCGCCTTATTGGGCGTCGCCGCATGTGGTGAAACCAGCAGCGGTGAAGGGAGCGGCGGAACCGGCGGGACCGGGGACCAATATCCGGTCGATCAGTGTACCAACGCTGCGGATCAGGCGATCTACGACAGCGGGGCGGACGTGGGCGCCATTGCGGGCGGCTGCGCTGCGCTCGACGGCGTCTGCGGCGGAGCGGTTGGAGCGGTCGTCGGATCGGGAGGCAACTCAGAGAGTGCGCGCGAGGCTCTCGGCGATTGCATTGCTCAGTGCGTCTCCGAAGACACCGGCCTTTCGTCCGGATGCACGAGCTGTTACGGCATGATCACCGCGTGCGGGGCCTCGGCTTGCCTCGTCCCTTGCGCCGCCGACGCTGCGTCGCAGGAGTGCGCCGATTGTTCGCTCGAAAACTGCGGCTTCTTCGAAGCCTGCCTGGGCTTCTAGCCCTAGGCCCGGCTCCCCAGGTACGCTTGGACGACTCGCGGGATCGGCTGCCGTCTGAGTGCCTGGGTGAGCGCCCACCGCTCGTCGGTGGGTTCCTCCAAGAAGCGAGTTTCGCTTCCTTCGCGGAAGGCGATCGGCACGCCGTCCCGGAAGAGAATGCGGTTCTTCGGAGTCGCGGGGACTCGCTGTCCCGGCGTCAGGATGCCGACCAGGTTGAGCGGGTCCGCCGCGCTGATCGAGACCAGCTCGCCCGTCTTTGGCATGCGGCGGGCCTTGCGAAGAGCGGTCACGGCATCGGGTAGCGCGTACTGCTCCCCAGCGAAGCCGCCGACAAAGCGGCCCCCTCGGATCAGGCCCTGCGCCTCCAGTCGGCGGTACACGCGGAGTAGGGAATACCAAGGAGGCAAGTCGCCTTCTCGATCGATGACTCGGCGGAAGACTACGCCCCAGCGGCGGAGGAGCGCCCAGGCGACGCTCTCGACGTCGTGCTCCTCGGGCGCTTGCGGCAAGACGGTCCATCGTCCTGCGGCCTCCATGCTGTATGCCGCCGCCGTGCGGCGTCCTCGGCGCTGTCGCTTTTGATCGGGCGCGAGCAGCGCGCGTAGTCCGGTGAAGCCGTCGGCGGTCACCAAGCCCAGCGAGACGAGCTCGCCGAGCGCTTCCTGTGTTTGCGTCGGAAGCAGGCCAGTTTCGCGAACGACATCGTCGAAGAAGCAGGCGCCAGATCGTCGCAGCATGTCGAGCGCGAGCGCCGCGTCGCTCGATGCCGGCTCGTCGGAAACCGAGCGG
>JBDHLU010000317.1:0-3038 GCA_039656555.1 Gemmatimonadota bacterium | reverse complement strand
CCGCTCACCCCACTCCACGTCGTGCAACCCGACAACCGCACACTCGCCAATGGCGGGATGCTCCCGCAAGGCCTCCTCGATTTCGAGTGCCGACACCTTGTAACCTCCCGTCTTAATCATGTCGACGCTCTGCCGGCCAAGAATACGGTAGGAACCGTCTTCCAATACAGCAACGTCACCGGTCTTGTACCAGTTGTCCTCGAAGGCGGCGGCGGTTTCTTCCGGCCGATTCCAATACTCCCGGAACACCGTCGGCCCCATCACCAGAATCTCCCCCTCTCGCTTTTCTTCCCGCCTTCCCACCTTCCCGTCTTCCCGCCTCATTCTCACTTCCACGTCCGCCAGCGGCATCCCAACGAATCCCGGGCGCCGCTCGCCATGCAATGGATTGGACAGGACCATCCCGGTTTCGGTCGTCCCGTAGCGCTCGAGCAACGTGTGTCCGGTAATCTCTCGCCAACGGTCGAGCACATTCACCGGAAGCGCGGCCGACCCAGACACGAATAGTCGCATGCCGTAGCACGCTGCCGCCGCCCGTTGACGGTCGGTACGATTCATGGCGTCCCACGCATCGATGAGGCGCCGGTAGATAGTTGGCACGGCCATGAACACCGTGACCCCTCCCTCGGACAAGCGGGCCCACGTTCGCTCGGCGTCGAACGGTACCCCCACCTCGATGGTTGCGCCCGACCAAAGTGCACACCCGACGACGTTGATGATGCCGTGCACGTGATGCAGCGGCAGCACCAGCAGTGTGCGGTCGTCGGGAACCCATCCCCATGCTTCGACCAGCGAACCGATCTGCGCGTTGACGTTTGCGTGCGTCGAGACCACACCCTTGGGCTTCCCAGTGGTGCCGCTGGTGTAGACAATCATCGCAGCGCGATCGTCACTCACCTCCGGATGCATTCCAGCCGCTGACTTCATCGACTCGGCGACCGTCATGACCGGGATGCCACATTGCTTGCCAACTACGCGCGCGCGCTCCTCAAACGAGTGGTCGCACAGAATGAGTTCCGGTAAACAGTCCCGGACAGTGCGTTCGAGTTCGGGCACCGGGTACGACGTTGCCAACGGCACCGCGATACCACCGGCGCGCCAAATTCCCCACTGAGCAACGACGTAGTGGTATCCAGCACTAGTGAGGAAGGCGATGCGGGCACCACCCAAGTCAGGGCGACCATGGAGAATAGCCGATGCCGTCCTCGCCGAATCTTCTATCAGATCGCTATAGGCAAACGTGCCTTCGGGTGCAATCATCGCGGTTCGGTCCGCGTACAGCGCGGCCCGCTCGACGATTTCTATCATCCCGCCATCGATGATGCGGAGATCAGTCATTGGATCGTCAATCGTCAATCGTCGATCGTCAATCGTCGATCGTCCATTGCCCTTTCCAACAACCGCACCACATGCACCGCGTCCCGCCCAGTACCATGCGCGATCTGCGCCCGGCAACTCGTGCCATCGGCAACGACCCACGTGCTGGTGTCGGCTGACCGCACGGCGGGAAGAACGTCCAACTCTCCGATCGCCATCGACACGTCATAGTGCTCTTTCTCGTATCCGAAGGCACCGGCCATGCCACAGCACGTGCCATCGATCGTGTCCACGTTGAGACCGGGGATCCACCCCAACACGGTAGAGATCGACGATGCCGCACCGTGCGCTTTTTGATGGCAATGCCCGTGTACCAGCACTCTATCGGTGGCAACGGAGTGCCACTCGACCTCGAAACGACCCTGACCCCGCTCGTGCGCCAAGAACTCTTCGAACAGAAATGCCGCACCGGCAAGACGGTCGGCCGAGTCACCGGGTAGGAGAACGGGGAGCTCGTCACGAAAGGTCAAAAGACACGATGGCTCGAGTCCGACAACCTTGGCTCCGCGGTCGATAAGCGGTACCAGCGCATCGATCACCCGACGCATCTCTGACTTCGCCTCATCGACCAAACCGGCGTTCAAGAATGTGCGACCGCAACAGAGGTTGTTGCGGCCCGTCAAAGCCCTGGGAACGATGACTCGAAATCCTGCGGCCTCCAGCACGCGCACCGCAGCGCGAAGATTGTCGGGCTCGAAATAGGCATTGAACGTGTCGGCAAAGAGGACGACGTCCGTACCCGTTCCATCTGACGCATCGTCGGGCCCAAACCGATTGCGGTGCCACGCCGGCAGCGAACGGTTGGACGTGAACCCGAATCGCCCCGCCGCCCAGGTACTACCCGGCATGGTCTGGCTCAGGTTTGCCAAGCCTGAGAACCTCGATGCCAACGGCGCGTATCGTGGCAGGTTGGCCACCAGGCGCTCCCGCACCGCGACGCCGTGGGCTCGAGCACGTGCCTGTAGGACTTCAATCTTCATCCGCGCCATGTCCACGCCGGTGGGACATTCCGAGCGGCACGCCTTACACCCAATGCACCGGTCCATGGTCTCATACACGGCATTCGACGTCATGCCGCCGTCCGGAGAGCGTTGGCGCGTCCCCGAGTAACGTCACGCTCATCGTTGGTCACGCGAAAGGACGGGCACATTGCCCCAGGGGTTCGCTTTCGGCACGCGCCGTTGCTGTTGCACATCTCCACGGCCCCCGTGAGCCCACCCCACGGCGACCAATCGAGCACCGCAGCATCATCGTGTGGTGTATCTCCAGATTGGTGCCGGAACAGCGAGCGGTCATCCATACGGGGAGCATCCACTATCTTCCCCGGATTGAACAGTCCATTCGGGTCGAAGAGTCGTTTGATCTCCTCGAAGGCACGCACCAAGCGGTCGCCCAACATCGGTTTCAAGAACTCGGAACGAACAATTCCATCACCATGTTCGCCCGAATGCGATCCTTTGTACTCGGCGATGATCGCGTGCGCACGTTCCGCTATCGACCGCATCGTCGCAATGTCGTCGGGGTCTCTTAGGTTGAGAAGCGGCCGGACATGCAGACAGCCCACCGACGCGTGCGCATACCATGTCGCTTTTGTATTGTATTCCGCGAACACCGCATTCCGTCGATCGGTGTATTCCGCGAGGTGCTCGAGCGGAACAGCG
>JBDHLU010000316.1:0-2712 GCA_039656555.1 Gemmatimonadota bacterium | reverse complement strand
CGGGTCGGACTTCGATGGCATGACCGACCCGCCCGACGATCTCAAGGAACCCGCGGACTGGCCCAACCTCACTGCCGGCCTCCTTGCCGAGGGCTACACGACGTCACAAATCGAAAAGTTCCTGGGCGGGAACGCCCGCCGAGTTCTCGCGAATGGATGGGGATGAGATACAACGAAGCGCGGTTCAAGGCGTCACACAATTCGTACGACATCGAAGAACTATCGATCACACAGCAACTGGAATGGAACGAAGACCATCCACACCACGGCGGCTGCCGAGGGCTCGAACTCGATCTCGTGCAACGACCACTGAAAGCAGAAGGCAACCCGTGGCGTTGGAGTGTGAGTCACGGCGGGAAGTACAAGGATGCTCCTGACAAGCAGTTTCATTACTTCCTGAAGATCCTGAAGACGTGGGCCTACCAACATCCATCGCACGATGTAATCACGCTCACGTTGGACCTAAAGAAACAACATGGTGACCACGCGGAATTTCCCGGCCGGTTCGATCGGTATGTGAGTCGGGCCCTGGGTCGAAGTCGTGTGCTTACGCCGAGTGAAGTGATGAGCGACCATGCCGACTTGGTCACGGCCACGGCACAAGGTGCTTGGCCTGACGTCGACCACCTCTATGGCAAGTTCGTGCTCTGCCTTTCCGGGCACTCAACTCGCAAGAGTATCTACGCTGCCACCAACCCAAAACAGCGGCTGTGCTTTGCCGATGCTAGTGCGCCAAAGCCGCCGCTCACAGGTGACAGGGCGTTCTTCAATTTCTTCATGCCTCCCGACAAGCTCGCCGCTAACGAACAAATCCGAGTTCTGCAACAGTTCGCCGAAATCGGCCTCATTACCCGCTCGTACGGTCTCGATGGTCATTGGTCATGGGATCGTGCCCAACGAGGCCGATCCAACATTCTGGCCACCGATCACGTGACCAAGAAGAAATGGGCCCGCCCTGGGTGCAATCCATTCGAAGTACGCGACGGACCACGCTCGAAACAGATGGAGTGTTGAAATGAAACGATTGGCCATTATCGTCATCCACGGTATGGGTTCACAGCAGCCCGATTTTGCGGATCCAATGGTGCGGGAGATCAACCGCCGAGTCAAAGACCTCGGCAAGAATCCCGACGCCATTGCCTGGGAGCCCGTATTCTGGCAAGACATCCTCGAGCCGCGGCAACTGGCCTATCTCGGCAGCGCTCGCAAACGGAGCAACATGGATTTCGTGCGATTACGCCAGTTCATCCTCACCGCGTTTGGGGATGCGGCTGCCTATCAACTCACGAGCCGCAGCCCGTCAGCCCCCTACCAAATGATTCATGCCAGGATCGCCACTGCGTTACGGTGGCTCTACCGCGAACAACTCGACACCCGCCCCCAACCACTCATCGTGTTTGCTCATTCCTTGGGTGGACACATCGTCTCGAACTTCATCTGGGATAAACAGGCACATCGTCAGAAAGCGATGCGCGGCGTCAGCAATTTCGAGCGGGCCAAGACCCTGGTCGGCATGGTGACCTTCGGGTGCAACATCCCCCTGTTTACGTTCGCCTTCGATAAGGTGCAGCCCATCAAGGTTCCGGCACCGGAGGTTCGTGGCGCCAAACGCGACAAGGCAAAGTGGCTCAATTTTTACGACCCCGACGATGTCCTGGGTTATCCCCTCAAACCGATCTGCACGGAATACGCAAACGTGGTATCGAAGGATATTCCCATCAATGTTGGCAGCATATTGAGTAGTTGGAACCCGATGTCACACTCGGGATACTGGACCGACCATGACTTCACGAAACCCGCAGCGAAGTTTGTGGCGTCTTTCCTCTGACCCCCTACTGCTTCACCGCCCACAACGTGCCAATGTCCCGCGCCCCAAACAGCGCGTCGTCCGCAATCGTTACCTGAAACGAATCCGGCGCCCAAAAACCACTCACCAGGAACGTCACCCGCACGTTGCCCCCGCCCAGGAACGGTTGCTCCAACGCGATGTTCAAAGCAGACCCCACATAGGTGCCGTCGTGACTCAACCCGCCAGGGTCCCACGGCAAGAACGCCTCCGCGCCCTCGGCCTCTTCTCCTAACGTCACCCAAGCGCCCCACAAAAATCCGGACACCTCAACCGAGTCGGCCTGGTGCCGCTGATAGATCGAGAGTGTAGCATCCACATCGACGCCCTGGATCGTCCCGGCCATCCGATAGGTCCCTTCCCTCGGGTCGTCCGCTTCTCCAATGGCGTCCACTATGAGCGGCAACGCGACAAGACTCCCAAACACTCCAACGGCGCCTTCCAGATGATTGATGAACCCACGCCCGGTCAATTCGTTGTTCTCCGACCTGACAAAATCGAAATAGTTTGCGTCGGTCGTCGCCACGGTCATCAGGTAGCGCCGCCCCGCGCGGAGCACTTCGTCTCCTTCACCACGGTCCAGCAGGTCGAGGGCGGTTCCGGGAAGAACGAAGTCATTCGTATCGGCCAGGAAGGAACTCCGATCGAATCCACTGGTCGACAGATCACCGAAGTAATCGAGGCGATTGAACTGGAGTTCGACCAGGCGGCCGTGTGAACTGTATACCGCGAACTGCAGCGTGTCGCTGTCTCGATTGAACATCAGGGAGTCGAGCGATCCGAGCGGCAGCGTATCGAGCGCTCCACGCACCCACGCCGAGTCCAAGCCGACGACTTCGGCAGTGCCGCGAATCACCTCGCCATTC
>JBDHLU010000315.1:0-3025 GCA_039656555.1 Gemmatimonadota bacterium | reverse complement strand
TCGCCGACTCGCTTCGCTCGACGGCTCGGTCGGGATGACAGAAGAGGTCGTTGTCAGGCGCTGTCCGTAAGTTAGCGCGTATGGGGATCTCTCCCGCCCTTTTTCTCCATTGAGCACGCTGGTCGAAAACCGACTTCCAGAGGTTTGGGGTTGGTCAGCCGAAGGACGAAACCGCCATCGCCTCGTCGTCAAACATCTCGAACACGCCCACCAGCCGGGCCATGGTCAGGAGCTTCCTCGCCTTCAGATTGACGTGAAGCAGCTTGATCTCGGCCTCATTGCCGGCGGCGGTCGCACGGCACCGGATCAACTCTCCAAGCCCGGACGAGTCGATCGTCTTGACGTCCTTGAGGTTGATTAGGATCTTCTTCTTTCCGTCGTTGATCTCGCTCAGCATGGCTCCGCGCAGAGCGACGTCTCCGGTGCCGATGGTGAGCTTGCCGCTCAGATCCAGAATGGCAACGTCTTCAACCTGTCGATTCGTGATTTCCATGTCCATCTCCCCAGAGTTCTGGCGACGCAACCGCCGCCTTCACCGCTCAAAGGTAATAGCGCATTATGGCACATCGGGGCCCGAGCGGCGGACACCAAAGCCCCCAAGCTTCTCGTCACGCACCGACCCTCCGCCAATCTCCCCAGGCGTATTTCTTGACCCCCGTCGGGAGACCTTCCAATGAGGTGAGTTGAATGTCCGTCCAACCGTCGAATTTCGAGGGACCAGGCGACGCTTCTGCCGGCGACACCCGGCCAGATCTGATCGAGAGGGTGTCAGTGCCGGTCGTCGTGGTGGATCGCCAGGGCCTCATCACACGGTCGAACCAGATGTTCTCTCGGGCAGTCGGCTGTCCGGGCGACGACCTCGAGGGCCGCCACCTGTGGGAATTCCTGGGTGGCGAACGACTGCCCGAGCTGCGGCAACACCTCGCGGACGGTAACCCCTTCGACCCGTCGATGCCGTGGAGCCTCCTGCTGCAAGACGATCGAGGCGGTTGCCAGGTCATTGACTGGTCGTTCCAGAATCTCGAAGAGAACGATCCCGAAGCACAGCACGTGGTGTGCACCGGACTCAACGGCGTCGGCACTCACACCGGTCCGCCGCCGCTTGATGACGAGCCGCTGATCCGATCGCTGATCGAGCACTCGTCCGATGTTCTCTGCGTCCTGGCCCCCGACGGGTCGATTCGATACGCCAGTCCTTCGGTGGAGAGGGTGCTTGGCTACTCACCTGAATCTCTCATCGATACCAGCGCATTCGATCTGGTGAATCCCGACGACCTCCCGGAGATCGAGGCGGCGATCGGCCAGGGTATGGGCAACCCGGGCAGTCCCGAGTCGGTCCACGTCCGGGTCCGTCACCACGACGGGACGTGGCGGGATGTGGAGGCCCGGGGAGTCGCTCACCACGACGATGAGACGATCAATTTGCTGGTGCACATCACCGACATCAGCACACGGAAACGTGCCGAGAAGGCCCTGGCCGAGAGCGAGGAATGCTTCCGAAGCGCCTTCGAGAACACTGCAATCGGGAAGGTCCTGTGGGATCCCGAGGGTCGGGTCGTCCGCGTCAATCGGGCCGTGCAGAACATGCTGGCCCTTTCGGACGAAGAGATTCTGGGAGCAGGATGGCGGGAATACTGTCATCCCGAAGACCTGAGCGGGTTCGCCCCCGACCTGAGCCGCCTCATGGCCGGAGAGGTTCCGTCGGCCCAGACCTTGGTCCGAATCCGGCACCGTCACGGCCCGTGGATCTGGGCTCGCGTCACTCTGGCGGTCGCCCGGGAGGCCTGCGGCGACCCCCACCACGTCATCGGCGAAGTCGAGGACATCACCGAGCAGCGAAACGCCGAGGAGGACAAACGATCGCGAGCCGGCCGTCTCGAGCGCCAACAGTCGGCCATCGTGTCGATCGCGACCCATCAGGCGGTGGTCAGCGGAGACCTGGACGCCGCTTTCACCGCCGCGACCGAAATGGCAGCCACGGCGACGGAGGTCGGAAGGGCGAGCATCTGGCTGTTGAATGACGAACGGTCGATTCTCAGGTGCGCGGATCTCTTCGATGTGGCCGCCGACTCCCATCAGTCGAATCTGGAGCTTCTGGCCGATGCCTTCCCCGCGTACTTCGAGGCCCTCGAGAGCGACCGCGTCGTGGCCGCCGACGACGTTCGCTCGGACCCCCGAACCTGCGAGCTGATGGAGACCTACCTGGTTCCCCTCGGCATCACATCCATGCTCGACGCACCCATTCGTGTTCGAGGCCGAGTGGTGGGCGTCGTATGTCTCGAACATACCGGCGAACCGAGGATCTGGCAGTCAGACGAGCTGGCCTTTGCAGGTGAAATCGCCGATCAGATCGCTCATGCGCTCACGAACGCGCAGCGCTACGTGGCCGAGTCCCGACTCCAGATATCGGAGGAGCGCTTTCGAAGCGTCGTCAACGCGATCCCCATGGGACTCCACATGTACCGGCTCACCGAGGATGATGAGCTCATCTTTGCAGGGGCCAACCCCGCGTCGGACACCATCTTGGGGGTCGATTGCCAGCAGCACCTGGGCAAGACCATCGGGACGAACTGATCCAGGGCGCCTACGAGGTCCACGCCTTCCAAACAGCGCCGCGCATGGTCACCGTGGTTTTTCTCGATATCACCGACCGCAAGCGATCTCACGACGCGCTGCTGGAAAGTGAGAGACGCTACCGATCCCTGTTCCAGCGCAATCTTGCGGGTGTGTTCCGTTCGACGGTGGACGGAGAGCTCGTCGAGTGCAACGAGGCCTACGCCAGAATCCTCGGCTGTTCGACAACCGACGAGATCATGTCGCACAAGGCGACGGACTTCTATCAGGATCCCACTGATCGAGATCGCCTGGTCGAGACCATCGACAGATTCGGCGAGCTTCGAAACCACGAGGTGATGTTGCGACGGGTCGATGGGACACTGGTCTGGGTATTGGCGAACATGAGCCTGACTCGAAACGACGAGGGAATGCCGACGATCCTCGAGGGCACCATCGTCGACATTTCGGA
>JBDHLU010000314.1:0-2761 GCA_039656555.1 Gemmatimonadota bacterium | reverse complement strand
TCTTTGAGCGACATCGAAGGGAGCGTGATCGGTACCGATAGTGCTGATGAACCGGCGCCGAATGGCGTTCCACAACACCGGCTGATTGCGCTTGTCCCTGAGCGGCGGCGACATGACGTACTTGGCTCCCTCGAAATTCGCTCGCTCGGCGTAGCTCTTGTCGAGCACCAGGTGCGGCACCACCGCTTCGATCCACACGTTGGTCCCCCGGTAACGCGCCCCCAGCGCCGTCCGTACCGCCTCGTCGCATGACGTGTGGACCGTGTAGACATGGGCCCCGGTCAGTTCGGCAAAAGTCAGAATGTGATGCACGCCCTCTGCTTCCACTACAGGCGGGCGCGAGACGTAGTGATACTCGGGACCGGTTTTCCCCTCCGCCACCAGAGTCTGTTGCATGGCATCGATGGCTTCGGCATTCTCGCAGTGCGCCGTGACCATGGCGCCCAACTCCCGGGCCAATCGCAGGGTGCCGAACAGCTCTTGGTCCGGCAGATTGAGGGCCCCCTTGTAGGCCAGGAACACCTTGAACGATGGAATACCTTTCTTGGTCACGATGGTGCGGAGTTGTCGTTGCGCCTTCTTGTCGAACCGCACCACCGACATGTGAAAGGTGTAATCCACGGCGGCCAGCGACACCGCGCGCGACGCCCAATCTTCAAAGGCATCCAACGGTTCATCGTCGGGTCCCGGACAAATCATCTCGATCAGCGTGGTGGTGCCGCCAGCCAACGCTGCCTTGCTGGCCGATTCGTAGTCGTCCCTGGCCAGCGTGCCCATGAACGGCAAGTGAATGTGCACGTGCGGATCGATGAATCCCGGAAACACCATTTTCCCCGCCGCGTCGATGACTTCGACGTTCTTGGGTAACTCCGACTGGTCTATCGTAGGTTCGATACGGGAGATCGTCTCGCCCGCGCAGTAGATGTCAGCACGATAACGGTCGGACGCGGTGACGATTTCACCGTTCTTGATGAGAAGAGGCATAGGATGGTCCTTGCGTCACGACATGTGATACGGGCGAGAATGTATCGCCCCGACCGGTGCGGGGCTATGGGCTATCGATGAACCGTAGGGGCGACGCATGCGTCGCCCGGACCGTGGGCGAACGATATGGGCGACGCATGCGTCGCCCCTACGATTTCCATGATTCATGTATTCACCCCAAGATTCATGGCCCATTGCCGTTGACCACCTCACGAACACCCATTACCAACCGATCGACCTCTTCATCTGTCGTGTAGCACGCGCACCCCGCACGAACCAATCCGTCCGGCTGCAGACCCAATCGTTCCACCGCGGTCTGAGCATAGAAATCACCGTTGGAGGCGAACACGCCTCTGTCGGCCAGGAACCGGGCTACCGACTCCGATGAACATCCCTCCACGGTAAACACCAGCGTGTCGGTCCGCGGCTCACCTGGCTGGGGGCCATGCAGCCGAACGGCCTCGATGGCCGAGAGGCCGGACCAGAGTTGGTCGACCAGCTTCTCTCCCCGTGCTCCCAGTTCCGCGTAGCTGTTTTCCAATCGGTCGCGCGGTGACCCACCCTCTCCGGAAAGCATGGCCAGCCACTCTACCGCCGCCGCTGCGCCGACGATTCCCTCATGGTTGAGCGTGCCGGTCTCGAAGCGCTCGGGCGCGTCCTGGCCGGCCGGCAGCAGACGCGGGGGATCGAGACTCACCAGCAGATCCCCACGTCCGTACAATACGCCCACGTGCGGGCCGTAGAACTTGTATGGCGAGCAGACGAACATGTCCGCGCCGAGCGCATCAACGTCTGGTAAGCGGTGAGGAGCGTAGTGGACCCCGTCGACGTATACCAAGGCCCCAACCGCATGAGCCATGTCGGCGGCCCGGCGCACGTCGGTGACGGTCCCGAGTGCGTTGGATGCGGCACCGATCGCAAGCAAAGCGGTTCGGTCGGTTAACTGCTCCTCGAGATGAGCCCAATCGAGTTGGCCCGTTTCGGGCACCATTCGCGCGGTACGGACCCACACGTCAGAGTCCTTTTCCAGTTCCCGCCAGGGATCCACGTTGGCGTGGTGGTCCAGTTCGGTGACGACCACCTCGGCGCCGGCGGGAAACGACCGCGCCAGCGCCCGGGAGGCGTGTAGCGTCAGCGTAGTCATGTTGGCGCCAAACACCACTTCGTTAGCCTGGCACTTCAGAAACGCAGCAAACACCGACCTGGCGTGATCCAGAGCCTCATCGGTTTCAACGCTGGTGGGATAGTGCCAGTGCGTGTTGGCGTTGTGATGGTGGAGGTAATCGACCACCGCCTCGGTTACCGCTCGGGGAACCTGAGTACCACCGGGCCCGTCGAAATACGCGACCGGGAAACCGTTGTGAACTCGCTCCAGTGCGGGGAATTGGAGACGTATGTCAGCTACATCGGTGATTGGCATGGGTTGGCTGGTGGCAAGTGGCTGACGGCTGACGGCTGACGGCTGACGGCTGACCGGAAACTACCGCCCTACCGCCTCACGGCCCCATCCAACTCCCACGCCGGATCGATAACCACTCCGAGGTGATCCAACGCCGTCACGGCAACATCGACGATGAACGGACCATCCGGTTGATCGACACTCGCCGGAGAGCCACCAGGAGACGAGCCATTGGCTAGATAGAAGATCGTGCGCTCCTCGAGCGACTGCCCACCATGCCCGCCATTGTCGCTCCGGCCATGGTCGGTGCTCATGAGGATGAGCCAATCCTCGTTGTGGTAACTGGCTCGAGCCCGAACCGCGGCGACCAGTTGTCCC
>JBDHLU010000313.1:0-2764 GCA_039656555.1 Gemmatimonadota bacterium | reverse complement strand
AGCGTCGTGGGTGTGCTGCTTCGCGATCGTGACCCCGGTCGTGTAAAGGTGACGCGCGATGGCCGACCAAAGGTGCACTATCACCTGTCCGATTTCGATGCGGCACATGCCAGAGCGGGCGTGCAAGGTGCCGCTAAGGTCTTGGCTCAAGCGGGAGCCCGTGAACTCATGTCGCTGCATACTCCTCCGGCTCGGGTTCGCGTGCGCGCTGGATGGGAGGACGAACTGCAGACGGCGATGGACTCGCGCGGTTACACGCGGTGCCGTATGTCGTATGTGTCGTTTCACCAAATGGGGACCGCGGCGATGGGAAGTGACAAGCGGACATCGGTAATCGATGAACAGGGTCGGTCGCACGACGTGAAGGGCCTATACGTCGCCGACGGGTCCGCGTTTCCGACGTCCAGTGGCGTGAACCCGATGCTAACGATCATGGCCATTGCCGATCACGTCGCGCGAGGGATGGTGGATCGATGGTGAGCGGCGGCGAAGTCATTGCTGGCGTGCTCGAACGCCGCGGCGTGGAAACCGTCTTTACGCTGTGTGGCGGACACATCTCGCCGATTCTCGTTGAAAGCAAGCGACGGGGGCTTCGTGTCATCGACGTGCGTGATGAGGCGTCGGCGGTGTTCGCGGCCGACGCCTACGCGCGACTCACCGGCATCCCAGGCGTGGCCGTGGTGACCGCCGGTCCCGGCGTGACCAACACCGTCACGGCCATCAAGAACGCGCAACTCGCGCAATCACCTCTGGTACTCCTGGGCGGTGCGGCCGCGACCATGCTCAAAGGGCGCGGTGCACTGCAAGACATCGATCAGATTGCGCTCCTTCGTTCGGCGGTCAAGTGGTCCACCTCGGTCACGCGTATCCGTGACCTCGAAGAATTGGTCGAACAAGCGTTCATCAAGGCTCTGGAAGGCGTGCCGGGGCCCACGTTCGTCGAGTGTCCCGTGGACGTGTTGTATCCGGAGGTCACGGTTCGGGAATGGTATGGGAAGGGTACAAAGGGGGATGGGGGAATCCGCGGTACGGTGCGGCAGTGGTACATCGAACGTCACTTGAAGCGTCTCTTTGCAGGGGGCGACCGTGCCTTCACGGTTGACCATGCACCCGCGCTGCACGTCGACGATGCCGACATTCGACGAGCGGGGGAGTTGCTCGACTCGGCGAGTCGTCCGGTGATGCTCGTGGGGAGTCAGGCCATGCTGCGCACCGCGGCGGTCGGCGAGCTTGCCGAAGCCATCGATGCGCTGGGTGTTCCCACCTATCTGTCGGGCATGGCTCGTGGGTTGCTCGGTGCCCAGCACCCGTTGTTGTACCGGCACAAGCGACGGCACGCGTTCAGAGATGCGGACTTGGTGCTGTTGGCAGGTGCCCCCATGGACTTCCGGTTGGACTATGGGTCGCAGATCAATCGGAAAGCATCGCTCATCTCCGTGAATCGATCGCGGGCCGAGGCCGAGTTGAACCGTGGGCCGACACTGACGTGCGTCTCGGATCCATCGCTGTTTCTCGAGCGACTAGGGGCTGGAAACGGCGAAGTCGGTCGACAGGGCGAGGTTGCGCGCCCACGCTGGGCTTCGTGGCTGGGGCAGCTCGACGCCCGTGAGCGAGAGCGTGATGATGAGATTCGTCAGATGTCGGAGCGGGCAGGGGAGTACGTCAACTCTCTGTATTTGCTGCGGTGCGTTGACGCGCATCTGCCCGACGACAGTGTCCTTATTCTGGACGGCGGCGACTTTGCCGCGTCGGCCTCGTACACCGTTGCGCCCCGTCGACCGTTGAGTTTCTTGGATCCCGGCGTGTACGGTACGCTTGGTGTGGGAGGTGGATTCGCGCTCGGATCCAAGTCAGTGCGCGATAATGCCGAAACGTGGATTTTCTATGGTGACGGTTCGGCCGCGTTTTCGATCGCTGAGTTCGACACTTTCGTACGGCATGGGCTGCCAGTGATCGCGTTGGTGGGGAACGACGGTGGTTGGACGCAGATAGCGCGCGGTCAGGAAGAAATGCTGGGGGACGATGTCGGGACCGTGCTACGACGGACTGATTATCACAAGGTGGCGCAGGGGTACGGTGGCGTGGGGATTCTGGTAGAGAGGCCTGAAGAAGTGGAGCCGGCCATCCTCAAGGCGCAGCGGCTCGCGCGGAGTGGGAAACCGGTGTTGATCAATGCTTTGATCGACGCGGGGGATTTTAGGGCGGGGAGTATCAGTATCTGACACGATTGACGATGGACGATGGACCATTGACGGCCGTTGATCCATTGGCCCTGATGGATTCGAACCATCATTTCCGGTGTCAAAGACCGGCGTCCTAACCATTGGACGAAGGGCCAGCGCGGCGATTGGAAGGTAAAAGGCGTAGGGCAAAGGTCCAACCATCTCGCAATCCACCGCGAACCATCGCAAGACGCGATGTTGCATCGACACCGCTCACCTCGATGCCCCCTGATTCTTTCTAGGCAACTGCAGCCTAGCGACGTGGCGCGCCGTATGCATTTCGGCGGGGTCAACCATGCCTTCACACGCACCGAACCGGATGTCGGCCCCGTTTCTTGGTCTGGGGTTTCTGATCACGATCGTGGTCGGACTGGGAGTCCTCTCCGCGTATCCGCTGCTGACATCGTTCGCGCTGTATTCGTCCCTCGCCTTTCTGGGATATGCCACGTTCGTTCGCCGTCCATTGACGGCGTTGGATTTGATATTCTGGTCACTCCCTGGAGCTGTCGCCGCCAATGTGCTGACACTGTCGACCCAGGCAA
>JBDHLU010000312.1:0-3085 GCA_039656555.1 Gemmatimonadota bacterium | reverse complement strand
ATCTCTGCGTGGGAGTTGGCCTCTTGCCGGCCTGGTCGTTCACCTGGTTTGGCGGCGCTTGACGTACGGAGCCTGGCTGCCCAACACCTACTACGCGAAGCATGTCGCGCCATGGCCCGAAAGTGGCGCTCGGTATGCCGCCTCGTTCGTCGTCGAGTACGGTGTTTGGGTCTGGGTTCTCTTCTTCGTGGGTGTTCTCGTTTCGGCCATGTTGCAGAGGCATGCAGGGGACATGAAGTCCCCGGAACGGGCGTCGAGCCGCGAAAAATGGATTGCATGGCTTGAGCGATCACCTGCGGTCATGACAGTGGGGATCGTCGTCGCACACCTCGGCTACTACACGTTCCGCATCGGTGGGGATCACTTCGAATACAGAGTGTATAGCCATGTGATCCTCTTACTTTTTGTCTCGGCGGTCTGGCTGCTGAGCTGGATCGTCCGCTGCTGGCCGAGTCCTCGTCCGCTCCGAGCCTGGGTCGTGTTCGCGGGGATGGCGTTCTTTATCGCGTGCTCTTGGCCGATTCCATGGAGCCACTGGGCCCAGACACGCAACCGCGCGATCCGAGCACAAACCTTCTCGCTCATACAGCCGCTTGCTCCGAGCTTTCCAGCGTGGACTCGACCGGTCATCGCTCGCTGGGACGGATGGCAGGCGTGGCTCATCGACCACTCGGTGTGCAAGCGTCATCAGGAGCACAAGGTCTTCTCCCAGTTCCAGAGGAACTGGTTGCCGGAGCGGGGTCAGTCGAAGCTCCGGCTGCAAGGCCAAGGTCGCGCCGTGGCGACCAGTGGAGCGGTCGGGGTCTTGGGGTGGGTCCTCAAAGATGTCGCTGTCATCGATGTGATGGGCCTCAATGATTACGTGATCGCCAGGAATCCCGACATCCGCATCGACGAACGACACGAGCGGCAGATGGCACACGACCGGAAGCCTCCAGACGGCTACCTCGAATGTTTCCGCCCGAACGTCGTCGTTGGCATCGGCCTGTACCTGAAGCCTCGCAGCGAACCACTAACCGACGCCGAAATCATCGCCTGCGAAACGAAGCCGTGGTACTAGGCCGTCCCCATGGTTACCGTTGACGGCCAATCCAAGAGTGTCCCTGCGATCGATCGTCGGCGAGCTTCCCTGTGGATCTCCTTGATGGCCTGGCTGCTCGGCGCGACGGCGCTCATCATCCATGTGGGCAGCTACCCGCTCCTCACGTACGATGACGCTTTCATTTCGCTCCGCTACTCTCAGCGCTTGCTTGAAGGGCAGGGTCTGACGTGGACTGACGGCCTCCCTGTTGAAGGCTACTCCAACCTGTTGTGGGTCCTAGGTTGCGCGTTCCTGGCAGTCCTCGGCGTCGACATCCTCGATACCCCGGTGGTCCTCGGAATCGCCTCTTCGATCGCGGCAATCGGCGCCATGGTCTATGCGTTCGCACCGCGGAGTTGGAGCGACAGCTTACCGGCGTTCGCGGCGGCCCTGTTTCTCGCGGTCGCCGGCCCAATCGGGCTTTGGGCAGTCTCCGGACTCGAGGGCTGTCTAGTTGCAGCGCTCCTTGCGTGGGCCGTAGCGTTCCTGCGACCGCTTGCAGACGCCGCCGCCGTCGACACGAAGCGGGCGTTGGCCGCAGGAGTTCCTCTGGCGCTCCTCTGCTTGACCCGACCCGACGGTCCGCTGTTCACCGTCGCCGCGTGCGCGTTCATGGTGCTGTGGGGACGTTCGCGCGGCGCGCTTCGTCAAGCCTTGTGGATCGGGATCTTGCCGGGGATTGCGACACTCGGCCAGCTTGCGTTTCGATGGATGTACTACGGGGACTGGTTGCCCAACACCGCCCGTGCGAAGGTCGCACTGAGCGCCACCCGGCTCGAGCTCGGCACTCAATGCATCGTGAACGCGGGTTCGTCGTCTTAAGCGCTTTGGGCACCGGCCATGCTGGCCCTGTTCCTCGCCTGGCGAGCCCCGCAACGGCGCCCACGCATCGCTCTCGTGTTTACGCTGTTCGTCGTGTGGACTGCCTACGCCTCTAGCACCGGATGCGACACGTACGGGTACCGAATGCTGATTCCCTCTCTCGTCTTGCTCACCTTCCTTACGGCGGAGGTCCTCGACTGGGCTCAAGCGCAAGGAGGTACGCGCAGAGTCGCGGCTTGGCTCGGGGCCCTCGCTCTGCTTTTTGCGTTTGCAACGGCACAGCGAGCAGACCCCAATATCGAGTACGCCCGCGAGCACCGACCGCCGGCGACGGAGAGGGCGGCGACGATCGGCCGGACGCTTCGCAGCGCGTTCGAAGCGAGCGACCCGTTGCTGGCCGTCGACGCTGCAGGAGCGATCCCCTACTACTCCGGCTTTCGCTCACTCGACATGCTCGGGTTGAACGACGCTCACATTGGGCGACAGCGTCACGAGTCGTTCGGAGAAGGCGTCCAGGGGCACGAGCTTGGTGATGGCGCTTATGTTCTCTCCCGCGAGCCCGACCTGATCGTCTCCGGAACGCTTGGGCGCGGCGGCCTTCGCTACCGGGGTGGGCGCCAGATGCGCGACGCGCCACGTTTTCTCGAGGAGTACCGTCGAGTCTTGTTCAGCGGAGAAGAACCCGTTCCGCAGCGGTTCTACGCTTTCGTTCGGATGAGCGGTAAGATCGGGATCCAGGACGACGGGCAGCGGCCACTTCGATCTCTCGGTCCGGTACGGCGAGCGCTCGTTCACCGATGATAACGGCGTCGTCGAGCTCACGCTCACACACTCCGGTCTCCTCGACATCACGGTGGTCGCGAGCGAACCCGCCACGCTCTCCGCAGTATCGGCACATCGACTAGAAGACTGAGGACGTGATGGCTCAAGTATCGACCCAGAATGGCATAAGTCCACCAACGAACAACGGCCCCGCAAAACGGAGTCGTCATCGTCATTTGGAGCGGGAAATGAGATTCGAACTCACGACTTCAACCTTGGCAATATTTTCCTAGCCTCGAACACCATTAACGCAACAGCGGCTCGGAGCCCGCGGAGCCTACTTTAGGTAGGTGAGCCGGCACCGGAGACAGCGAGGCCGGATCGCGGGATGGATCGGAAGCTAGATGATGCTGTTTAGCC
>JBDHLU010000311.1:0-2786 GCA_039656555.1 Gemmatimonadota bacterium | reverse complement strand
GGATCGCGCTCGACGGACTGATAGGACCCGGCAACGACGACGCTACGGCCGGTTTCCGGATCATCGACGCGATCGTATTGGCCGGCGGGAAGGACGTAAGTGAGTGCAGCGGCCGCGATGATGCAGCCGAGGAGGAGGGTTAGTGGGTGGGGGAAGCGGCGGGACAAAAGCGATTTGAGATTACAGATTCGAGATTACAGATTTGAGATTGCCCAGCCCTACACCAGATCTTAGATCTGTAATCTGTGATCTAAGATCTCGAATCATCAGTCCCTACCGCCCACCCTGGTGTGTTTCAGATCCTCGGCGAGATACACAGTCGCCATGCCGCCTTCACCGAGTTCGCGTTCGATCTTATATCGGTCCGCGAGGGCGGTGGAGAGTCGGGAGGTGATGTTGGGCATCGGGGGACTAAGATGGGATGGAAGGGATAGAAGGGACAGAGGGGAACAGGACCTGTCCCATCAGTCCCATCTGCTCCCCCCTGTCCCTCCTAGTTCCCCACCCGTTCCCGCAACTCCTCAAACCAATTCAACACCACGTGGATCTCCTTCGCGAGCGCGTCGGGATTCCGTGCAGGGTACAGGATTCGCTGACCATCGGCCGTTACTGAAAAGCCGACGCCAAGGGAGGTGAGGTCAGGCGCAACGAACAATGGTCGTGGTGTCGTCCAATCGAACCCCTGCTCCGTCGATACCGTGGAGACCAGGAGCGTATCGTGGTTTATGAAAAACAACTCGCCGCTTTCGGCCGCCCACTCTGCGAGCCGTCCACCCTGCGCTGAGATTTGTTGGCGGGCGGAAAGACCCGGGTACGAAACGACATACACCTCGTCACGACCGGTCTCGTAGGAATCGTAGACTAGCCACCGCCCATCGGGCGAAAAGGTGGCATGCCCATCGCCGCTCGAGAACGTGGTGATCGTGTCGACGCTTTGGTCTTCTAGGTTGACCACCAACAGGAGATTAGGTGTCTGCCCCACCGCAAGCGCCGAGCCATCCGGCGACCATGCCCGAGGATTCGCAGACGTCGCCGACGCGTAGAGTTGCTCGGTGTCTGACTGACCATCCAACGCCTGAGCTAGAATGCGATGGTCCACCCCCGAGACGACTTTGCGGTACGCGACGCGCCGGCCGTCGGGCGACCATATGGGATTGTCTTCTGTGGTCTCGTCGAAGGTCAGTCGCCGTTGCTCGCCCGTCACGACATCGAAACGCGAAATGTCGGCGTTGGCCGACGCGACATAGGTCACCGCATGGCGCCCGTCGGGTGAGAGACGGATGCCCTCGACGGTGACGGGTGGTCCAACATGCCCGATAACCTGACCGGAACGATCGACCCAGGTCAGGCGATGATTGGCCCAACTGGAACCGCGGACGAACGCGAGCGTGCCGCCGTCTGAAACCGCGAATGATCCCGCTCCACCCCAGTAGGCCGTGCGTACACTGTCCACCACCGCGAACGGCGTTCCGGTCGTCCGTCGTCGCTTCAAGTCGAACGGCACAGCTTCGATCGTGCCATCGGCGCGAATGTACACGACATGCCCCGTCGGGACATAGCGTCCGTCCGTGCCACCCGTGACGACCGTCGTGCGCGTCCCATCCTCGAGATCCTTGAGGACGATGCTCGCTCCATTCCACATCATGCCAGGGCCCAGGACCGTGAAGAGTAGCAGGCGCCCGTCCATCAACAGCTGGGGGAAAAGATGGGCGCCTTCCGAGCCATCAGGATCGATCGTCGTAACCGGAACCGAAATGGTGTCTCCGGCACGCCGCAGGTAAATCGCTCCCGTTTCCCAATTTGCATTGAAGAGATCCTGCTCGGTCGGTTGCGTCGACAAATCGACAGTCGGGCCGCCTTTGGATGACACGGCAAGCAATCGCCCGCCACCCCCAAAATTCCCGTACATGATCCATCGGCCGTCCGGTGAAAACACCGGGCAACACCCCCCGGGAACGCGAGCGAGTGCTCGCGGATCGCTTTGTGCGAAGTCACGCCGATAGAGTACGTCACCGGCAAAATACGCCAATGTTCGACCGTCACTGGAGAGCGCCAGGTTGGGCTCAAACGCCAACAGATCATGCCCTGCCGACACCTCCACTGAAAACCGCGTGACCGGTGCCGTGCCGTCGTTCACGGATGGCTTGAGAATCCAACCGGCGATCCCTCCGACCACGACCAACACGACTACCGACACCCACGGTGCGCGAAGCGCAATCCCAGGTAATCCGTGCGTTCGGCCCGCGCTCACAGGAGTGGCGGCCTGGGATATGACGCGGGCGTCCGTCAACGCGCTCGCAAAATTCGCGGCGTTTTCAAAACGATCCGCCGGCAACTTCTCCAACGCCTTGGCCACCGCTGCCGCGACGTGGGGCGGCACCGACTTCCGAAGCTCGGCCACCGGCCGCGCTTCATCCGTCACGATCTTCATGATGATCTGTTGTGCCGATGAACCCGTATGCGGTGGATCACCGGTCAGCATCTCGTACAGCATGCTACCCAACGAATAAATATCCGATCGCGCCGTGATCTCTTTCTCCGCCGTCGCTTGTTCGGGCGACATGTAATGCGGCGTGCCGAGGCTCAATCCGGTTTCTGTCATGCGCCCGCCGGCCGCGGCGCTCACCGCGAGTGCGATCCCGAAGTCCGCCACCATCGGGCGACCGTTATGGATGAGAATGTTCTCGGGCTTGATGTCACGATGGATCACGCCTTCGCCGTGGGCGTAGTGCAACGCGTCGGCCACTTCCGTCGTGATCTTTACCGCCTCGTCGATCGACAGCTGC
>JBDHLU010000310.1:0-2828 GCA_039656555.1 Gemmatimonadota bacterium | reverse complement strand
ACGTGAAGGATGCGCTCGGGTCGATCGAGGGTGATGCGATGAGGCAGCAAGTCTTGGAAACAGGGGAACGTGTGGACGGTAGGGATCTCACGACGGTGCGCTCGATTACTTGTGATGTTGGCCTGATTCCTCGGACGCACGGGTCCGCGTTGTTTACCCGCGGGGAAACGCAGGCCCTAGTGACGACCACGCTTGGGACAGAGCGCGACGAACAACGTATCGACAATATTCATTCCGCTACGGAGACCACGAAGAGCTTCCTGCTCCACTACAACTTCCCATCATTCTCGGTCGGTGAAGTACGCATGCCGCGCGGGGTGTCACGGCGGGAGGTCGGTCACGGAAACCTGGCCGAACGCGCCATTCAGGCGGTGCTTCCAGTCTACGATGACTTCCCTTACACGATCAGAATCGTCTCGGATATCCTGGAATCCAATGGGTCCAGCTCGATGGCCACCGTGTGCGGTGGATCGCTGGCCCTCATGGATGCGGGCGTGCCGATCACGGCACCCTGTGCCGGCGTCGCGATGGGGTTGATCAAGGAAGGCGACAAGATTGCGGTTCTCACTGACATTCTCGGCAGTGAGGACCACCTTGGTGATATGGATTTCAAGGTGGCTGGGACGCGAGCAGGGCTCACCTCGGTTCAGATGGACATCAAGATCGAAGGCCTAGACCTTGGCATTGTGCGAGACGCCTTGAAGCAGGCGAACGTCGCCCGCCTGCACATTCTCGATGAGATGGACAAGACGTTGAAAGAACCGCGCGCGGAGCTATCGAAACATGCGCCGCGCATCATGACGGTCATGATCAACCCCGAACGCATCGGCGACCTGATCGGGCCGAAGGGGAAAAACATCCGTGGCATTCAGGAACAGACGGGCGCCGAGGTGAACGTTGATGACGATGGTCGGGTGACAATCGCGGCGGTCGATGGCGAAGCGGGCGAACGTGCCAGGAAAATGGTCGAGGCATGTGTTGCGGAGCCGGAAATTGGTCAGATCTACGAAGGCGTCGTCAAGACCACAACAGCGTTTGGTGCATTCGTTGAGATCCTCCCAGGTCGGGAAGGCCTCCTGCACATATCGGAACTCCAACACGCGCGGACGACCAAGACCGAAGACGTCGTGCAGAAGGGTGACACAGTGCGCGTAAAGCTTCTCGAGGTCGACGACCGCGGAAAGATGCGTCTCTCGCGGAAAGCGCTGATGGACAAGGAGGAGTCCACCGAGAGCTAGCTCGCCATGCGAACGACTCAACTCGACGAGCGTTTGTTTCGCACGGACGCCGAAAATGGCGTAACTGTACTTTCGGAGAAGCTCCCGAGCGTCCGATCGACGGCGGTGGGTATATGGGTCAAGTCCGCTTCGGTCCACGAAGAGCGGGCCAAGATGGGAGTGTCCCATTTGCTCGAGCACATGGTGTTCAAGGGCACCGAACGGCGGTCGGCACGTGAGCTAGCCACCGTGCTCGAGGTTCGCGGTGGAGCGTTGGATGCGTTCACGTCACGCGACTACACGGCTTTCCAAGCGCGCGTGCTGGATGAGGATCTCCCGCGCGCGCTCGATGTATTGACCGATCTCGTCCGAAACCCGGTATTGCGGCAGAGCGACCTGGATCTGGAGCGAAAAGTCGTCTTAGAGGAAATCAGCACAGTTGACGATACGCCGGATGACATGGTCTTCGAACTCCACGCGGAGACGATGTGGCCTGACCACCCATACGGATTCTCGATTCTGGGAACCCGCGACACCGTCTCGGCGCTCACCGCCGAAGACCTTCGTTCTCTGCACACGCACTCCTACCACCCAGCTCAGGTAGTGGTGGCCGCGGCCGGAAGCGTCGATCACGATGTGCTACTCAAGCTCCTGACCAAGTTAGGTTGGTTTTCCGATCCCGGGGGCGATCCTCCGGTCGAGAGTTCGGCCCCACCTCGGGCGGAGGCCGGGTTGACCAGGGTCGAACGTGAATCGGCGCAGGCACACATCGTCCTGGGTACCGACACTTTCCGGTACTCCGATCCCCGCCGCTACGCACTTGTATTGATCAACGCGGTCCTCGGGCACGGGATGTCCAGCCGCTTGTTCCAACGAGTGCGGGAAGAGCTTGGACTCGCGTACTCGGTCTATGCCTACCAGTCGCTATATCAATCCGGTGGCATGACGGGCATTTATGTCGGTACGCACCCTTCGACGGCCCAGCAGGCGGTCGACGTCATCCGGGAAGAGTTGGAGAGGGTGGCTAACGAGGGGTTGGACGCCGAGACCCTGGCCCAAGCCAAACAGCAGATCAAAGGCCAAATCACCCTCTCGCTCGAGAGTCCGGGTGCACGCATGAATCGACTGGCGACGGTTGCGGTGTACGGTGAGCCCTACCGAACGATAGACGACGTGTTGACGGAGATCGATCGAGTCCCTCAGGAACAGGTCGCCGACGTGGGCGCGGAGTTTTTCGCACCTTCACGGCAGACTGTCGTTTGGCTTGGCCCGAACGACTAGCCCAATCCTACGAATAACCGGAGACCATTCCCATGATCATCGGTGTGCCCAAGGAAATCAAAACAGCAGAGACCCGCGTCGCGCTCGTGCCCGCTGGTGTCGAGACCCTCGTCAAGGACGGTCAGACGGTCCTCGTTGAAGAGGGTGCTGGTGTGGGTAGCGGGTTCTTGGATGTAGCCTACGAAGCAGCCGGCGCGACGATGGTTCCTGACGCGGCGGACGTGTGGCAACAGGCCGAAATGATCGTGAAGGTGAAGGAGCCGATCGAATCCGAATGGCCGCATATGCGGGAGGGCCAGGTCGTCTTCACGTATTTCCATTTTGCGGCGA
>JBDHLU010000309.1:0-2846 GCA_039656555.1 Gemmatimonadota bacterium | reverse complement strand
AGGTCGCCATCTCACCGCAGGCTACGGCGCTCCCGTCGCTACTGCTCTCACAATAGGTCGCCCTCTCGCCGCAGGCTACGGCGCTCCCGTCGCTACTGCTCTCACAATAGGTCGTTCCTGCTGCATCATCTTGCGGCTTATCACAACCGAAGACAACCAATGAGAATGCAAATAAGACTGCAGACGAGAATGATCGTGCGCATGTTGTAAGATCCACCTTCTCCTCCTCTTGAAATCCGCTTTGAGAGGCCGGCTGAAGTCCGAGTAAACCGGATCTAAAGCCATTCCTACCTGCCTGCAGAATTCCTTATGGTTGGCACCCATGATGAAATTGAGATGAACCCCGTGTGAAGGAGTGGGAGGACGCTTCAGTCTTCACTAGGTCTTTGTACTTGGGTACGGTGTGCGACCGACTAATCGCGTCGGATCGCGTCCGTCGGGGAGAGGCGCGCGGCCTGCAAGGCCGGATACGTGCCGAAGCACAGTCCAACGGTGACCGACGCAGCAACGGCAAAGACAAACGTTTGCCACGTCAGGGTGGGAGAAACGGCGGCCTGCGTCTGCATCCGTATTACTGCCGCGGCCACCCAGGCGACGCCGAGGCCAAGAACGATACCGAGCACCGCGCCCATGCTAGTGATCGCGATCGACTCGGCGAGGAACTGAGTCAGAAGGTCCTTCCGACGTGCACCCACCGCCCGGCGCACGCCGATTTCCCGCGTACGTTCGGCGACCGATGCCAGCAGGATATTCATGACACCGACACCCCCAACGACGAGCGAGACGCTGGTAAGGGCAGTCATCAGGATCTTGAATACGGTCATGGCTTGCTGCGCCTGCGCTACCCGCGCCGCGCTGGTGGCCACGCTGACCTTGGACGTCCAGTCTTCGTACCTAGTGGTGAGCCATGCCTCGGCTCGCGCCTTCAGCGGGGTTACCGCTTCGATAGTTGGGGCCGTGAGAAGAATCTGCGGGCGGGCCGGGTTGGTGGAGACGAGCACCGATCGCGCCGCACGAAAACCCATGACTGCGGAATGGGGCGTGACCTGTGCGGGATCGATGATGCCAACAATGCGAGTCACTATTCCGTCCCATTCGATCTCAGTGCCGACTGCTCGGCCGGTGTCTTCGCCGGGAAAGAGCGACTCGGCAAACGGCTTCGTAACGAGCACTTCCGTACCGTCGGCCTCGAGGTCGGCCGGTGAGAGATTGGCACCGGCTAGCAGTAGCGGTGCGGAAACGTTTTGCGGGATGTTGTTCACGCCGAGGATCCGCACCGCTCGGATTTGCCCACTGTTGTGATCCTGGAACCGGGCAGCGCCCGAGATCATGAGCACTACATCGCCCAGGTCGCCGACCGCGCCAGCGATCGCCACCGCGTCGGCGGGTTCGAATGTGACGATGGTATCCCTGGCGAACCGCTGGCCGTCGATCAGGTGGGTGGTCAGTGGTGAGATGGTTACTGTCTGGAGGCTCGACGTGGTGACGATTTGGTTCCTCGCAAACGCCTCGACGCCGTCGCCGAGTGCCAGCACTGACACCATCGATCCGACACCCATGATGATGCCCAGTGTGGAGAGCACCGAACGCAGGGGGTTTCCCTGTAGGCTCTGCAGGCCAATAGAGGCTGACGACAAGACTGGGATCGACATTCGCAGGTCCGGGCGGAATTGAGGTGGGAGATCAAAGTACTATGAATGATTAGGCTACCGCCAATGATGAACGACCCGATGGGTGAAACCAATAGACCTGCTTGAGCGTCATTTCAATATCCTCCCATACATGGCCGGCAGCAGATGCCCCGGCGGCCCAATCGAACCTCGAACACTCAAAGCGAGGTGTACGCAACGTGTGTGGGGGAATCTTGCGCCGAATCGAAGTCATGGCTGATAGCCCGGCACCGCCGGCCATCTACTTTCCCGTCGCGAGGCAAGGGGGGAGAGCGAGGAGTGTGCTGATCAGGACGGCGGGCGACCCGCGTGCGCTGACTTCCACCGTTCGTGCGGCGATCGGACGGCTGGATGCCCAAGTCCCAATATTCTCCGTGCAGACGCTGCAAGACATCGCGATGGCCCGCCTCGGTACACGCCGCTTCGCGATGTCGCTGTTTGGCGTTTTCGCCGGGCTCGCTCTACTCCTCGGCGGGATGGGAATCTATGGCGTCATGTCCTTCGCGGTGGCCCAACGATCTCGAGAACTTGGTATCCGTTTGGCATTGGGAGCCACGCCGACATCCATGATGGGTTCCGTCTTGAACCAGAGCGCCCGCCTGACGATCCCAGGGGTGTTGATCGGGCTCGTCCTTGCCCTCGCGTTGGCTCGAGCGCTGAGCAATCTCCTGTACGAGGTCACCGCTCTCGACCCGACAACCTACGCGGCCGTCGCGGTGTTGCTCTTGGCGGTCGCGATGGCCGCGGCCTACTTGCCCGCGCGCCGGGCGTCTCGGGTCGATCCGCTCATCAGCATTCGGAACGAGTGAACGAAGTCGAGTCGATGACGCTCAGTCGGTGAGCGTACCGTAAGAGGTAGGGGTAAACGAAAAGCCGAGGCGGGTTGGACGCCGATGGGGGTCCCGACGTTCTCCAACCTCAGAAGCACTCACTGAACCCCGTTCCCGTACCTACTTTCTTTCTCATCACCGCCGGGACATGGCCCGATTGCGACGCCAGGACGGGACGGCCATTAGGTGTCGGCCGAATCGCAGTCTCCGCCATGACGTGCGGCGCGAGCTCCCGGTGCCGCTCCGCGTCTTCGTGGGACGACTTCGCCTTTCCTTATATAGTGGTACCGGCAGCGCGTATCACTCGCCCGCCTTCCCCGCGTGGAAATGCACCCGCCACGCACGA
>JBDHLU010000308.1:0-2873 GCA_039656555.1 Gemmatimonadota bacterium | reverse complement strand
CCCGCGTGCGATGGGATATGAACTTCGAACCGACAGGCGAGGAGCTTGCCCAGTATCGAAACGACCTGGCCAACGTCGCCCAGATTATCGATGACGCTCTACCGCAGGCGGACGTCGCGGCCATCGAACAGATGGCTAAGGACCTCATGGCGCCGCAGAACTACCCCCGGTTGTATCGAGACGAGCAGTACGAACACGAGGACGAACCGCTCGAACTATTGCGCGAGCACCTGCGCATGACGCATGAACGCTGGCGCAGCGCAACGTCGGTGCGCGATTACAACACGGTACGTGAGCAACTCATCGCCTACAGTTCTGTGGTTGGTGACCAGAGCTTCTTCGGGATTTACGGGGAGCAACCACGGATGCATGACGCTGCACCCGGGCGTTACGTGGTCACGGTTACGGTCGACGGGGCGGATTATTCAGGGAGCGTGTCGGTGCGAGCCGATCCGTTGGAGGGGCGGGAATAGCGGAGGTCCGTCTCCCCTGTCCCCCCTGTCCCTCCTGTCCCTCCTGTCCCCCCCATCAGCACCGGCATCCGCTTCCGTCCCCAGGCTCCCGGCGCGCCCTCGAACACCCCCGCGGGCGCGACACCGCAGGATGCGCACAGGCCGTCGTCGGTGAGGTGCCACTCCCGCAACTCGTACCAGTCCCGGACGATGAGATCGGCCCCGCACGCGTGGCACACGGTGGTGTCACCGTCTGCGTCGTGCACGTTGCCCGTGTAGGCGTAGCGTACGCCGTTCTGCATGGCGATCTCCCGGGCCCGTCGCAAGGTGCCCGGTGGCGTAGCCGGCACGTCCATCATCTTCCAGTCGGGATGAAACGCCGAAAAGTGCATCGGTACGTCCGGCCCCAGGTGCTCGACCACCCACTGTGACATCTCGTCGAACTCGCGATCGCTGTCGTTCTTGCCCGGAATCACGAGTGTAGTGAGTTCGAACCACACACTCGTTTCGTGTTTGAGGTATTCCAGGGTTTCGAGCACCGGTTGGAGATGCGACTTCGTGATCTTCCAGTAAAAGTCTTCAGCGAACGCTTTAAGGTCGATGTTTGCCGCATCCATGTGCGTGTAGAATTCTCGCCGAGGCTCCGGGCACACGTATCCGGCAGTAACGGCAACGGCCTTGATCTCGTGCTCGTGACAGGCTTGCGCCACGTCGATCGCATACTCGTGGAAAACGGTAGGATCGTTGTATGTGAACGCGATGCTGTGACATCCCAACCGTTTCGCAGCCATGGCGAGTTGTTCCGGTGACGCTGCATGGGCCAGCGTGTCGATCTCTCGCGATTTGCTGATATCCCAGTTTTGACAGAAACTGCAGGCGAGGTTGCATCCGGCCGTGCCGAACGACAGGACGGGTGTGCCCGGCAAGAAATGATTGAGCGGTTTTTTCTCGATGGGGTCCACGCAGAATCCACTCGACCGACCGTAGGTCGTGAGCACGATCTCACCCTCTTGGCATGCGCGGACGAAACAGAGGCCTCGCTGCCCCTCGCGGAGACGGCAGAACCGCGGGCACATGTCGCACTGCACCCGGCCGTCGTCCACCACGTGCCAGTATTTCGTTGGTACGGTGAACTTCGTGCTGTCGATCACGCTAGTTCCTCTTCCCACACGTCCGTTTCGAACGCAAAGAGTTCGGCGCCTTCGCGCGACCAGGCGTCGTCGGGAAGCGCCGCTTTCCGGCATAACCGCCGCAGGTAGTCGGCCACCGACCATTCTTGTTCAACCGGTACCTGTGGCAAGAACAGCCCTGCCGCGCCTCCGATGGTCAACAAGAGACCATGACGGCCGATTTCGATCTCACGAGGAGTGATGGGCACCATCGGCGTGAGCACGCTGATCTCGATATGCGTCTCGCTGAGTTCGTCGATGGTCAGGCTGGCGAACCGCGGGTCGTCCGTCGCTGCGGCCACGGCAGTGTGCACAACGGCTTGGGCCAGTGGACGCGTCGCGCGGTACTCGCCCCGGCAGCCACGCAGGTCCCGCGTCGTTCGGTTGCGCAGGGTCACGAAGGTGGCACGCACGTCTCCCAATTCGCCATCCTCTTGCGGATGGACGAGAAACTCACCGGTAGTCAGGTGAGTGCGGATGGCGTCACGGGCGATGCAGAGCAGTCGCCGTTTTGCCGTTGATTCAACTTCCTTCACTGACATTGAGCCGCGCCGTCAGATCGTTCAGCACCTCTCGAAGTTCCTTAACCCCCAGCGTCTCGGCCGGTACGTGCCCCGCCCGAATGTCCGCCAACACGTTCTGGCACACCCCTACTGCCCGTCGCAGTCGGAGGTCCCGCAATTCTTTCAAGTACTCGGCGGTGCTGCTCGTGCTTCCGTATGCCTGAATCACGTTGCGCGTGTTGTCGAGCATGACCTTGAGATCCTCGAGGACAGCGGTCCCAGATTCCGGTCCCTCGAGTTCCTTATCGATGCCACCCAAGATCTCTTCGAGGCTTCCGCGCCAATCGGGGGCGGCCGGCATCAAGACAGTCCCTCCAGAGACACCAGGAGTTCGCTGGTTGCGGTCCGCAGTTCGTCCGTGCCGGGGGCGCGCATCGAGAGCGCGCCGGTATACAGATCTGCGAGCAGGTCCTGCAGCATTTCGTTGGCGCGACGCACGCGCATGGCCACGAGATACTCTTCCGCATCGGTCGCGAACGTGGTGGTGAGGACGCCCCAGAGGCTACGTCGGAGATCGTCGACGGAGAGGCCGATATCTTCGGGGACCTCATTCTCGGCGTCAGGTTTTTTCGTCGTCTCGAGCGCGTGGCGCAAGCGCGAAATGCTGATCCGTAGTTCTTCGTTCATCGTGCTCCCCCCCACTATGTCGTGGCGACGGCGAACTTCCCGCCTAGTCCGTGCTCCACGGC
>JBDHLU010000307.1:0-3447 GCA_039656555.1 Gemmatimonadota bacterium | reverse complement strand
AGGCGGTGGTGGCCGACTTCGGTCTCGCCCTCGCCCTGCACGCAGCCGGTTCAGGGGGTACCGATACCGAAGACGTTGAGGCAGGGTCGTACCGCGTTACGTCGCGCGGCATCGCAGTCGGGACGCCCTCATACATGAGTCCGGAGCAGGCAACTGGCGAAGGATTCGTCGACCACCGGAGCGACATCTATGCTCTCGGGTGCGTGCTGTACGAGATGCTGACGGGAGATCCTCCGTTCACTGGATCCAACGCGCAGGCGGTGCTGGCACGGCAGGTGACGGAGCACCCGCCTTCGATCGCTACGGTGCGGCGCGAGGTGCCGCGCGATCTGGAACGCGTGGTGATGCGGTCGCTGGCGAAATCTCCCGCCGATCGATTCCAGAGCGCCACTGAATTCTGTGCGGCGTTGCAACAAGTGGACTCATCCATCGTCTACGGCGGGAAGGAAGCCCGGCGGCCGTGGCGGTGGATTACGGCGGCCGCCGTGACGGCGATTTCGGGTCTGTTCGCGTGGACTCTCTGGCCGACCCAGCCGCTCGACCCCAACGAAATCGTTGCCTTCCCACTGGAGGTGGTTGTCGCACCGGGGGTGGAGTTTACTCCGTCGGAAAACCTCGGCCCCACGATCGCGACCGTCATGGTGTCGGCGCTCGACGGTTTCGGGAGACTCCGCTGGATCGACGGAGGAGATCTGCTCGATCGAGAGGGAAAGTCGGTGCGGGTTCCCTCCCAGCGGGAACGATATCGCATCGCGCGTGCCGCAGGCGCCATGTTCTTTACCGACGGGAAGTTGATTCTGAGGTCCGACAGCGCGCACGTGCTCTTGGCCCTGCGGCGGACGGACCAACCCGACACCGTCGTGAGGGCGGACACGGCCGGCCTGTTGCGCACGGTCACCGGCGACCTCGGGCTCAGGGCTGTGAGCCCCTTGCTTCTCGATCTTCTCCCTCCAGGACAGGCCGTACCGGTCACGAGCGTGCTCGGTCGGAACGCTGATGCAATACAAGAGTTCGTTCAAGGCGAACGACTCTTCCGGAGCGGCGAATTCGAATCGGCTTTCGCAGCATTTGCCGGCGCTGTGAAACGAGACTCGCTCTTTTCCCTCGCTGCCTACAAGGCTGCTCTCGCGGCTATGTGGCTCGATTCGCTAGAACTGGCTGACCGTATGATCGACTTGGCGGTACGCCACCGGCGGACCTTGGCCCCGCGGGACGGACTCATGGCACTTGGGTTCGATGCTTTCCTCAAAGGTCAAGCCGATTCCGCATTGTGGCTCTTTCGAAGCGCATCGGCACTCGACCCGGAGTACGTCCCGTCCGAGTTCGGCATCGGGCAGGTATTCCGGCACCTCCTCCCGTCCGAAACGCCGCAGGACTCGCTTTCGAGAAGCGCGTTTCTCGGGGTCTACGACGCCACGGAGGGGGAGTTCGCGCCCGTGTTGGGCTATCTCGCGCACTCGTCGATCCGGCTCGGACGATTGAGAGAGGCACGCAGCTACATTCGCGAGATGCACGAACGGTCTCCCAACGACCCCGCGTTGCCGACCGTGGAACTGATGCTCAGGTGCGTGGAAGAATCGCCCGATGTAATCGATTGGCGTGCCAAGGTACTCAGTGATGTGGATGTCGTATTTCAGGCAGCGAGATCTCTTCACATGCGGGCGGCACACCCCGCGTGTGCCGCTGAGGGGTGGAGGGCGGTGCTGGAACACGATACCACCGCATCGAATTATCGCTTTAGCGCAATGATAGGGCTGATGAGCGTCTACCTGGCCACCGGTCAGCACGAGGCGTTTCGCGACTTCGTCGTCACGACGGAAACGTCCGACCCAAAGCTCTTTCCGTACATCGCGAATTTCCTCGCACTCGGGGATCTAGTGGGTGCTCCCGTGAAAGCCGAGGTAGCGGACTGGGCAAAACGAGCTAGAGGTTCGTTGCCCCTGCCGCCTGACGGTTCCAATGACGTGGGGCTGTGGTTTCTGGGCGTTTGGGAGACCCATCGAGGTAGCCTCCGGTCAGCGCGTGCCATCCGGGATACCCTCACCAGTTGGGCGGCCTGGGGAGGCGAGCGGCGCCCGCGGTTGTTGGCCCGGGGCCTGTCCGCCCAGATCGCTGCCGCCGAGGGTGACACCGCCGCCGCGATTGAACTGCTAACGTCGCTGCATCCCAATGGCCCGCGTCCGGATCTTACGTGGTACCCGTGGGAGGGTGTCGGACTCGACTGGTTGCTGCTCGCAAGGTTGGAGATGGCACGAGGTGACTATGCGAGAGCCTTCGAAGTTGCCGGGTACCTGGACGCGCCCGGGTCTGTTCCGAACCTCATGTATTTGCCGGCGAGTCTCGAGATCCGCATCAAGGCGGGGGAGAAGTTGGGGTGGCGGGCGGGCGCAGAGCAACTCGCAAGAAGGCTGGAAGCATTGAAAGGAGGAGAGCCGCCGAAGCGCTGATGGTGTTCCGCACGTACTCGACGTGTCTGGGACGAAGAACGCTGCACGAGTTAGGGGGGAGTCATGGCGAAGTACGAGAACTACGACACCGATGGAGAAGGTCCCGAGGGAAGCAACAAGTCGCCGTATACCCGAAAAGACCGTAGGGCCACGAAGCGCAATCCATGGCCGTCGGAGGACAAGTTTCCGGACATTCCCGAATACGCTGTTCCCGACTGGCTGCGACAGTACATCAAGGACATGCACGTCTGGGATCGCGCCCAAACCGACCGCGATAAGGGCCATGTACCACGGCTCTCGGTCGTAGAGGTCGTATCGGTAGACCAGCAGGCCCGCGAGAATCGAGCACGCGGCGAGTGTGGCGTATAGCATCAGTCCAAATTAGTCCTGCATCCTGCATCCTGCACCCTCGTACTCCCTTCCCAAACCGTTGCCCCACACCCACTTGACCACTAATTGACCGCCCAGGTGGACATTCGTGCTCATGAAAATCTCCATGGGCGGCCACGCCGTCCAGGGTGACGGCGCCGAACGTCACTCAAAACTCCAACTGAATCGCGGTCTCCAGGCCGGCGGCAATCTGCTCGGCCAGGTCACCGGCACTCGTCTGGTCGGCCAGAACCTCCACTTGCGTCGACCATCTCACTTGCCCGGTCATCGCGTCAACGATCTGTACCTTCGCGCGCAGGATGCCATCCGTTTCGCAGATACACCCGAAGAGCAGCGCGTCTGCGTGCATCGTGCGACCGAGCGCACTGACGTGAAGGTCGTAGTCACTCGTTGTGTTCTGGGAGTCGCAACTTACGCAAAGCGCATCGGCATCTTGAAGGCATGTGCGGAGCGCGTGCGCGATGGCCTCTCCAATTTCGTCGATCTGTGGGTCCGCGCTCACGTTGACGAACGGCAGGACCGCAACGGTCAGTGTTCGCTCTTTGATCATTTTCTCCACTCCTCTGCATGATTTCGCGCCGATCTCAACACTTGCGACGCGAACTCTCGG
>JBDHLU010000306.1:0-2875 GCA_039656555.1 Gemmatimonadota bacterium | reverse complement strand
GTCGCACAAGAGGGGGAGGGAGGGGTGAGCGAGCAGCTCTGGCTCGACTACAATCCTCGATGGACCGACCAATCCCACCGCGAGCTCTACGGTGACCTCGGCTTGCGCTCGGTGATTGGCGAGCAGAAATGGGTACGCTTCGTGGCGCGTCCCGGCATCCGAGGTCCGGTGGGCCCCTTCCGTCTTGCCGGCGGGATTGGAACGTGGTACACGGTCAACAAGCAGCTTCCCAACCGGCTGGAAATACGGCCGTTTCAAGGCATCAGCGCTATCTGGCCCAACAGGCCGCGGTTTCGCCTCCGGCACTACCTGCGGATCGAGGAACGCCTTCGGTGGGCGACCGACGATTGGACGTTCGACGCATCGCTGCGTGGCCGATATCAGCTCCAGGTCGACTACAGCTTTTCCGGCTTCACCTCCCGTTCCGACTGGCGCGTGCTCTTCCACGTTGAAGGCTTCGTCACCGTTGCGGGCGACGCCGGTTTGTTCGACGAGCGGCTTAGAATCGGCGTCGGCTTGGGCCGCAACGTGGGGTCCGTCCTGCGTCTCCGGGCCGACCTGACCTGGCAAAAGGTAGGTAACAGCGACCACCTCTACATCCGTTTGCGGGTGTTTCAAGGATGGCTGCGCAGGTTGACGACTGATGACGGATAACCAAATCAATCGATCACCCCGGCAGTGGTGGGCGAAGCGGCTGAAGGCCGTGGTATGCACCATCGGGCTGGCCAGCGCGGCCTCGGGCTGTTCCTTGGTCTCCATCGAGACCCCGCCAAGCGTCTTTCCGGATAGTCTGCCGTACGGCCAGATCGTCCAAGAGATCAGGATCGAAGGCAACGACTACACGAGGACCTGGATCGTCGAGGGTGCCATGGCCTCGCGGGTGGGGGACCCCTACACGGAACGAAGCAGCGAGTTCGACCACCTCTGGCTGAGCCAGTTGGGCGTCTTCACCACGATCTATTTCGAGACCGAGCCGGCGCCTGACGGTATCGCCCTGGTCGTTCGCGTCACCGAGATGAGTCCGTATCTCCCCTCGCTCAGTTTCGCCCTTACCGAGGAAAACGGCGTCGAGATCGGCCCCGCGTTCTCGTCCCCGAACTTTCTCGGGTGGGCCGGACGGGCTTCCGCCTACGTCCGGTTCGGAGGCGCAACCAACTTCGGCGCGCGCTACTGGGATCCGTGGTTGCCCGGGAAGAGCTGGCTGTTCGGGTACGGCATCACGTACGCCCATATCGAACGCGACAACGTGCTCGACGATTTCCGCGAATCGACCGACGACCTCTTCCTGCAGGTCAAGCGCAATCTCCTGAACCAGCTCCACCTCGGGCTGCGCTTCCAATTCTTGTCGGTGAAGAGCGACACGCCAGGCAAGACACTGTCACCGGATAACCGCGACAACATTCCCGCGGTCGGGTTGTTCCTCGAACTCGACCTGCGGAACGGTCCGTACCCCACGAGCGGCTGGTACACCGAGCTGGAGGCCGCCAAGTACGGCATTTTGGGAGGCGACGGCGACTACTGGCAGTTCAACGCGGATGTGCGACGATACATCCCGTTGCCCTTCGGCCGCCGCCACTCCCTGGCCCTGTACACGCTGGCGACGTTCTCGACGGGCCAAGTCGGTACGGACATTCCCGAGTACATGGACTTTCACATCGGCGGCACGAATTCGGTGCGCGGCTGGCCGCTGGGCTCGAGGGTGGGGAAGCACCAGTGGCTGAACACCGCGGAATACTGGTTCCGTGTCCTTGATGACAAGGCCTTCCGATTCTGGTTCATCAAGTGGCGCATGGGCCTGCAGCTCGCGGTGTTTGGAGACTTCGGCACGGCGTGGAGTACCCGATCGGAGTTCGGCGAAAACTTCATCGCCGGCGTCGGTGGCGGTGTCAGGCTGACAATTCCGGTCGTCGTGCTCCTGCGGCTCGATGTCGCGTATGCCAGGAACACGTTCGGGATCAAGTTCGCGATCGGCGGCGGGGAAAAGGCCCTCGCACAGCGGTTCAGGGTGCGCTGACAGGAAAAGGAACTTCGGTGAGTTGTGAGGGAACATGAGTGCAATGGTCACACTCGGAGGCCGTGATGCTTTGTTACAGTAATGGAGACAGGAATGCCTACTTCGAGTACCGACCTGTGAATCGATTCCGGACAGTTTTCGTTTCGCTCACCCTCGCGGCCAGCGCTGTTGCCGCCCAAGTCCCAACCGATCTCCCGCCCGAGAAAGGCGGTACGATCTATTCGCTCGGCATGCCCCCGGTCTACACGGGCCACGCCGGTGCGATGATTGGGTGGGACCGGCCAGGTTCGAACGGCGAATTCTCTAGCCTCGGTCACCTCGGCCTGATGAAGGCCCTCGGCAGTCCCATCGTGGGCATCATGGCTTTGGGCCTGGAGGGGTACGCGGGGTATCGTGCCAACCAATTCGATTGGGGCGGCCGGGCACTGTTTTCCATTCCAGTCTTCCATGTCACAACCGGTGTCGACTACAACGGTCTCGAGAGCCGGTTCGATTGGCTTGTCCGTCTCGAATTGCCACTTCGTCGAGGCGGCATCTTCGGTCGCGGCACCCAGATCCGGTTCGATTACCTGCCGACGCGCGGGAACTCATTCGGCGTCGGCATCAACTCCCCCCTCTGGGGTCGCAACATCGGGCAGACGCGCCCCAAGACCGATAACGTCCGGTTGCGCCAACCGCCGCTTACCCGGCTCGACGAAGGTACGTATGAGCTTCCAGATGGCACTCGAGAAGCTCTCATGAACGTCAGCGGGAGTGCGCATTGGATTACCAAGCTCGTGATGCCGTTCGACGATCAGAAGGGCGGGGACCCACGTGAAGTGTACGTGCAAACGGCGGCCGATCTGAATGCGCGGTTCAAAA
>JBDHLU010000305.1:0-2878 GCA_039656555.1 Gemmatimonadota bacterium | reverse complement strand
GCACCCGCAGACGCAAAATGCGGACGGCCGCCACCTCGCCCACCACTGACCGCGGCGATGCGGTTGACGATGTCGCCGGCCTTCAAACCCATGGAGATGAGATCGTCCGTAAGGCCAACGTGGATCCCAGCCTTGTCACCGACAACAAAGAGTACTTGAACCGCATTTGAGTTCTGTTGTCGGAAGGCGTCCATCAACAATCCGATTTGACCACGGTCATCCACCGGAGCCACGCCGACGATCAACCTCGTCTTCCCAAACTTGTACTCCTCAACTTCGCCCTGCCCCCTACTACCCGCGCCCTTGAGCAGTTCTTCAACCTTCCTTTCCAATCGCCGTTTTTCATTCAGCAATTGCTCCACCTTGCGTGCAGCATGCTCAGGGCTGGTACGAAGCGCATCCGCCACTTCCGACGCTCGCCGGTCCAACGTCTTGACGAGTCTATATGCACCTGGACCAGTAATCGCTTCGATACGACGAACGCCTGCCGCCACTCCTTGCTCGCCAACAAAGTGGAAGAGCCCAATCTGACCCGTCGTTCGACAATGCGTACCACCACACAGCTCCAGCGAAACTTCGGGTATGTCGACGACGCGCACTCGGTCACCGTATTTCTCCCCAAAGAGCGCCATCGCACCGGTGGCAATTGCGTCGGGGTAATCCATCTGCCTCGTCTCGATTTCGGTGTTCTCCCAGAGGTGACGGTTTACTTCCTCTTCGATATCGCGAAGTTCTTGATCCGTCACAGGTGCGTGATGCGAGAAATCGAACCGTAGTCTGTCTGGATCGACCACAGAGCCGGCTTGGGATACATGCTCGCCAAGCAGATTCCGAAGCGCGGCGTGTACTAGATGCGTGGCCGTGTGATTCCGCTCGATGTTGCGCCGCCGTTGCTCAGCGACCTCAGCACGCACAGGTGTCGGTTCGAAAGCCCCTTCGTATGGGCCCGTGACAACCTGCTTGCCATCGATCTTCAAGACGTCATCGACCGGCAGCTCCCACCCCTCACCCCGGACCACGCCAGTATCAGAAACCTGCCCCCCAGACTCGGCGTAGAACGGGTTTTCTTTCAGAATGAGGTCGAGGCGATCGTCGGTTTGACGGAATGCTAGAACGTCCGTTTCCGTTTCGGTTGTTTCATAGCCGACAAACCGCTGTCGCTTCCTCGGAATGACCCTCGTGAACCCTTTCCCCCTTCCCCCTTCCCCCTTCTCCGGGATGCTGGATGCTGAGTGCTGGGTGCTGGCTCTCGAACGCTGGCGCTGTTCCGCAAGAGCGGCCTCAAAACCCGCCGTGTCCACCTTCCAGCCACGTTCCGCCGCAATCACTTGGGTCAGATCCAGCGGAAACCCAAACGTGTCGTACAACTTGAAAGCATCGGCACCGGCGATCGTCCCCGGACTGCCTCCAGTGAGCTCGTCCATCCGCCTGAGGCCTCCTTCTATCGTCTCCAGGAACCGCTCTTCTTCGGCCCGCGTGACAGCTTCGATATGATCGGCGTTCGCCTGTAGTTCCGGATAGGTGTCACCCATCGTGGCGATCACTACACGGGACAGCTCCGCCAACGTCGGATCCCTTCGACCCAGCAAATAGGCGTGACGCGCCGCCCGTCGGAGTATCCGGCGGAGGACATAGCCACGCCCATCACTGGACGGGTACACTCCGTCGGCCAGCAAGAAGGAAACGGCCCGTGCATGATCCGCGAGCACCCGTAATGGCGCACCGTTCGGCCCCCGATCGTATTCCAGCTCCAGCACATCTTGTGCACGTTCGATAATCGCCATGAAGACGTCCGTATCGAAGTTCGACGGCACATCCTGCATCACGGCCGCAATGCGTTCGAGCCCCGCACCCGTGTCGACGGACGGCGCTGGTAGGTGGGTTCGCGATCCATCCGATGCTTGATCGAACTGCATAAACACGAGATTCCAGATTTCGAGTAGTTCCCCTGCCTCGGCCATATCCTCGAACTCCGCCTGCGCTAGGCCGCTTCCCCGCATACCCGTTTCCCCGTTGGTTCTGACATCTACGAAAATCTCGCTACACGGCCCACACGGCCCCGTGTCCCCCATCTGCCAAAAATTGTCCTTGTCTCCTAGACGATAGATGCGATCAGTCGGAATCTTCGTCACACTATGCCAGAGGTTGGCTGCGTCGTCGTCAGTGTGATGAACGGTTACGTAGATGCGGTCAGGGTCGATGCCAAGGTATTCTTCGCTCGTCACCCACTCCCATCCGTACTCAATTGCCTCCTTCTTGAAGTAATCGCCAAAGGAGAAATTACCGAGCATCTCGAAGAAGGTATGGTGCCGAGCGGTATGGCCGACTTGTTCGAGGTCGTTGTGCTTGCCACCGGCCCGGACACATTTCTGCACAGTCGCCGCGCGATCGTAGCTGCGCTTCTCAAGCCCTTGAAACACCTGCTTGAACTGCACCATGCCTGCGTTGGTGAAGAGCAGGGTTGGGTCCCCGGCAGGAACCAGGGACGATGAGGCAACGGTCTGGTGCCCGCGAGACACGAAATAGTCGATGAACGACTGTCGGATTACACTGGCTTTCATAGGGAAAAACTAATCACAGATGGCGGAACCTCGCTAACCTTGACACCGTCGTGACAAGGCCGCGCCCCCGCACCGCACCCAACCCCCTGTGGCACCTACACATCGCCCCCTGTCCCATCTGTCCCCCCTTTCATCACCTCCCCTACCATATCCGTCACCTCATATCCCCTGAACCCGCGTCGGCCCAGGTACTGAACGAGCCGCCGCCTGAGCGTAGTGGTGGGTAGGTCGCCCAGTTGCCCGATCCGCTTCTCCGCGAGCCGCCGAGCTTGGCTGAGCTCGTCATACTCCTCGTCGGCCAGCACCTCATCGATCGC
>JBDHLU010000304.1:0-4083 GCA_039656555.1 Gemmatimonadota bacterium | reverse complement strand
CGGGAAACTGTGACGGCAACAGTCGCCCGTGATACGTAAGCGGTTGGGGGGGGGCGCTGGCGTGCCTGCATAGCGTATGTCCACTTCGACAGCTTTCACCGTGCTTGTGGCGAATACGTTCGTTGCCGTCTATCTCCTCTTCTACCTTTCAACGCTGGCCAGCCACATCGCCACGGAGGTCGTCACTGGCGTCTCCGGCGGTCTTCCGCTCCCACTGACGTACCGGCGGATACTTCTCAACCAGTCATGGCTGTCTTACACGGCTGGAGCGTTTGGCGTCGCCGCGCTTGGTACAATGGTGAACTTTGCCCTCGCCGGGTATGTGACTGGAAGCGAGCTCGCGGTCGTAGCGCTGGCTGCCGTTTTCCTGGGCGCTACGACATGCCTTTCACTGGCAACGGCAGGCGTTTTCGAATACGCCTACTACCGATCTGTGCTGCGAGACGCCAAGAGGGACTGACTCCTACGCCACCCTTGCTCCTCCCATCTGTAAGCAAGTACGGTGCGCTCACCGGGCAGGTTTGATGCCGTCGCGAGCTTTGTTCGGTCAACGTGCGACGGAATGGAGGAGAGTCGCCGTGTCCAACTTCACCGCTATTGCAGTGATGCTCGCCATCCATCTTGTCGCCCTCAAGGTGTATTACGCGGGACATCAGTGGATCCACAACCGCAGCGAGATCATCTTTCACGGCGTGTCATCGGGTATGCCGATACCACTGCGACATAGAAGGATGATGCTCACCAACGCCTTAGTCCCGACTTTGCTAGTCGCGACTTCCTTGCCCATCGCTATGACATTTGGGTTCGTTCGGGTTCGCTCGAAGCGCAAGCGATGGTTTCGTGGAATCCTTCGCGCTGTTCTTCGCTTTCCTTTATGGGGTCGGTGCGGTGGGCTTGCTGGCTTCCGGCGTGATCTGGTTCGCTTATCTGCTGTCGGTACTGCGTGACGAGGACTGACTGATATCAACCTCGAATAACAGGGCTTACTCACGGTTGACGGCCCATCTCGGGGGTGCGGGCCGCGACTGGCGCTCCGTTCGCTCCTCGTCGTGGACCCTTCACACCAATCGCAGCGCGAACACGAAGATGCCGAGGAGCATGAACATAACGATGGCGATGGCCAGGATTGCGGATGCGCTAACGTGGGTTCGCTTGGGCTTGACGGCCTCGACGGGTTCGAAGGCGAACCAGATCACGCCGGAAGCCAGCAAGCCCACCGCACCGACCCCATAAAGGAAAGCGAAGAACAGCGCGAAGGATTCCACGAAACCATCGCTTGCGCTTCGAGCGAACCCGAACGGAAGGCTCGTCTTATCGATTCTCAGGGGCACAAGCACGCTGTTCGTCTTCGCGTAGTCCGCCTCCTCCTTGACGTAATCGGAGGCAGTGGAGTGCGTGGACCACAGGACGACGACCGCATCGCTTTGTTCTAGCTGCGAAAAGATGTAGGTATCGAATTTCTGACCGGGCGGGATCGCCGCGTCCCAAAACACATCGTAGCCCTGAATCTCCAAGGCATCGGCCACCCTTCGGGCCATCGCCTTGTCCTTTCGGCTGTATGAAACGAAAAGCTTCTTGGACGTGGGTTCCATGTAACTCAGCTTGGGGATCTCAAGAGGAAGTCGGTCACGGAGCCCCAAAGGGACTTGAACTGAGGCCGATCGAAGCCACTTCCCGTCGCCAACCAATCGTAGTGTGGCGGATCGTGCTCTGGGTCGTCGAAGTGACCGCAAACGTCCAGGTGATCGCCCTTCCCGGCGTATATCAACTCACCCCAGAGCTGCGAGCGCGTGGGGACGATCCCGTCGCCATCGATGGCGCTCGGCACCTCGCTGTACCGGTCGACGAGCACGCGGGCTTGCTGCGGCGTGGGTGTCGGGTAGTGGGCCTTCCCGTCGGCCTCGATACCGTGCAGGAATCGATAGAGCATGTGAGAGGCCTGCCGGTAGGGGTCCAAGCCGATCGACCGCATCGTCGACCATCCTGGCTTGCGCGCCTTCGTCACGATGCAGCCATACCGCACCCCAGGGCGATTCTCTGCGGCTGCGTTGAGGAGATCGATCCCGCCTGGTGTGAGCTGCCCGAGCGCTGCGTTGTCGGCGCGGATCGACTCTAAATACGCCTTGATCTTGGCCTGACGAGCGGCGTCGAAGTCGCTGAAGAGCGTGTCGTACAACTGATCGAGCACCGAGCCCCGGAGGCCCACGAGATCGTCGAGGCGTGTGACGGCTCTGCCGACCGCCAGCATCACACCGAGGGGCAACTGGCCGTACTCCATCGTGTAGATCGTGGCGAGTGAGATCATCTTCAACAACTGCGCACCCATGGCCGAGCTGAAGAAGGCGGCCGCTGGCGCTCCGTGGTTGGGGGTCGCAACGGTCACCACCGTCTGCACCCGCGACGAAAGCGCTTCTAGCTCCTCGGCTCCGATGCCAAGGGCGGCATTCGGCGTGACGAAAAGGCGCGCGTCCAATCCACCCGTGGAATGGCCAACGAGGTGCACTGGACCGTTTTCGCCGACTGTTCGTTGAATCGCTTCGAAGACCCGCGCTGCCCGCTTGGGAATCGATGCCGTCGGGGAGGTGACGATGTCATGGATGACGACGGACGTGCCAGCGGCGCGAAAGCGCTGCTCGAGGATCTCGTGGACGTGGTGGAAGTAGGTGATCCCACCCACTTCGGCGAAGCCGAACAACCCTGGGATGAGGTAGACGTGGTGCTGTTCCGCCATCGGCTTACCGGGAGGAGCTTACCGCCGAATCGCGACGGTGTGGAGCCCATTTTTTGGTCAAGTCAGCTCTACCTGGTGTGCTTGGTGGATGATCCGCCAGTCCAACACCTCGCCAAGCATCATATGCGCGGCACGCACGGCCTGCTCGGAGAGTTGGTCTGGTGCGCTCGACTCCGAATCGGCCTGACGAGTCATGTCGGCGATGGCGCTGGCAAGGTGTGCGCTCATGTCGCTCGCGCGCTCCGCGGTCACTTCGAGCTCACCCTGGACGGCGATACCGTGTAGCGCCCCCAAGAATGCCGGCACGGCGGCAACCATAATCGTGAGGAGCGCACCGTCGCGCCAGCTCGCTGCGTCCAGAGCGATCGTGAGGTGTGCGAGGTGGGCGACCACCCCGGCCGCGGTGATCACGAACAGCACGAGCATCAAGGCTCGAATGACCGTGATGGCGCCTTCGAATCGTCTCTTGATCTCCCGATAGTATTGATACTGGCCGAGAAGCCAGTCCCTGCAGAGGCGTGCCCGCATGGTGTCGAAGAACGCCTCGTCCATTCGCAGCACCCTTGGGACGGGCTCGGCTTGAAACTCGATCAGGCCTTGATCTCGATCGAGGGCTCGCACGTACCACCCCATCCAGGTCTCCGTCGGATCGTGACCGCGGTACTGCGCGGCCGGCCGGTTTTACGGCGCCGAACGGCCGAGAGGGGCTAGCATGGGCATTTGGCGTAGATATTCGGCGATGAAGCGGTAGTCGAGCGCCCGGCCATGCCAGTTCCACACGCGGGATGCGACGAAGTTGATCAAGATGATGCTCAGCGCGAGAAGATCGACACGGAGCCAGAGCGATTGGTTCGCGTAGTTGAAGTACGATAGAAGGCCAAAGAGAACCGCGAGCGCGCCCAACACGAAGTTCATCACGAACGACCCGCGGTAGAGGCTCATGTAGAAATCGGCAAGCGCATCGACGGGAGCCATTCGGTCACGGTAAGGCTGCTGCACCTCATCGATGAGTCGCGCGTGCTCGTGGTGATCGGGGGTCGGCAGAGCGTCGATTTCTGGCGGCGCGCAGTCTCCCTGCGGCCGAAGCGCGGCACCGATGGATCCGATCGTCGGAATGATCGCCCAGAACGCGCCGTAGACCCCGTTCAATAGGAGACAGAGCGAACGCGTGAAGGCGCTGCCGGCAATCAACGGCTCTCGGAGATAGCGGCGTAAACCTGCGGTATGATCCTGGCCCGCCTGAGCCCCCGGTGAGCGACCGCTGAAACCAGGCGGCAGCAAGATGCCGCTTACGATGTCGCCCAGGGCGTCCGGGGTCAGCGTTTTCACCACGCCTCCGGCGCTGCTCCGCT
>JBDHLU010000303.1:0-2921 GCA_039656555.1 Gemmatimonadota bacterium | reverse complement strand
TCAGGTCGCCAGCCGGGGACCAGTCCAGGTCCCTTATTCGCTCCGGTCCGATGGACAACAATATCGATGCCACCTGGCCAGTGGACACATCAACCGTCTCCACTTCCTGCCGTTCTCCACCTGTGGTCGCGAACGCGGAACTATCCGGAAGCCAAGCCAGGAACCGCGAGTAGCCATCAGACAGCAGGCGCTCCTGCCCCCCCAGCCGAGAGACCAGGTAGATGCCCATTCGGCCAGCGGGCGTCCGTGCGTGCAGCAGGAGCCAACGGCTGTCTGGCGACCACTTGAGGCCTGAGCAACCCGTTCCTTCGAAGACACGGAGTTCCGAACCGGTGGCGAGATCCTGGACAACCACCTCCTGAGGGCCGCCGCGGGTCCCCCGCACGTGAGCTATCAAGGTGCCGTCCGCCGAGATCGACGGGCTGAACGACTCTCCGTCAGAGGTAATACGCTCGTGGTGAACACTTACCGTCGGGCCGGAGCGATTGTTGAGGACCATGTACAACGCGAACAGTACGAGGATCACAAGCACGGCACTGAGGACGGCACTGCGGGTCAATCGCGACGAGGCCAACGGCAGTGCCGACGGTTGGCTGTCGGCGGCTTCCGCGTCGTCTATATAGAGCAATGCGCCGCTCATGTCGCCAAGGCGACTCGCGGGGTCCTTCTGCAGACAGCGACGCAGTAGTAAGCGGATCGATTCCGGCGTCCCAGGGGGCAATCGGCTCCAATCGGGCTCGGCGTCCAGAATCGCCGCCACGGTCTCCGCCGCTGTCGCGCGAGCGAACGGCATTGTGCCCGTCAGCGCAACGAACATGACACAGCCGAATGACCAAACGTCCGTTCGTTGGTCAAGGCGCTCGCCACGCGTCTGTTCGGGGCTCATGTACAGCATCGTCCCGAGGATCGTTCCCGTCGAGGTCATACTGAGGTCAGCCGTCGGCTCCTCGGGGTCAGCCTTCGCACCACGCGGCCTCACGACACGGGCGAGCCCGAAATCCAGTACCTTGGCTGTCCCGTCCGACGACACGTTGATATTGGCGGGCTTGAGGTCGCGATGGATAATCTCCGCGCCGTGGGCGACCTCCATCGCTGCTGCTATCTGCCGACCGATCTTCAGGGCCTCGCCGATTGGCAGCGCACCATCTCTGAGTCGAGCCTCCAACGTTTCACCCTTGACAAGTTCCATCACCAGGAACCGCACGCCACCGACCTGTTCGACGCTGTGAATTGCCGCGATGTTCGGATGCTCGATGGCCGCCAGCATGCGCGCCTCGCGATTCAAGCGCGCGATTCGATCGGGGTCGCCGGCGACTCGCTCGGGCAGGATCTTGATGGCAACGTAGCGTTCGAGATCCTCGTCATGTGCGCGATAGACTTCCCCCATCCCGCCAGCGCCGAGCGGCTCCAGAATCTCGTAGCGACCGAGCCGAGTTCCGGTTTCCATGCGCGTGAGCGTATTCGGCGGCGGCACGGATTACCAAGGCGGCCGTGGCAAAATGCCAGCAACCTCTGTCAGCGGCGCGCGGACCCGTTTCCCGTCCGTCTCCAAAATGTCTCCACGACTGGGGTCGACTCCAGGGGACTGGAGGGGACTCCAGGGCACTCAAATGGAGGCGGCAAGTCTCGACGTTCCAGACACTTGCGACGAAAGTCGTTTGCCATCAAGTAGTTAGCGGGATTGCGCTATTCGGGTTCAATTCCCGCCGCCTCCACCTCTAGCTTGTTCATCCGCGCCCTGCTTTTGGGGGTAACGGCAACCGACCCCTCGATCTGCGTGCTCGCCAGCGCGCTGCTCGCGACGGTCGCTCTGGTCGCCTCCTACATCCCGGCGTGCCGCGCCGCACGTATTGATCCGTTGCCGGCATTGCGCCTGGATTGATCAACAACGTGGCGGTTCGGAGCGGAGCCGCGTCGGTTGGATCGTGACAGGGCCTTCGACTATCCTCGCCGCGACTTCGGAATCCACGCGGCGGCGCGGCCCGCGCGGAAACGGGCGAGGCACGTGTGCTGCCCGCGATCGTATTCAACGCGCAGCGCGACAGGAGGCAAGTAGATGGCTGTCAGGGGTGGTCTAGTGGTGAGGGTGGCGACGGTCGCGGTTCTCCTAGCGGGCATGGCGATCGGCGGAGTGGCCGAAGTGGCGGCTCAATCGAACCGGGTCTACGAGCTACGCATCTATACCACCGCGGAAGGCCGCCTGGAGGCGCTACTCGCGCGATTCGGCGGCGGTGAGATCGAACTGTTCCACAAGCACGGCATGAAAAGCGTTGGCTATTGGGTACCCGACGACGCACCCGACTCCGAAGACACCCTGGTCTATATGCTCGAGCACGATAGCCGTGAGAGCGCGGCCGCATCGTGGCAGGCGTTCCGCGACGATCCGAAATGGAAGGCCATGCGCAGCGCGTCCCTAATCGACGGACCCATCGTAACGAGCGTCGAGTCGACCTTCCTCAGCCCCACGAACTTCTCACCGCTGCAATAGGCCGAATCGCGAGGAGGGAGTACGCCGGACCGCGGAACGGTCGCGACGAGGGGCTGGTGCGCGTCATCGGAGCGGCCTGCTGGGTTTCGAGTTCGTCCGCGGACTCTTCGGGAGTGTTGTTCGAACGCTCGTCAGACAACGTGGGGTCCTCGGTCTCATCGGGGTCCGGAAACTAGGGCGATTCATCCGCCAGCAGCCTATGCGTACCCCACGTGTCTTGGCAATACGGGCCTGCTGCGTCCGTTACGCGACCGGGGCGACGCCGTAGCGGGACTTGATCGCGTACAACCAGTCGAAGCCGTCCTGTCGCCGATCGGCAAGTGCGCGGTTCTCGGTGGCAGGCATCAGCGCGTGCCCTTCGAACTCCTCGTTCCACGAGCCCACGAAGACCAGTGGAGCCGCCAGACTGGCGGTGTGCAGGCGTTCGCTGTGT
>JBDHLU010000302.1:0-2935 GCA_039656555.1 Gemmatimonadota bacterium | reverse complement strand
AGCAAGGCCGCTTTACATTGCGATTAGTTGCCATTTATGGTATTTTGATACCATGAAATTTGCGGCACTTTTGGACACGGTCGGAGATCTGCCGTTGTTCCGTGGCAGCCTCCTCCTGGCTGGGGACCGAGACGTTGCCGACGTACGGCGCCAACTCGCGCGGTGGAAGTCGTCCGGCAAGGTACTCCAGCTGCGTCGCAACCTGTACGTTCTCGCCCCCCCGTGGCGACGCGTCCAGCCTCATCCATTCTTGATTGCCAACGAACTGCAGCGCCCCTCCTATGTGAGCCTTCAGTCCGCCTTGGCCCACCATGGGATGATTCCAGAAGCCGTTCCAGTGACCACGTCCGTCACCACAGGCCGGCCGATGCAATACGAGACGCCGCTTGGCCGATACATCTATCGTCACATCGCTCCGTCGGCGTTCTTCGGGTACGGCCAAGTCCGCGTGCTACCCGACCAGCAGGCTCTCGTCGGGGACGCCGCGAAGGCGCTGCTCGATCTGGTGTATCTGACGCCGGGCGGGGAATCTTCGGAACATCTGAGGTCGCTGCGTCTGGACGGTCTCGGTACCGTCCCGCGGCAAACGTTGTGCGACCACGCCCACCGATGGGGCAAACCCAAGATCAGCAGGGCCGTTGCCCACATCCTGGAGATGCCGGATGCGCCGGCAGAAGACGTTTGGTCGTGAGGGAGCAAATGCTCGACATCGTGCGGCGCACCGAGAACCCCGTACTCGGTCGGAACCTGGCGCGCGAATATCTCCAGGCTCGGGTCCTGTTGGCGTTGCAGGAGACGGGAGCGATGATCCCCTTGGCATTCCAAGGTGGAACGGCCTTGCGGTTTCTTTTTGACCTGCCGCGGTTTTCGGAGGATCTGGACTTCGCCCTCGAGCGATCGGACCGCGGCGGCTTCGACCTCACGGCGACGGGTGAACGCGTAACTGCGCAACTCAGGGGCGAAGGCTACAAACTCGCGACGAAACGTAAGACTGGAAGCGTGGTCGAGAGCCTCATGATCGGATTCCCTGGGCTGTTGCACGAGGCGGGTCTCTCACCTCACGCTTCGCAGCGGATGAACATTCGGATCGAGGTCGATACGAAACCTCCGGTGGGAGCGCATCTCACAACAAGCATCGTACGTCGCCACGCGCTGCTCAACCTGCAGCACCACGACCGTGCCTCTCTCCTCGCCGGGAAACTGCACGCGATTCTCCAGCGTACCTGGGCCAAGGGTCGCGATCTCTTTGACCTGTTCTGGTACCTGAGCGATGCGAGGTGGCCGGGTCCCAACTTTCTGTTCCTCAACAACGCGCTGCGGCAAACTGGGTGGGAAGGGCCGTCGCTCGACGAGTCTACCTGGAAATCGGTGGTTCGCGACAAGGTCGCATCCGTGGATTGGAAGACCGCCGAGCAAGACGTGGCGCCATTTCTGGAACCCGATCCCGCCGCCCGACTCTTCGGGAAGGAAGGTCTGCTCAACCTACTGGATGCTGAGCATGCCACGTAGCCTAGGTGAGTGCCTGCTGAGGATCTTCCGGTGAGAACGAAACGGGCTAAAGCGCCAACCGCAGCAGATTCGCCATCCACTTGCTCATGCCGCTCGGCGGCGGCAGTAGCTCGTCCAGGCGGTCGAGATCGTCGATCCATTCCGTCAGTCCCTCGATGATGTAGAAATCCATGAGGCCCATGAGAGTTTGCCATTGGGTAACGAGTATTTGGACTTCGCCGTCCATGATCATGCTGCGGTAGTTCATGTTGGTGGACCCAACCGTCATGTACGCCAGACCGTATTGCCGTCGTTCCGGGTCAACATCGCGGACGACCGCGTCGACGAGGTCCTTGACGGCGGCGAGCAATTCAGGAGGAATGTCGCGGGCATCACCACGTGCGCCGGCAGGGCCGGTTTGACGCGCCAGGTACTTGATGTACTCCCTGACAATTGGACCCCACTCAGGACGCCCATCCAGCATATCCCACGCGGCAGCTGACAAGAACACATTCGCCTTGAGATGGAGCTTCGGGCGCTGCGTCGTATCGGCCTCAACCAAATATTCCGTCCCGTATCCGACCTGTTCGAGATAGAAGTCCAAGCTGTCGAACACCGCCTCCTGGGCCGGGTTCGGTGCTTCGATCTCGGACAGTGACCGACGGTAGGTCTCCCTCGCCTGCACGACCCGACCGCGGAGATCGCCAACACCAACTTGGGGATTGTACAATCCGATCTTGAGGTGCCCGCCTTCGCTTGTGACCTCTTCTCCTAACTCGTTTTGGAGGTACACGAGCGCGCTCAAGACGCCGTGAGCGCGGGCCATCGTGGGCGGAGCGGAACTTGGCGCCGTCTCCAAAGCCGGAGCGACAATGAGGACGTGACACCCACGCAGCGCACTGCCTGCCAGCATCGACGCATAGAGATAACTCTGCCATAAGGAGTCAGGGACACGGACTATCGAGCCCACCGGCATCATGGTGTAGAGGATCGCCTTCTCCACATTGATCGGTTTGAACGCATAGCCGGTCTCGTTGTGTAGCTCCAACACGCGTCCCGGGTGCACGTCCCACTCGGTTTCCATTGCGGCTTGCTCCTCAGCAACACGCGCGTTGTAGCTGTCGGGCTTTTGCTGCGGTCGGAGCGGCAACGGAATCTCGTTCTCGGCGAACCCCTGGTTGAGCAACAGCCGGTACGCTGCGTCTCGCGCGGCAAGCGCGGCCGGCCCGTTGATCATGATCGCGCGGTCTTCCCAATTGGCGCCGGCGTAGTGCTCGCCAATTCCCATGCCGGTGTACATCGACATTCCTCTATAGGGATCCTGAGCGGTGATGTCGTAGAACGCCATTTTCCGGTGATCCCGGATCATGTTGTCGGGAATCGGGATGATGCCCGCCATGTGGAACGATTGGAACGAGAAATCGGAGGGATTCGTGATGTTGACGTG
>JBDHLU010000301.1:0-2947 GCA_039656555.1 Gemmatimonadota bacterium | reverse complement strand
CTCCTCTACAGCGCCGTCACCTCGTTCTGCGGTTTCAAGGTCAACTCGGGAGAATACAAACTGATGGGCCTGGCACCGTACGGTGACCCAACATACGTGGACACCATCCGCGAGCATCTCATCGATATCAAGGAAGACGGTTCATACCGTTTGAATACCGAGTACTTCGGATATCTCGACGGTCTAAGCATGACCAATGAGAAATTCCATGAACTCTTCGGCGGAAATCCGCGCCAACCGGAGTCCAGGATTACGCGGCGAGAAATGGATCTGGCGGCGTCGATTCAGGCGGTCACGGAGGACGTCATGCTCCGCATGGCACGCTACGCGAAGCGTGAGACGGGCGCCCGAAACCTATGCCTCGCAGGAGGAGTGGCACTGAATTGTGTGAGCAACGGCAAGATTCTCAGAGAGCAGGTCTTCGATGGAGTGTGGATACAACCCGCGGCAGGCGACGCCGGAGGTTCGCTGGGAGCTGCGCTCCTGGCCACCCATGCGTATTTCGACATACCGCGGAAGCTGAACCCGAACGGACGGGACAGCCAGAAGGGCAGCCTTCTCGGGCCCGGCTACTCCTCTGCGGAGGTGCGCGCCTACCTCGATCGGTACGACCTCCCGTACCAGCGGGTCGAGGACGACGTTGAGCGAGCCGAGTTGATCGCCACCGCCCTCGCCGCGGGCAGGATCGTCGGCCTCATGCAGGGGCGGATGGAGTTCGGACCGCGGGCCTTGGGGGCCCGGTCGATCATCGGCGATCCCCGACGACAAGATACCCAGTCGGTGATGAACCTGAAGATCAAGTACCGCGAGTCGTTCCGCCCATTTGCTCCATCCTGCCTCTATGAGGACGTGAACGAGTACTTTGAGATGAACGTCGAGAGCCCATACATGCTCTTGGTGGCGCCCGTCAAAGAGGAGCGGCGGAAGCCAATGAGTCATGAGGATGTTCTGGCCAGCGGGGAAGACATGCTTCAGATCGTCAACTTACCTCGTTCGGACATCCCGTCCGTGACTCACGTCGACTACAGCGCTCGGATCCAGACAGTCCATCCGGAGGACAATCCGGAATACTACCGAGTCATTCGGGCATTCAAGGAGAAGACGGGCTACGGCGTCGTGGTGAACACGTCATTCAATGTTCGTGGCGAGCCCATCGTTTGTACCCCCGAAGATGCCTACCGCTGTTTCATGCGGACAGAGATCGACCTTCTCGTACTGGAGGACTGCATTTTGTGGAAAGAATCCCAGCCCGAATTCGACGACGACGAGGATTGGATGAGCACTCATGAACTCGACTGACGTCGGCGCCGACGGATGGGCAGACCAGGAGCAGTTCGTCGCGGAGTTCCTTGTAGTCGCGGAGAAGGTTCTGCTCGAAGTCGGGGATCTGTTTTCGGTGGGCGCCGATCCAGGCGCAAGTAGCTACTACCGGGATCGACCGAAGTCGAGAATGGCGCGGCGGGACTTCGAGGTGGATGGTCTGGAATCGCCTGAAGCCCTCGAATCGGCTCTCCGACGTCTCTGGGAGGGTCAGGGGCTGGCCAATCTGGCGTCGCTGGCTCCTCGGCTTGCTGACGCGGCACGCGCTCTTCACGAGGTGGAAGTGGAGAATGACGAGGTATCGCCCTTCATCTACGTGATGTTCTGATCTCAGGACGAGCCGATGCCCGTTGCCGGTAGTCCTGGCAGGGCGACGAAGGATGGCCTGGCAGCCAACTGGGCCGATTGGGTGATGCCCGAAGCGGAAAGTGGAGGGGATGGTGGCTGCAAGACGACACGCTCCTGCTGTTCCGCAACCGAGCCGTTCACGCGACCGATGCCGAGACCGAACACCATGAGCGGTATGTTGGTCTTGCGTGCCGCCGGCATCATGGCCGACACACCCACAACGGCTGGACCACTGTCCGGGGCCCCGTCAGCGACCCCACAGCAGCCTCGGAGGACTCACCCCCGCCGAGTACGCTGGAAGATGCGAACACCAACACCAGCCGACTCACCCATAACAGCGGGACCAATCACCGTTGGCGGAGCGATTCCCGGAAGCGCTCCAGCGAGTGCTCGAGACGCTCGGCGTCGCTCCGGTGTTCATCGAAGCTGAGATCGCCGCCGTGGCTGAGGGTCGGTATGCAAAGACGGCTAACCGCAGCTTGGTTGGGATCATGAACGAGTTCAAGCATCTTGCCGATTCTTATCGGGATCATCGGGGCCTCGATGACCTAGTGACGTTGGCAGTTGAACTTTCGGGGACCCCGTGTAAACCGCTTTACAGCCGCCACGTGAGTTCGGACCGAGAACTCGACGCTCTCGAGATCGGCGAGGCCACACGAAACGACTCGATCCCGTATGAAGACTTGCGGGAGACGTACCTACCTGAATGCGCGTTCCGTGGCAAAAACAGCCGCAAGATACAGTATGTGATCCTCCACAAGTGCATGGGCGCGGGCGGCCTGGAACCTGACCTGCTCGACGAGGTGGCATGGTGGCACGTCGACGACTAGTGACGGTACGCACTCTTCGCCGCCGTCGCACTGATACAGGCGGGAGCCGAGCGCCAAAGCGTCACCATTGCTCAGATGGTTGAGCAACTCGCCGATCGTACCGGTGTCACATTGGCTTGACCGCGTTCGCTCACGTGTCCCTCGCCGTGTCCTTGACAGTTCTCGCGAGAAGGGCCGGGACTCTGGCGTTGTTGCTGTCAGCTGTGCATTCCGGTGAGCTAGATGGGGGATCGGGCGATTTCGGGTTGAAGTTGGTTCCGATAGGTCTCGATCTCGATCCGGTCGTCTGGGAGTGCTGAATCCAGAGTCTTGGGACACGCCTGGGACACATCAGGGTGAATACTGATGAAAAATGATACGAACTGGTGCGATAGATTCTGAGCGAAGGCTACCGAGAAGCCCAGTGCCCGCAAGGCTTTCGGCCGGAAATGCTGCAATCGCAGGCAACT
>JBDHLU010000300.1:0-2953 GCA_039656555.1 Gemmatimonadota bacterium | reverse complement strand
TTTAACGCCCCGACAAGCCGGCGCGCTCGCCCGCGAAGGACGAGTGCGCCGGCTTGTCTTGACGCACATGTACCCGGTCTTCGGAGCGACGGATCCGGTCGCCGTCGCGAGCCGCGAGTTCTCCGGCAAGATCGTCGCGGCTCGCGACGGCGACCGCTTCACGATAGAGGGATCGTAGCATGCTGATAGTAATGGACCATGGGGCAACGCAGGGTGAAGTAGACCGCGTTGTCGACACGATCACAGAACTTGGGTACACCGCGCGTCCGATGCCGGGCGCGCAGCGCACCGCCGTGGGGTTGGTCGGGAACGACGGCCGCGTTGACTCGTCACGCCTGTCCGCGCTGCCCGGTGTCAAAGAGGTCATTCACGTTACCCAGCCGTATAAACAGGTTTCCCTGGAGTGGAAGGACGAACCGACCGTCGTGCAGCTTGGCAGTGGGTTGGCCGTCGGTGGAAACGATGTAGTCGTGATGGCGGGCCCCTGCTCTGTCGAGTCCGAAGAACAGATTTTGGAAACCGCACAAGTCGTTCGTGCCGCCGGCGCGGCGGTGTTGCGCGGCGGCGCGTATAAACCCAGGTCGTCGCCATACTCTTTTCAGGGACTCGGCTTGGAAGGGCTCAAATTCTTGGCCAAGGGGCGTGACGAGACCGGGCTGCTCATTGTCACTGAAGCACTCGACCCCGAGGGCGTCGACATTGTCGCCGAGTATGCCGACATTATCCAGATAGGCGCGCGCAACATGCAGAACTTCTCATTGCTCAAGCGTGCCGGCCGGGCCGGCAAGCCGGTACTGTTGAAACGCGGCATTGCCGCGACAGTGACTGAGTTGTTGTTGAGCGCAGAGTACTTGCTGGCCGAGGGCAACGGAAACGTCATCCTCTGCGAGCGCGGCATCCGCAGCTTCGATACGTTGACGCGGAACGTGTTCGACGTGACGGCCATCCCGTTGGTGCACAGCCTGTCGCACTTGCCTATCGTGGCCGACCCGAGTCACGGGACCGGGCGCCGCGACAAGGTCACGCCGATGGCTCGTGCCGCAGTGGCAGCGGGCGCCGACGGTATCATCATAGAAGTACATCCGCAACCCGACCGTGCGCTATCGGATGGCGATCAGAGCCTGTATCCCGATCAGTTCACCGAACTCATGGGGCAGGTACGGACGATCGCCGAGGCTATTGGCCGCCGCGTGTCCGATCCGTTGCCCATGCCGGTCCGCGCATGATCGAGCGTGTGGGCGGAGCTGCTGCCTTGGTACTGGCCGCGGCTGCTGGAGTAGCGCAAGCTCAGACCGCTGAGTCCGTGTTGGCTGCTGCCGAGTCACGCTACGCGTCCATTACCACGATGCAGGCGCCGTTCGTTCAGACGATCATCAATCCGATGTTGGGCGGTCCTATACAGACGCGTGGTTCGCTGTACATCCAGAAACCTGATTATTTCGCAATGCGTTTTTCTGACCCTGAGGGTGACCGCATCGTCGTGGACGGAGAGTGGATGTGGGCGTACGCGCCGAGTTCCGTTGATGGACAGGTCATTCGTCAGCGCATTCCCGAAACCGGTGGTCTTACCCCCAACCTGATTGCGCAGTTCGTCGAACGCCCGCTCGATCGCTATCGGGTCGAGTACCACGGCCCCGGAACAGTGAACGGCGAAGTCGTCGACGTCGTGGTGTTGCATCCGGACAATCCGGACGCAATGGGCTTCAAGACCGCGACGGTCAGCTTCGGTCGCAGCAGTCGTCTTCCGGTTCAGATCGACCTGACCGAACTTTCGGGGCAGCAACGGATCATTCTGCTGGCAGACCTCTCGTTGAATCGGTCCATCGATCCGGCCGAGTTTCGGTTTGACGTTCCGAAAGGTGTGAGGGTGGTCACGCCCTAGCGGCCTGATCGTGGTCGTGAAGGGGTGAGCAACGGAGGCCATAACCCGCGAGCGAGCAGTGGGACTCTATAGCAGGTACATACTCCCGAGGGTTGTCCACTTCGTGTGCGGCCAGAAACCGACCATGAAACAGCGCCAAAAGGTCGTGCCGCTCGCCCGCGGGCGCGTGTTGGAAATCGGGATCGGTTCGGGCCTCAACCTGGCTTTCTACGACGCCACCAAGGTGACCAAGGTCTGGGGACTCGATCCATCTCCGGAGATGACACAGATTGCCCAGAAGGCAGCTCGATCGACACCCATCGAGGTCGAGTTCATTGGACTACCTGGCGATGAGGTCCCGCTCGAAGACAACAGCGTCGATACGGTTCTTTTTACGTATACGCTGTGCACTATTCCCGATGCAACACCCGCGCTCCGGCAGATGGCCCGCGTTCTCCGGCCGGGTGGCGAGCTGATCTTCTGCGAGCACGGGGCTGCACCCGACGCGAGCGTCCGTCGCTGGCAGGATCGGGTCAACCCGATCTGGAACCGGTTCAGTGGAGGGTGTCACCTGAATCGCCCGATCCCCACCCTCATCGAGGCGAGCGGCTTCCGGATCAAGGCCATGGACACGATGTACCTACCGGGTTGGCGTCCGGCGACATTCAACTACTGGGGTACGGCAATAGAACGCTAGTCAATCCAATAAGACCGTACTCCGCATTGCGCTCGCAGACCTGGGCGAGAAGATTTTCTACGGTGGGTAACCGGCTTGGCTAGAGACCGTCGCGCTCCGGAAACCAGATGTTGTCGATTGAGATTGCGGCGACATCTGCAGTGTCGTCACTCGCCCGACCGGGGTAAGACTCGACGCGAACGATGATCTTGTGGACCTCACGCAGCTGGGCAACCCACTGCCGCTCGTCGACTGCATCTGAGTACTCCGGGCCGCGCCACGCGTCGGCCTCGAGCGGTGCCGCAACGACCAACCACTTCCCGGGTTCGAGAAGGATCGGTTCCTTCGTCTCGAGCCAGTGCCATGACGGCCCGGCCAAAATCACGAAGCGCACGCCGAGGTGAAGCGTCGTGTCC
>JBDHLU010000299.1:0-2959 GCA_039656555.1 Gemmatimonadota bacterium | reverse complement strand
TTGGCGCTGACCCCCCGACGACCACCGTATGCAACGAGGGCACAGACGTGTTGTGCTCACGCCAGTGGTCGAGGAGGCCGAGCCAGACGGTAGGCACACCGGCTGTGATGGTGACCTGTTCGGCGTTCAAGATCTCGGTGAGACTTGCACCGTCCAGGCCCGGGCCCGGCATGACCAGGTTCATTCCTGTCATCGCGGTAACGTACGGAACGCCCCATGCGTTGACGTGGAACATGGGAACGACCGGAAGGATCGTGTCGCGGTCACTCGCGGCCAACACATTGGGAAGGGCCATCGCGAAGGTGTGCAAGACCGTAGACCGATGACTGTACAGCACACCCTTAGGCTCGCCCGTTGTGCCCGACGTATAGCAGAGACCCGACGCCGTGTTCTCGTCGAAAGACGGCCACTCGAACGCGTCCGCTTCTGTGGTGATGAAGTCTTCGTAGCATAGTGCGGGAAGCTTGGTTTCCGGCATGTGCTCGCGGTCTGTCATGATCACGAGTGTTTCCACGGTTTTCAACGTATCCCAAACGGCTTCGACCAGCGGTACGAACGTGAGATCGACGAAAAGCACCTTGTCTTCTGCGTGATTCACGATGTAGGTGAGTTGGGACGGGTGAAGCCGTGGGTTCAACGTGTGGCATATCGCCCCCATCCCCGAAACAGCGAAGTAAAGTTCGAAGTGGCGGTGGGTATTCCATGCTATGGTGCCCACGCGATCACCGAATTCGATCCCGAGCTTGGCCAGTGCGTTGGCGAGTTGACAACATCGGCGTCTCGAGTCCGCCAACGTGTACCGATGAATCGGCCCCTCGACCGTACGCGACACGATATTGGAATCGTGATGGACTCGTGCGCCATGTTCGAGGAGAGAAGAAATGAGAAGGGGGCGATCCATCATGAGACCACGCATGGTCGGCTCCGGTTGTGGATAGGCGAAGCTACGGCGAGATTACTCGTTCGTCCAATACGATCGACGATCGACAATCGACAGTCGACGAACCAAGACTCACTAACTGGGAGGCGTAATGTCGCAGCTGCAAGTCAACGCCAGGTTTACGATTCATGACGGCAAACTCGAAGAGTTCAAGGCAGTAGCGGCCGGATGCATGGCGAGTGTGCGCGAGAAGGATTCAGGGACCGAGCAGTACGATTGGTTTTTCAATGAAGATCAGTCGGTGTGTGTCGTGCGCGAAACGTATGCGAGTTCGGAGGCCGTGCTCGGGCACATCGGGAACCTGGGTGACCTGATGGGGCAACTGCTGGGCGCGGCTGATATGGAACTGGACATCTTTGGCGAGCCGTCGGCAGAACTCGTGGAAGCAGCAGCGGGATTGGCTCCCAAGGTCTATTCGCCGTTCCAAACGATCTGAGGGCTAGTCGCCGGTTGTTACCTTAGCCGCGGCGACAACTGGACAGAAGGCAGGTACGGTGTGCCCCTCTCCATGTCATGGAGATGGGATCGAGGAACGTGTTGCTGCAGTGATGATGGCGGGGGTGAGGTAGAGGCTGATGATTGTCCACAACATCGTTACATGATTCGAAGGCTCATCGTTTCGATGGCTGTGGGGGCATCGCTCTGTTCCGGACGGCCCGTCCAGGCGCAGGACACCCGCGACATCGTCGGATACGTTCGCACCGCAGAGGATAGCACTGTACTCCCCGGCGTGACTGTCGAAGTCGTCGGCATGCGAAACATCGTCTCGACCGATACCGCGGGCTTCTTCGCATTCCTTGGCCTCCCACTCCGTGACCACCAACTAACCTTCCGGCGGTTGGGAGTTACGCCCGACACGTTGCTGGTGGCACTCGGGACGGACTCGATCGACGTGTACCTCGTGTCCAGCGCTGTGCAACTCGCTCCGGTTGTTGCTACGGCGGAGTCGCCTTCGCGGCAGCGGTTCGAAGAATCGGCCCAGGCGAGTGCCATCACGATCGACGCCGAGACCGTCCAAGAGATGCCGGCGTTTCTCGAAGCCGATGTCATCCGGACGATTCAACTGTTGCCCGGAACGATCGCCGTCAACGATTACACGGTGGGATACAACACGCGGGGTGGTGAGGCCGACCAGAACCTCATCCAGCTCGACGGCGTTACGATCTTCAATCCGTCGCACCTCGGCGGTCTCTTCAGTACGTTCGATGCGGCAACGGTCGGTCAGATCGATTACCTGACAGGCGGGTTCCCCGCCAACTACCCAGGACGCTTGAGTTCGGTGCTGGACGTGAGGACGCGGCCGGGCCGCACCGAATGGGGAGTGAGCGGGCAAATCTCGTTGCTGTCCTCCAAGGTGCTGGTAGAGGGCCCCCTGCCTGCCAAGAACTCTTCGTTTCTCGTAGCGGCGCGTCGCACATACGCGGATCAGGTAGTTCAGTTGTTCACGAGCAGCGTACTGCCTTACTACTTTGCCGACGGTGTGGCCAAGGCCTCGTTCCTGCTACCCACGGGCGGAACGTTGTCGTTGACCGGGTATCTGGGCCAGGATGTGTTGCGCTGGGAGTTTGCCCAACCCGATCCTGAGGTCGAGCCCCTCGCACTCAACGTGGATTGGGGCAACAAGCTGTTGGGGCTCAACTACGATGACCTCGTATTCGGAAAGCCGTTCAAGGTCAACACGAGTGTTTCGGCGTTTTCCACCACGGTTGGATTCGTGCCGAGCATAGTGCAGATCGACAACGACGTGAGGTTGCTGACGGCCAATGCGCAGATTTGGCTTTCACCGGGGGCGACCCACGACGTTCGCATCGGCGGTGGTGTCGAGGACTATCGCATGATCTACGATTTCCGAAGCGAAGCGCTGTCGGCGGTGTTTCTCGACCAGACGTACCAACCCCGCGTGTGGTCCGCGTTCGTTGACGACCAGTGGCGGCCAGACGATTGGTTACTGCTGCGGCCGGGCGTCCGCATTGAGGCGGTGCAGGGGGGTGCCGATGTTGTCACTGTTGCGCCGAGGCT
>JBDHLU010000298.1:0-5714 GCA_039656555.1 Gemmatimonadota bacterium | reverse complement strand
CCCGCGCAACGCAAAGCGTGGCCATTTCTTGCAGTGTGTGTCAGTGGCTCAAAGGGAGAGGCTCGCCCGTGTGCTCGTCTTGATCAACCGCTGCGGGGCGCCGGCTTATGCAAGAGGGGCCGGTAAGACGGTAGGCGGTCAGGCCGGCGCGTCCGCGAGTAGACGGGGAAACGGATAAACGGGGAAACGGAAAAGCAGATCCGAACCCGCTTCCCCGCTTACCCGCTTACCCGCTTTACAGCACCGCTCTCACGATGTTACTCGGCGGTCCCTCACCGAGTTTGTTCACCGCGAGCACGCGGTACTCGCACTCGATGCCCGACTCTTGATGAGCGAGTAGTGCTTCGGTCTCGACCGCCATGCCGGCGTCCATCCACGAGCCCCCGTCACGCTTGCGGCGGTGGATCTTGTAGGCGGTGACCATCCCTCCACCGCTCGGCTGTTTCCAGTCGAGTTCCACCCAATCCTCACCCTCGTGAACGAGCTCGAGGGTGCGTACCTGGCCGGGCAGGCTGGTGGGACTGGGGGCGCGGCGGCCGCCCCAGCCGATCAGCTGGAGCTTGCCATCATCACCTTTGACGGTGTTCTCCGCGTAACGGAGCGTGGACTTCATCTCGTCGATGAGCGCGTCCACCGCTTCGTCCTTCTCCTGGGTGCCCGAGACGGCGTGCGCGTATCGCGTGATGGCCGCTTCGCGCGCGGCGTCGTACGTGTCGAGCGTTTGCTGAAGCTGGTCCGGCGACACGGGCGGCGAGGGAAAGTCCTCGGTGTTCGCGCGCAGTCCGTTCACCAGGTCGTGTGCGAGCCGTGCTATGTCGGGCTCGCGTTTCGGAAATTGCATAACAGAATCCTTCCTTCCTTGTCGTTGCGTTTGCATGGAACCCGCCACATGGCGGGCGTGAACAGTCGAGGGTGGTGGGTGCCAGGCGGAGGCGCGCGGGGCCAGGAACCTGTCACAAAGTCGGTCGACTCCGAGGCAAAGTCGGTCGACTTCGAAGTAAAGTTGGCTGACTCCGAGGCAAAATCGATCGACTCCGAGACGGAAACGGTCCACCCTATGGCGAAGGCGGATTGCTTTGCACCAAATCCGATCGACTTTGGTGTGGAGACGACTTGCCTTACCTCGATTACGATCGACTTTGTGTGAAAGTCGATCGACTTTGGGCCGCAGATGATCGACTCTCTGGTCGCAGTGCCTTCCCGAGTGGCCGGGGTGGCCGGCTTCGTGACAGAACCGGCTTGATGTGTGTCTCGGGTGGCTTGTTCCGAAGTAAGTGAAGCTGGCTGCACGGTCATTGAACGATCCCCCTTGCCTGTTGCGGTCGCTGACGCGCGACTGCGGGTCTTATAGAGGTATACGGGAAATCGCTGATTTTCTTTCAGCCCAGCGGCTAAGTCGTTTTGCGGTAGGTGGTTACGGGTGGGGCGGACTTCGTGTGTTGGAATCGGGCGGCGTGCCCCAGATTCCAGAGAGCGGTCCGCACGGTAACTTGGGGAGTATGGGTGCCCCTCGCGATCTCTCCCAAGCTTCCGACCAGGCCGTGGTTGCCTTGATACTCAAGGGCAACGCCGCCGCATGCCGCGAACTCATGGACCGGTACCGCGAGACCACTTTCCGCGTCATTCTCGGGATCGTCGGCCACCGCGAGCGTGCCGAAGATCTGACGCAAGAGACGTTCATCAAGATGTTTCGCGCACTCGACCAATACCGCCCCGAGCGCCCGTTCGGCCCCTGGCTACGCACCATCGCCCACAACACCGCCATCGATTACGTCGAGGCCGATCGGTGCGACTCCTTTGACTCGCCGATTATCGCTTCACAAAGCCACATCGACGAGCAGCCATATCACATGCGCACCCTCGTCGATACGACGTCGTCCGGGGAGTACCGAGCGCGGGACGACGCGGCGCTCGTGCAGGCCATCGGACGGCTCAGACCGGCATACCGCCGCGTGGTAGTTCTGCGGTACGGCAAGAAGCGGTCGTATAAGAGCATTGCCAGAATCATGAAGGTGCCCGAGGGGACCGTGGGCACCCACCTCCGGCGCGCGCTCTTGAAATTGAAGGAGATGCTCGGCCCGTCGCCCGACTCCTGTCCGTCAGATCCAGCCATAAGCCTGGGGTGAAGGGCAAGCATACCTCGTGCTTTCGACACTCGACCCGCGCAAGGAAGCGCGAAAATCTCTGCCGCTTGTTTACTCCACGGGTCCCGGCGCCGGGCTCGCCCGTGTCCTCGTCTTGATCAACCGCTGGTTCGACTGCCCAATCTGCATCGCCGCCCCGTCCAGTTCGTCATCCGACTTGTAGAGCGCGATCAACGCGCTTCCAGAACCCGACAGGCGCACCAGGAGCGGGCGAGTCTCAGCGAGTTGTTCGAAAAGCTTGCGTACCTCCGGATGCTTGCCAAACACGGCGGCCTCGAAATCGTTGCCACCTAGTCGACCGATCCCTCCCCATGTGTCGAACGCGTCGTGGTCGAACACGACGCTGCCTCGATCAAACGACTCGGAGCGGCCGGCGTCGATCCACCGGTAGGCCGATGCAGTATCGACGCCGACGTTAGGCACGGCCAGCAACGCGGGAGTGGCGTTCGGTGCCCGGATCCGGTAGAGCCTTTCGCCTCGTCCCCATGCCATGGCCATGGCGGCACCGCTCGCCAGAAAGGGAACGTCGCTCCCCAAGCGGGACGCGAACTGCAGGATCTCGTGTCGTGGAACGGCGTTGTCGGCCAGCTGATTGACCGCGTGCATCGCAGCGGCGCAATCGGCCGACCCGCCGCCTAGCCCAGCCCGCACCGGAATGCGCTTCTCGAGGTGCATCCGTACACCGAAGCGCTTACCCGTGGCGCCCAATACCATCGTGGCAGCGCGGTACGCCAGGTTGTCTTCGACCGCGCCGGTATCGGCCCCCTCGACTTCCAGCGTGACACCGTGCTCGGTACGCTCCACGGTGAGAGGTTGTCTTCGACCGCGCCGGTATCGGCCCCCTCGACTTCCAGCGTGACACCGTGCTCGGTACGCTCCACGGTGAGCGTATCGTGTAGCTCGAGCAGCGTGAACAGGGTTTCGATGGAGTGGTACCCAGACTCTTCCTTCGCCAAAACGCGGAGAAAGAGGTTGGCCTTGGCGTGCGCGTCGATGTGAATTCGGTCCGTCACCCCCCCGCCTTCCCGCCTTCCTGCCTTCCCGTCTCCCCGCCTGTTATCTCCCGGATTCCCACCCGCATCCTCAACAACGACCAGATTCCCATGAGCGTGATCGGGAGGAACGTGCCCAGGTGGTACCCGAACGCGTACGCCACCGCGTGCGTTGCGTCGATGGCGTAAAGAGCTAAAGCGGACTTGGTAAAGAACTCGAATACGCCGAAAAACCCAGGTGCGGACGGGAGGGCGACGCCGAACGCGATCACCGATTGGAGCATGAGTGCAGCCGACCAGGAGGCTTCGATACCGAACGCAGCGAAGCCCACATAAAAGGAGTACGCGTTCACGAGCCAGAGGATAACGGACCACAGCAGCACGTTGGTGAACCGGTGGGCGCTGCGGAGGGAGTCCAGCCCACCAAGGAGGCCGTCGATGATGGTTACGGCACGGGCGGCCCACCGGTCTGGGAGCACGGCCCGGGCAGTGGCGTCTGCTACCCGCATGGCTGGAGCGGGCCAGTTCACTACGATGACCGAGACTGCCAAGGCGATGATTGCCACGACGCCGACGAACCGCACCAGACCGGAGACCGTGAAGCCAGCTACCGTCGTGTCGGCGGCGAAACCGCCCGCCCAGGTGGCCACGACCAGGAGCGCAACGAGCACCAGTGAATCCATGAGGCGTTCCACCCCAATCGACGCCAATGCACTGGTAAACCGGGCTTTCGTCAATCGCTGTGCAATGAACGGGCGCGCCAGTTCTCCTGGTCGGGCGGGCATCACGTTATTCAGCATGAATCCCACGGCCGTTGCGTGCCAGAGTGGTGTGAAGGGCAGCACTTCTCCGTCGGCCTGGAGCAGATAGCGCCATCGAATCGTTCGGATCGGAAACGCCAGCGTCGCGAGGGCGATCATCCCGAGGAAGGGAAGCACCCGCACCTCGCGCATCTGGGTGATCACCTCGGCGAACGCGACGTCCTTGAGCGTCCACCACAGGAAGAAAATGGAGATCGCGACGCCGATGACTCCGGCTAACCGGAGGCCTGGGCGTCTAGTTGTCGTCGGGTCGGACAAGTGCGACGAGGTCCGTAAGCTCTTCGACGAGTGAATCGAGAATGTCGGTGTCGGGCGGGTCACTGCGCAGTTGCGTGTGGATCTTGTCACGGAGTTGTCGGGCCCGTGCTACCGCCGATTCTCCGGCATACTCGAGTTCCGTGACGTCAACGACGCTGTCTGCCACCGTGATGGATGCCTCCGGAGTCACGTATGGAACTGGGCTTGCTGCGGGCGCCGAGACGGGATCGGCCGGCGGGCCCGCGACGAGTTCGTCCAACGATGGCTCTCCCGGGCCGTACGTGTCGACGTACCTTTGGTAACGTGCCCACGAACCGCTGAGATCGTTGGTTTCCGGTAGGGCATCTAGGGCATCTAGGGCTTCGCCAGAATCTGTCTCTGTCGGTGCGGGCGTCGTACGCGCCTGCGACGCGGCCACGGATTCGGCAGCCGGCCGGGTATACGGTGCGTGCGTGGTTTCCGGAGCTTCGATCTCTCCGCTCGTTCCCCGCATTCCCTGGAACACCGTGACTACTCCCAACATGTCATCGGCGAGTTTGGATTCGTCCCCGCCGCTTTGAGTTCCGGTCAAGACGTCGGCGGCACTGCGCAATCCGGCCACGAATTCATCCGTCTGTGTGCCCACCGCGCCGCGGCCGAGCGCATCGCCGGCCGCGTTGGCGAAGCGCGCCACAGCGTCGCCAAGTTCGCTGCCGCCGGTGCTACTTAGAGCGCGGAACGTACCCGCGAGCGCCTGTGCCCGAAGGGAGCGTAGTGTTGCCGAGCCGGCCTCTTCCAAGTCGTTAGCGGCTTGCTGCAAGTGCTCACCGTGTGACACCATCTCGAGCCGGCCGAGCTCCGCCGGCCGGTTCGGTTTGGTGCCTTCCTTGACGATGTGCGGGCCATTGTCGTCGTGGAACAGTGATTCGATAGGAACGACGTCGACGTCCAACCCCAGCACGTGCCCCAACCGGGTGGCAAAGTCACTCGCTTCCGGCGCGTCGGGGTCGGGTGTGCCGATGGTCGCCGCCTCCTGGGCAGCACGGGATAGGGCCTTGGCCGCGGAGTGGAACAACAGCGCCGCCTCGGGGAGGGGATCGTCGTTTCGGGACAATTCGCCCACCGCTTGTTCGACGCCATCCAGGATATCGGGCAGCGGTGACAATTCCGAGAGAGACGCGAGCCCACGAAGCGGTTGCATCAACGTGAGTGCGCGTTGCAGCGGGTCGTGCGCCAAGGGGTTTTGCTGGAGTGATTTTGCTGCGTGGTCCAGTGCGCTCGCCACCGCAGCGCCTTCGCGCCCAATGAACGCCCGCGTGCCGGCATCGAGCTGATGGTCGACAGGTTGGCGATGCGATGCCGACGACCGGCCGGCCGCGGCGTCCAGTTCCTCGGCGAGCGTCTGGGCCTTCGCGTCGTCTGCCTCCGACCACGCCCCGATACCGCGAACGAAGGTCTTGAGGTCGTCCACAGTCCGCACCATGAGCTGCTTGATCTGGGCGTCCCATGGACGCCGGCCT
>JBDHLU010000297.1:0-3037 GCA_039656555.1 Gemmatimonadota bacterium | reverse complement strand
GCGCTCGTTCGGTCGCTTCTTCGCCGTTTCAGCGGACCAAGCTTTCCACTTGCCGTACGTACATTCCCGCCTGTGCCGAATGGCTTCCAAGGTCTTCTCATCATCGCCGTCTTGCGGAACTTCTGCGCCAGTCGGGGCCCCGATGCATCTTACGTCGCTGCTCTGTGCGGCCACACTGAGCTCGCCTTCATCGGCACCTTGGTGTTCCTCTCGACTTCGATAGGTCCAATCGTTGAGCCACTGTGCGGCTTCCGCGGCGGAGGCCGGGCGCGCGCGCTGATCGTCGTGAGTCACGGCATCGAGCGCATCCCAGAGCGATGCCCGGCTGCAGCAAGGAGTGGCAACCGCCAAAAACCCCTCGACCGACTGCGCCCATGATTCCGCTTTGTCACCGCGATTGGACAGGGCACCGCCAACCGCGAAGACGACACCCCCTATGATGGCTACTATGGCCACGAGTGCCACCAGTGATCGTTTATGGGCTGCTTTCATCTGTGGAGAGTAGGGTTCCATGGCATCTCCCCCGCCGTATCGGGCCATCTAGCAAGAATGCCAGAACCCGCTGGACGAACGACCACCGCAGCGAGTCCAAGTGATTCGATTCGCGTGTCCCCCGACGACGTCCCCACCCCTCCCTAGACCGTGAGCTGGCTCACAGTTCGGCGGGTCAACACCATCCCAGTTTCCGGCTTAGTCGAACCAGCTTGCGGTTGCACCTTCCGATAGGGAGCAACCTCGGATATAAGAACTGGTTCAATGAAACCCAAGCGAGTGACGTCATGCGAGCGTTCGTTGTTGGTGCTGCTTCTGCTGCTCAACGTGGCGCCTCAGTGCTCGTTCGCGTTTGCAATCGCTCCCTATGTTGACGTCGATCCGGCGACGGTGGACCCACCTGACGCCTCTGCGGAGCCGACGGATCGATACCGAAGCATCGACGGTACGGGCAACCATTTGATCCACTTCGACCTCGGTGCTGCGAACACGCCACTCAGGCGCCTTGCGCCTACGGACTACGGCGACCAGATGGCCTCGATGGCAGGAGTCGGACGTGCGTCCGCACGTGAGGTAAGCAACGCGCTCTGTGCCGATACGCTGGGCGCCACGAACGCGCTGGGCGCGAGCGATTTCCTTTGGCAGTGGGGTCAGTTCGTGGATCACGACATCGACTTGACCGGAGCACAACAGCCCGCCGAGCCCGCGCCGATCCCCGTTCCCATCGGTGATCCTTGGTTCGACCCGACCAGCACTGGGTTGGCGACGATCGAGCTCAACCGGTCCGCTTATCATCACGGCACGGGATACGACCCCGCCTATCCCCGACAACAGCTCAATCAAATCACGCATTTCATCGACGCATCCAACGTCTACGGATCGGATGACGTGCGCGCCGCCTCGCTACGTGCCAACGACGGCACGGGGCGCCTGCTGGTCAGCGTAGGGAACCTCCTTCCCTTCAACACCCCAGGCTTACCAAATGCCGGGGGCACCGGACCAGAGCTTTTTCTCGCGGGCGATGTCAGGGCGAACGAGCAAGTCGGTTTGACCGCTCTACATACGGTGTTCGTCCGCGAGCACAACCGCTTGGCAACAGAGATCGCCACGGGCGACCCATCACTCACCGGCGAAGAGATCTACCAGGAGGCGCGTCGTATCGTGGGGGCGCTCATGCAGGTGATCACCTACAACGAGTTTTTGCCTTCACTTCTCGGTCCCGGCGCCCTCCGCCCGTATACTGCATACCGTGTGAACGTAAGCCCTGCGATTGCGAATGAGTTCTCGACCGCGATCTATCGATTCGGGCACAGTGCGCTGGGCCCTGTGCTGTTGCGACTCGACGCGACCTTGATCCCGATCCCCGCGGGCAACCTGGCCCTTCGGGACGCGTTCTTCCGGCCCGATCGAATCCTGAACGAAGGCGGCATCGAACCGATCTTGCGAGGTCTCGCAAGCCAAGCTTGTTCCGCGGTCGATACCGAGCTCGTCGATGACGTCCGCAACTTCTTGTTCGGGCCTCCCGGAGCGGGCGGCTTCGACCTCGCGGCGCTCAACATTCAGCGTGGTCGCGACCACGGCCTCGTCAGTTACAACGTCATGCGCGAGTTCATGGGCCTAGCGCCAAAGGCAAGCTTCGCCGAAATCAGCGCCGATCCGGACGTTCAGTCCCGCTTGGCGTCAGTCTACGCGGATGTTGACGACATTGATCTGTGGGTTGGGGTTCTTGCAGAGGACTCGTTTAACGGCGGACATGTCGGCGAGTTGGCCTTTCACGTGATCCGGCGTCAGTTTAGCAGCCTGCGAAGCGGCGATCGCTACTGGTATCAGAATGTCCTTTCCCCGTCAGAAATCGCCGACCTCGAGAGCACGACGCTCGCGGACGTGATTCGGCGGAACACATCGATCGGGTCCGAGATCGGCGACGACGTGTTCCACGTCAACTGAGGCAATCCACGGGACGGAACGTCGCGGCCCAAATCTCAGTGCTCGATACCGTTCGATGTGAGTGCCCGCCCCATCGTGACCCTCCCGAGGTGCTCCGTCGCCTTGGAATCCCGCCATGCTGGCGTTCCCGCAATCCACACGTCGGTGACCACTCCGTCGCTGCGGTTCAGCATTTGCTCCGCCGCTACCGCCTCGCGGTACTCGAAAATCGTGTTGGCTTCCGAGTCGTGAGTGCTCAGCGCCTCGGGGTCGATCAGAATCAGGTCGGCTTGGCGGCCGGGCTAGATGGTGCCGACGGTTTGGTCGACGCCCCAGAACTCGGCGGGCACGCGCGTGAGCCGCGCCACGTGGTAGGCCACCTGTTGTAATGAGTGCCGCTGCGCGATTTGAAGGCCGCGTAGGTTGGCGTCGTAGTAGGCCATGTTGGTGAGGTGCGCGCCCGAGTCGTTGAAGCCGGGGAGCGTCTGCGGGTCGAATAGCACGCGCGCCATGCGCTCTTCGTCGTCGTTGGCGGCGAGGACGTACCAACGGAGGCTCATGTCGAAGTGGCGCAGGAGATGCAGGAAGAACTCGCAATCGTCGCCGATCGGGTTTGGAA
>JBDHLU010000296.1:0-3041 GCA_039656555.1 Gemmatimonadota bacterium | reverse complement strand
CTTGGCATCGCTGCCCTCGTCGTCACGACGGTGGGGCTTGGCCGCCTCGGCCCGGCAGCGCCGTCGGTTGAGTCATCGACCGTTTTCCGTGGCACCGTCGAGCGTGGCCTTATGCTCCGGCAAGTCCGAGGCCCCGGCACGTTGGTTCCCGAACAGATTCGTTGGATCCCGGCAATGGTGGCCGGCCGGATCGAACGGAAGCTCATTCTCCCCGGAACCCGTGTGGACAGCACCACCGTACTCTTGGAAATGAGCAATCCGGATGTTCAGTTGGAATTGCTTTCGTCCCAACAGCAATTGGCCGTCGCCCAGGCGCAGCTCGTGAATCTGCGTACCACGATCGAGACCCAAGACCTCGATCAGGAGGCCAGTGTCGCGTTGTTAGGCGCGTTGTACCTGGAGGCACAGCGGAATGCGGCCGCGGCCGATACGTTGGAACCCAAGAATCTGATCTCGTCATTCGAAGCGCAAACCGCGCGCGACCGGGCAGCCGACCTCAAGACGCGGCTCGGTATCGCGAAGAAGCGTCTCGAAGTGTTGCGGAGCCGGGTAGACGAGCAGATCGCGGTGCAGGAAGACCAGGTCGACCGACTCGAGCGCATTGTCGCGTTCCAGCAGGGACGTATCGCGTCCATGCGTGTCGTGGCCGGTACGCATGGCGTGCTCCAGGACATGGACCTCGAGGAAGGCCAGTGGGTCCTGCCGGGCCAGATGCTCGCCCGGGTGGTACAGCCGGAGCGGCTCAAGGCCGTGCTTCGCATCCCCCAGGTACAAGCGCGCGACGTCGCGATCGGACAGGTCGCGCTCATCGATACGCGAACGGATACGATCGTCGGCACCGTAATTCGTATCGATCCGGCAGTGCAGAATGGGGCGGTCAATGTCGACGTCGCATTACAGGGTGCACTTCCACAGGGAGCGCGGCCGGACTTGAATGTCGATGGCGTAATTGAAATCGAGCGCCTTGTCGATGTGTTGTACATGGGACGCCCGGCCTTTGGACAGGCCCACAGTACGGTCGGGTTGTTCAGGATGACTGATGACAACTATGCCGAGCGGGTCCGGGTCCGACTGGGACGCGCCTCGGTCAATACCATCGAGATTCTCGAAGGCCTCGTCGAGGGCGACGTGGTCATCATTTCCGACATGAGTGATTGGGACACCTACGACCGAGTACGAATCAAATAGCGGAGAGAAAAACATGAACGGTAACGGTAACAGCAAAGCGTTGATCAGCCTGAACGGCGTCAAGAAGGTCTTCCTGACTGACGAGGTGGAAACGCACGCGCTCGCGGAAATCGACCTCAATATCTACGAAGGCGAATACGTGGCGATCGCGGGCCCGTCGGGGTGCGGAAAGACGACCCTGCTCTCGATTCTTGGATTGCTAGACACGCCCAGTGAAGGCACCTACACGCTCGCCAACGAGCCTGTGGCATCCCTCAGCGCCAACCAGCGGGCCTACGTTCGCAACCGGCAGATCGGATTCATCTTTCAGGCGTTCAACCTGATCGGCGATCTGACGGTGTTTGAGAACGTCGAACTCCCGCTCACATATCGGGACATGCCCTCGAACGAACGCCGCGACCGCGTCAATCAGGCGCTCGAAAGGGTCGGCATGGCGCACCGTACGAAGCACTACCCGGCCCAGCTTTCAGGGGGCCAACAGCAACGCGTTGCCGTGGCCCGTGCCATTTCCGGCACCCCGGCGATTCTGCTCGCGGACGAGCCCACCGGAAATCTGGACTCGAAGAACGGCGAAGCGGTCATGGGCCTTCTCGATGAACTGCATAGTGAGGGCGCGACGATCTGCATGGTGACGCACGATCCGCGCTATGCCGAACACGCAGGACGCGCGCTCCACCTGTTTGACGGCCAGATCGTACGAGATGAAAAGAGCCACGACGCCGAAGAGTTGAAGCACTCCGGCTTCGACGTATGATCTCGCTGAAGCAGATTGAAAAGGCGTACCGCACGGGCGCCGAGACGACGTATGTCCTGCGCCAGGTAACCATCGACGTTCGTGAGGGTGAATTCATCACGATCATGGGGCCGTCCGGGGCAGGTAAATCCACTCTCCTCAACATCCTGGGCATGCTGGATGGAAGCTGGTCGGGGGAATATTTTTTTCATGACCAACCGGTGCATGGTCTCAAGCCGAAGCGTCGCGCCGAGCTAGGAAAACACTATATCGGCTTCGTCTTCCAGCAGTACCATCTGATCGACGACCTCACGGTCCGCGAGAATCTCGACCTGCCGCTGTCTTATCGTGACATTCCCAAGAAGGAACGCGATTCAGCCGTCGCCGACGCGCTCGACGAGTTTCAGATCGTCGCCAAGAAAGACCTCTACCCGAGCCAACTTTCAGGCGGTCAGCAACAGCTCGTGGCAGTCGCCCGCGCCATCATCGGCAAACCCAAGGTAATCCTGGCTGACGAACCGACCGGGTCATTGCATTCGAGCCACGGCCAGATGATCATGGACACCCTGAAGGAACTGAACGACCGGGGCACCACCATCATTCAGGTTACCCACAACGAGAAGTGGGCGGGGTACAGCGACCGGATCATCGAACTGTTCGATGGGTGGGTGCAGAAGGACGAAGCACCGACGACAGCCGCGCAAGCGTAAGCACCGTGATTCGAGACTTGCGCTTCGCTCTCCGGATGTTGGTGAAGTATCCGGCCTTCAGCGTCGCCGCAGTCCTGACACTTGGCCTCGGCATTGGTGCCAATTCGGCCATCTTCAGTGTGGTCGATGCCGTGATGTTCAACGGACTCCCCTACGACAATCCGGACGAGGTCGTCGCCGTCTACGGGGCGGACATGGAAGATCGGTTCGGTGTGTCGGAAATGGAGCGGCTGCGCTACATCGACGAGACCGACGTGTTCGCTTCCGTCGCAGCGTACACCACCGGTGCCATGACCATCACCGGACAGGGCGATGCGGATCTCGTACCCGCTGCGTTCGTCAACGCGAACCTGTTCTCTACGCTGGGGCGGGCGGCGCATCGCGGTCGGACGTTTTCACCTGAGGAGGAT
>JBDHLU010000295.1:0-3429 GCA_039656555.1 Gemmatimonadota bacterium | reverse complement strand
GAGATTATCGGCACGCTCACGCGCGTCCCGGGCGACATCGCCCTGGAGGCGGCGATCGGGCCGCGCGTGTACGTGCCGGCAGAGGTCATCGAAGGCACTAGCCTGCTCGGTCAGGGTAGCCGCGCCCGGCATGCCGCCTACATCGCCCTGCAAGACCCCGATGCTCTGCAGCCATTCTTGAACGCGTACAACGCGCGGTTCGAGGAATGGAACGTGCGCTATGACACGGTCGCTGAGCGGGAAGAAGACTTCACTACGGTTTTGGACCGTCTCTCGCGATTCCTCGGGCTCGTAGGACTCATGGCACTGCTCCTCGGGGGCACCGGAATCGCGAGCGCCGTGCACGTGTACGTTCGCGAGAAGATTCCCACCGTCGCGACTCTCCGCTGCCTAGGCGCCACCACCAAAGAAGCGAGCGCCATCTATCTCATCCAGGCCACGCTGATGGGATTGGGTGGTTCGGTGGTGGGGGCGTTCCTTGGGCTTGCCGTGCAGCGTTGGTTGCCCAACGTGTTGGCAAATTTCCTCCCGGTATCGGTCAGCGCGCACTTCCACGCCGAATTCCTGGCAACCGGTATCGGCATCGGGCTCTGGACGGCACTGGTGTTCGCCGCCCTGCCCCTCCTCACCATCCGTCGCATATCGCCGCTCCGCGCGTTGCGCGCCGATCACGAACCCGCCGGGCGGGACCCCGCCCGGTGGCTCGTGATCGGCGCGCTGTTGGTGACGGTGGTGTGGCTCGGTATCTGGCAGGCCCCCACCCGGCTCGAGGGAATGTTGTTCGCCGCCGGCGTTGCGGTGACCGGCACGGCACTCTGGACCGTAGCCAAGCTCATGACGTGGGCCACCCGGCGATTCTTCCCCAGTTCCGCGGCCTACGTCGTTCGCCAAGGCGTGGCCAACCTGTTCCGACCGCACAACCAGACCGTGGCGGTCACGGTCGCCATCGGGTTCGGCCTGTTCCTCATCGCCACCATCGATTTGGTGCGACGCAATCTCGTTGCCCAATTCGAAATCGAGGGGGGAGGCAACACACCGAACCTCGTGGCCTTCGACGTCCAGCGTGACCAGCTCCAGGGCGTCGTCGACATCTTCGATGGCCTAGGCGTCCAGCCCAGAGCAGTCACGCCGCTCATCTCGGCTCGGATTTCCAGCATCAACGGCGTGACCGTGGACGCGCTCCTGGAAGACAGCACCGTCGTCCGCAATCGGTGGCCGCTCACCCGCGAGTATCGCCACACGTATCGGGACACGATGGTCGAGACCGAAACGCTGGTCGCCGGGTCATGGTGGGACGAAGCCGCCCCATCGTCCGACGCCGTGGCCCGCGTGTCGATCGAGGAGGATATCGCGGAGGAACTCCAGGTCTCGATCGGAGACCACATCACGTGGAATATCCAAGGCATCGAAATCGAATCCGAGATCGCCAGCGTCCGCGTGGTGGATTGGGCCCGGTTCTCGATGAATTTCTTCCTCGTGTTCGAACCCGGTGCCTTAGACGAAGCCCCTCAGTCGGTGGTCGTGCTGGCTCGAGTGGAGAACGACACGCTCCGGGGCATAGTCCAGCGCGATGTGGTACGGGCGTTCCCCAACGTGTCGATGCTCGACATCTCGGTCATCATGCAGGCGCTCGATGCCATTCTGGGAAGCGCCACTGCCGCTGTCAGGTTTGTCGCGATGTTCAGTCTCGCTTGCGGCATCATCGTCCTCCTTGGAGCCGTCGCCGCCTCGAGGCACCAGCGCCTGCGCGAGAGCGTGTTGCTGCGGACGTTGGGAGCCCGGCGCTCGCAAATCCACCGCATCATCATCGTGGAGTACATCGCGCTCGGCGCGCTCGCGTCGCTGACGGGAGGGGGGCTCGCGGTCGGAGCGTCGTGGAGCCTCAGCCGGTTCTTCTTCGACGTACCCTTCCAGCTGGCGGCTGGGCCGCTCTCAGCGCTGGCATTGGGTGCCACTGCAATCACCGTGCTGGTGGGCGTCTTGGGAAGTCGCAGCGCGCTGACGCGACCTCCTCTTGCCGTTCTGCGCGAACTCCCGAATTGAGTAACGGGTAGCGCCCCGACACCCCCATAGATTGATTAGCACTATATGACGGAACCCCACAAACGCTTGATCGTCGTCGGCGACCGCGTTCTCGTCACCCCTGAAGAGGGAGAAGAGCGCACCAGCGTCGGTTTGTACCTGCCCTCAACCGCGGTGGACCATCAGGCCGTGCAAAGCGGTCGTATTGTGGCAACTGGACCCGGGCAACCGCTCTCGGCGCCGACCGAGTTGGATGAAGAACCCTGGAAGCGCACCGCATCGGGTGAACCACGGTACCTGCCGATTCAAGCTGAAGTGGGGGATTTTGCGTTGTTCTTTCGGAAGGCCGCGGTCGAAATCACGTTCGAGAAGAAGAGTTACCTCGTTATCCCACACGCCGCTATCCTGGTCCTAGTGCGATCGGGCGACGTCATCGACGACCTCACCGCCCCTTAAGTCATACGCGCCCCATGCCCAGCGTGGTTTTCCTCTGCGTTGCCAATTCGGCCCGCAGTCAAATGGCAGAGGGTCTTGCGCGGGCATCAGCGCCCGAGGGGTGGCAGGTCTACAGCGCCGGGTCGCGTCCGACTCGACTCAACCCACTCGCCGCCACCGTGCTGGCCGACGTCACCATCGACGCATCCGCCCAACATTCCAAGGGGATGGATGACATACCGCTCGCCGACGCCGATTGGGTGATCACGCTGTGCGCCGAGGAAGAGTGCCCGGTGGCCTTCACCAGGGGTAAGCAACTCCATTGGCCGCTACCTGACCCTGCCGCAGCAGCGCCGGACGAGGCCGAAGCTCGATTTCGGGAAATACGCGATCAAATCAAGGAACGCATCGATCGCTTTTGGACTCAGGTCGCGGCCCAATGACGGTTTTTTTCCTGCTGCTCCTGGATCGGCGCTTGGTTGCTCCGCCCCCCAACCCATCGGCAATCCGAGAATCCCATCGAGGATCCGGACGAACTCGCCGAAGCCGAAGCCGAAGTCCGGGACTTGGACGCTTTCACCACCCCGGAAGAGACAAAGGATGATCTTCCGGATTGGGGGCCGGGGGCACCGAAGGGGTGAACGCGGCTAAAGCCGCGGGAGTGCTATGTTCTCGAGGTAAACGTCGGCGAACCGTTCAATGGTCAACAATGCGTACCCCGCTTACCTGAATCTCTCCGAAGCGCAATTAGCCGAACGCGTCGAGCGAGCCCTGGCTTCGCTCGAGGTGTGCCGAGCGTGTCCGCGCGATTGCGAGGTCAACCGGCTCGAGGACAAGTGGTCGGCATGTAAGACCGGCCGGTACGCAGTGGTCAGCAGTCACTTCCCACATTTTGGGGAAGAGGACTGCCTGCGCGGTTGGAAGGGCTCAGGGACGATCTTCTTCGGACACTGCAACCTGCGGTGCGTGTTC
>JBDHLU010000294.1:0-3199 GCA_039656555.1 Gemmatimonadota bacterium | reverse complement strand
GGTATGCTGTGGCGCTTTCGGCGATGCTTGCGCAGCCTCCTGACGACCCGTTGGCAGCGCCCATGGTGACGGTGGACGTGAGGGAAGAGGATGCCACGGTGCGGGAGTTGCTCCGGCTCGCGGAGAAGCTTGGTCGAAAGACCGAGAATCGCTGGTTAGAACGCGACCGCCCCTTATCCGAACCTCAGGAATCCACGAACCCCAGCCACGGCCCCCGCAATCGCGATCAGGCTCACAGTAAGCAGCAAGACATGAAAACGATGCAGGAGGCGGAAGGCTCTATCCGAGTCACGCTCGGCAAATTCCTTGAACCAGCGATGAAGGTACAGCGGCTCAAGAATGAAGAGCACCACGGTAAAGACCAGCCAGACGAAGGTCATGAGATGGACCCACCAGAACGACAGATCTTGGTACCGACCCCAGGCATCAAATCCCTGGAGCATGTAGACCCCCGAGATTCCGGTCACAAGCGTGACCACGCGAGCCTGAACCGAGAATCGGCCCTCAATCGCTTCGAAGAGCCTTAGACGCTCCTCACCGCTCGGCAGCCGGCGGAGCGTCGGAATAACAACTGTGGTGACGAAGGCAACCCCGCCAATCCAAAGGACGACACCCACAACGTGAAGAACTCTGGCAAAGGCCAGCGACCCCGCGCTCATCAAAACAGTACCCCCAGTTGATCTTGGTCGCGTGCTAACTCATGAATGGACTGACCAGCATATCTCCCTACGCTACACCCCGTCCGCAACATCGCAAACGCATCACAGCATGGGCGTACTCGGCAGAACATTGCCAGTCACTTGTTCGTCACGTTGCCCTCAACCAGGGAGTGGATTTACGCATAGCCTTCGCATCAGGAGGCTTCATGAGCGAGGGACGAATCACCATCAGTCCCAAAGTCGACAGAAAGATCTACTTCAGGTTCAAAGACCTGTGCCACGCGCATGGAATCGCTGTGGAACGCGGGGTTGAGCAAGCGATGAAAGAGGTGCTTGATCGCGCTGGGGTGTTTGATGATGGCGAACTGATGGAGAACGCTCCACTGGCACATACAAAAGGAGACGGCTCTTGATGAGAACTCCCTGCCCTGGCTAATCCAAAGATACGCTACGGCCAGTTCCAGTCTATGCCAGTTCCAGCATTCGTGCAGATTCCCGGAATGCAATAAGCGGACACCACTCCTCGACTGTCGGCTACGATGTCGAACACCTGCGAGAAGTCTGCAGTCCACATACCTGTGGCATCCACCACGAGTCTTACGGCGTGCGCACCGGGGAACGGGAGGGCGGGATCGAACACGTTGACCTCCACACCCGTCCCTGCGCGAGCCCGCCCGCTCACGAGGTCCATAGCTGCGTCCACCGATGTCAGGGTGAGATACAACACCTTGTATCGTACCTGTAACTTATCACCGGTCAGCTTGACGCTGTCACCTTCTGCCACGGTGAACGGTGGAGGTAGATGGCCTTCTTGGAACCTCGCGTCCCCGTTGTCGCCAACCGTGGTCGTCTGCTGGTAATCGACGGTCCCATCCGCGCCATTGTCGATCTCGAGCGTCACGTGACCGCCCGGTAGCCAATCGTACCCTAATACCGCCTTTGTGCTAAAGTCGGGATGCACGCGTACAGACAGAGCCGGGGATACACTGTCACTCCTGGCCCTCCACGTTCCTGAGCACGTTGCTCCGCCCGAGACTCCGGTCCACGAACCGGAGGCAACATGGTCGGCGCCGAAGGACCCCTCAACCGCCATGGTAAGACCGATGGCGCCGAAGGTGGTATCGAGCGAGAACCCCGACCCGGTAATCGGCCACCCAATAGGATTCTCCGCGGTGACCGTCGCATTGCGGGTCACTGTCCCGCACTGCCACCCGTCGAAGCCAAATCCGACGCTCGTAACGGCGTCGGCCGGGTCGTCTAGGGTGAACACGAGTTCGCCGAACTCTGCGACTCCCGACCAATCGCCTGGTGCAGGATCGGCGGGGAGACCCAACACAGTCACCACGACCTTTGCCGTGTTGGACAAGGCCCCGTCGTCGTCAAACACTTGGTAGATCACAGTGTCCACACCCCAGTTTCCGTACGTGTACTCGCCAGGATCCTCGACGTTTGCCCCGCGACCGAAATCGAAGCCCCAGTCGTGGGTGACGACCACACCATCCACATCGCTCGCTGTCCCCCGGAAATCCACAGTGCCGTAGGGCCACGCAATCGTCGTATCCTGCCCCGGGCTATCGATCCTGGCTGTCGGCCACTCGTTCTCGTCCTGACACGCCGTGAGGACGACGCAGCATGTGATGGCAAGGGTAACGGCTGACCGTTTCATGGTAATCCTCCGGGGCTTGCGGGCTCGGAGGTCTCGTCGTCCAAGAGGGTGTCCAAGAAGAAACCGGACGACGGCGCGGCACGGCGGGCCACTATGCCAGAAATATCGAATATGCGATCGTGCAATACATGCCCGCGTACATGAGACAAGCGTGAGACACTCATGAACGATGGGGCACACTGCGACTACTTGCGTCGTGTTTTGTACGCGGCGATGTTAGTAACGTCGTTCCCACCACCGTGTTGAACCAGCGGTGGGGTTCCCCGCCTATCGTGGTCGCCGCACTCAACTCGGAGCCGACGAATGTGCTGCGATCATTGTGGGGACTGCTACGGACTCCTTACTGAATTCAGGGTGCCGACGACTGAGAACTCGGGTTGACCACCTGGCACGCTGAGTAAGCGCGTCCGTAGGGCGACGCATTTGTGACCGCTCCCGTGACCAATGATTCGATACGTCACACAAACTGCCACCGCCCTCCACCTTACCGCCGACGACTCGACGTTCGTCATGATCCGCAACCGAGATCCGGGTCGCACGGGACAGGTCATCGTGGTCGAGAACTTCTTCGAGGAGTTGAAGGCGAAGGTGGGGAACTAATCCTCAGGGTGGACACTTAACGACCGACTCGTGTCCGCTACTGACACGCCAGGCTAGCGTGCCAGTGGACTAACTAGCGGTGTGAGGGACTGTGCTCGCTCACCGCCGGGCGGGCGAAGCTTCACCCTCCTTGGTGGCTATTGCCGCTGAAACGTGAAGTTGAACGTCGTTCCTCCCCACATGATCGTCATCGTCATCGAGCCGCTCGAGATCGTGTAGGCGTACGTCTCTTCCCAGTCGCTCCCGGGGTCGAGCGTAATCTGACTCGTCGTGG
>JBDHLU010000293.1:0-3440 GCA_039656555.1 Gemmatimonadota bacterium | reverse complement strand
ACGACCACGAGTATCGTGAGCGCCGCCATCAGCATGATGACGACGCCCTCGAGGAAGCGTTCGAAGGTGGTCCGGAACTTCTCCACGTGGTGCTTAGCGAGTGCGCAGGGCGATAGCCCGGTCGATCAACGCCCGTCCACCGGGAACCGCCGCGGCGAATTCGTCGTATATCGCTTGGCTCGCCCGGATGAAGCCGTCACGGTCGGTTTCGTTGATCGCGGCGCCGGCCGACCGGATGCGTTCGAGCAACTCTACGTCCATGCGCTCAGCGGTGTCGTACACGTACGCTTGCACGCCGCGGGCAATTGCCTCGAGTTGGGCGCGAACGTCTTCCGGAAGACGATTCCACGCATTCAATCCGACGGCCACGTACCCGTGAGTGAAAGATAGGTCTGCACTTCCTGAAAGTTGGAACTGTAGATCTGGGCAATTGGGTTTTCCTGTCCGTCCATCACGCCGGTCTGTAGCGCGATGAACACCTCCGAGAGTGACATCGGAGTCGGATTCGCACCGTACGCTTGGAACATGCGAATGCGCCACCGCCCACGTGGTGTCCGCAGCTTGATTCCCCGAAGATCATTCGGGGTAACGATGGGCCGCAGGTTGTTCGTCACGTGCCGAAATCCGTTCTCCCATACGGCAATGATCCGGTAACCCTTTTCTTCGGCCAGCGGCGCGAGAGTTGGCCAGATGAGGGAATCGGCCACCCGTGCCATGTGCGCACGATCGTCGATGAGGTAGGGCATTTCGAACAGTCCGAACTCGTCCACGGTCGACGACATGATCGTCGAGGGTAGCGAGAAGTCGAGTGTTCCGAGCTTCAGCTTCTGGAGCATGGCCTCGTCGCCACCGAGCTGGCTCGATCCAAAGACCGTGACCTCGACGCGGCCGGCCATCTGGTCGTTGACCCGTCGCGCAAACTCCTCCGCCGATTCCGCGAAGAGCGATCCCGGCGCGCCCACATGGCCGAACTTGAGCTGGATAAGCTCGCCGTCTGCGCCGCGCTCACCTGGGCTACATGCCGCTACGGCGAGGGCAACGAGGGCGATAAGAGAGGATCTACGGTTCGGGCGTCTCCCTTCCCGCCTGCTATTTCCCGTCATCCCGCCTTCCCGTCTGCTCCCAGATACTCGATTGCCGCCTGAACCCCACCTGGCGCATGCGGCACCCCAGCCGTCTTGAGTCCCAGTTCAAACCCGCCCAGCGTTCCCAACAACATCAACTCGTTGAAGTCACCTAGGTGACCGATGCGTACGACCTTGCCCTTGAGCGGTCCTAGGCCGCCGCCCAACGACATGTTGAGCTGCTCTCGGACTAGGCCCCGGAATTGGTTGGCGTCATGTGAATCAGGAAAGGAGACCGCGGTCACCGTGTCACTCCGCGCCGCATCGTCGGTGCAGAAGAACTCCAGCTCCCACGCCGCGACCGCACGGCGCGTGGCTTCCGCCAACCGGTGATGCCGAGCCCACACGGCATCGAGCCCTTCTTCTTCCAACATCACGATCGCCTCTTTGAGCCCGTAGAGGAGATTGGTTGCCGGCGTATAGGGAAAGAATCCCTTGTCGTTGAACCCGAGCATCTCGTCCCAACGCCAATACGACCGCGGCAGGTCAGCGTCACTCATCGCCGCCATCGCCTTCGGGCTCACTGCCGTGAAGCTGAGCCCCGGCGGGAGCATGAGACCTTTCTGCGACCCGACGACGGTGACATCCACCCCCCACGCATCGTGTTCGTACTGCATCGAGGGCAGTGACGATACGGCATCCACGAAGAGCAGTGCCGGATGCCCGGTGTCATCCAACGCCGCGCGGATGGGCGGGATTGGATTCGTGACGCTCGTAGAGGTCTCATTGTGGACGATGGCGACTGCCTTGATGCGGTGACCCGTATCGCCGGCCAACGTGTCTTGCAGCACACCGACATCGACGGGTCGATGCCAATCAGAATCGAGCATTTCAACGACGAGCCCGAAACGCTCGGCCACTTCCCGCCACATCGTGGTAAAGAACCCTTGGTCGAACATGAGCATGTGGTCGCCGGCGGAGAGCGTGTTCACCATCGCGGATTCCCAGCCACCGGTCCCGGATCCGGGATACATGATGACATCGTGCTCCGTCTTGAATACGCGCGCCAGCCCCTCGAGGAGCCACGTGCCCAGTTCGGCGAATTCGGGGCCCCGGTGATCGATGGTCGGCCGGTCGATCGCGCGAAGAATGCGGTCGGGGACATTGCTTGGCCCGGGAAGCTGAAGAAAGTGGCGTCCGCGCAGAGTCACACTGAGATCCTTTCCTCCGATGATGTCGCCGTTACCTTCAACTCGAACCTGCAGGTGGCGTCGACGCCCAATAGGAACCGCAACCGGGTGCATGTCAATTTGATCATGATCCGCCCAACTGGAAGCCCATGACTCGCCATGCCAGCCTAGGTGACCCCCGGTTGGCCAGTCGCCTCGAGCGCGCCATCGAAGGCGAAGTGCGTTTCGACCGGCTCTCGCGCGGTCTTTACAGTACCGATGCGTCGATCTATCAGGTCGAGCCCATCGGTGTGGTCATCCCTCGCACCACGGCCGATGTGCTTAATACGATCCAGATTGCGGCCGAAGAGGGGGTGCCCGTGCTTCCCCGAGGTGCCGGTACGTCTCAGGCGGGCCAGACAGTGGGTCGGGCCGTGGTGATCGATACGAGCAAATACCTGAATCGCATTCATGCGGTGGACCGCGAAGCGGGCACGGTAGTCGTCGATCCTGGAGTCGTGCTCGATGATCTGAATGCCAAGCTTGCCGGGGAAGGGTTGTTCTTCCCAGTGGACGTTGCCACATCGAACCGCGCAACCATCGGAGGCATGGCGGGCAATAATAGCGCAGGGGCGCGGTCGCTGCGGTACGGGATCATGGCCGACAATGTGCGCCGCATCGACGTGATCCTGGCAGGCGGTGAGGAGGTACGGTTCAGTGCGGTTCCCGGGGATCTGCATGATCCGTATTTCGAGTCGGTCTCCCCAGCGTACCGTGAACTCGTGCGGCAGGTGCGCGCGTTGTATGTCCGCGAGCGGGACGAACTCGAACGCCGTATTCCTCGGGTGCTGCGACATGTCGCCGGGTACAATCTCCACCGCGTGGGCATCGATGGGCACAACATGGCAGAGTTTGTCATCGGGTCTGAAGGTACGCTCGGCTTTTTCACCGAACTGGAATTGCAGTTGGCACGGCTTCCCACCTCTCGTGTGCTCGGAGTGTGTCACTTCCCGACGTTGCACGCAGCCATGGATGCGACGCGGCACATCGTTGAGCTTGGGCCGACTGCTGTCGAGTTGGTCGACAGCGCGTTGCTGAGGCTGGCAGGGCAGAATCCCACGTTCGCTACAGCGCTCCAACGCTTCGTGCGGGGTGAGCCGGCGGCGCTATTGCTCGTCGAGTTCTCCGGCGCGGATAGGGACGAAAC
>JBDHLU010000292.1:0-3088 GCA_039656555.1 Gemmatimonadota bacterium | reverse complement strand
CCAAGCTCGCTCCCGGCGCGGAGCAGGAGCCGGGACTCGACGACGCCACGATGACCGCCCTGGACATGACCAATCCGGGGGCGGTGATAGGTACGGTGTCGTACATGTCACCGGAACAGGCTCTGGGAAAGGACCTCGACCATCGGACCGACATTTACTCTTTGGGAGTGGTTCTTTACGAAATGATCACGGCGCGGCGCGCCTTCGGAGGGAACACGTCCGCGGCCATTTTCGACGAGATTCTGAACCGGGCGCCGACGGCACCGGTGGAGCTCAACCGGAAAGTTCCGGCCGAGTTGGAGCGCATCGTCAACAAGGCCCTCGAAAAGGACGTCGATTTGCGCTACCAGAGCACATCAGAATTGCGTAGCGATCTGAAGCGTCTTCGGAGGGATTCGTCCGCGGACCGGGCCACCGTGACGCCGCCCCCGGTTGCCGACGGTCCGGGCGGTCGCCGGGTGCGCCTGTTGGGAGTGGCAGGCGCGTTGCTGGTCATGGTGGTGGCGGTGATTCTGCTGAAGGGGCTGTCCGGGCGAGATGCAACGTCCGTAGACACTACTCCAGACAGCGGGATTGACGCACGCGCCACACAGGCCTCGTCGAGGGGGCCGACGATCGACGTCCTGCCATTCACCAATGCCAGCGATGATGCGGATCAAAAGTACTTCAGCGAAGGGCTGACCGTTGATGTCGTCACGGAACTCTCTCGCTACCACGAGCTGACCGTGATCGCCCACAGCTCGGCGGAGACCTACGAGGATCGTGATGTCGACATCGGAAAGACCGGCGCCTCTCCTGTAACGCGCTACTTGTTGAAGGGAAGCGTCCGCAAGGCCGGACAACAGATCCGGGTCAGCGTCCAGCTCTCCAATTCCGGCGACGGGCGGTTGGTATGGGGAACGAATTACGAGCGCGATCTGACGGTAGGCAATCTTTTCGAACTGCAGGACGAGTTGACGCAACAGGTGGTCAACGCGATCGCCGGATCGTACGGGGCCCTGACCCGGGCCGAGTTGCCCAGCGCCAGGCGCAAGCCCCCTGGGAGCCTGGATAGCTACGATTGCGTCCTGCGAGCGTACGAATATCTGCACGTGCACACGTCGGCCAAACATCTGGCGGCACGCGATTGTCTTGAGCGTGTGGCCGAGGCCGATCCCGACTACGCCGACGGAAAGGCCTGGCTGGCCTACCTGTATGCCGAGGAGAACCACCATCGCTGGAACGAGCGTACGGACGAGTACGATGCCCTTGAACGGGCGATGGAGCTTGCCGCAGAGGCCGTAAGACTCGACACGGCGAACAATGTGGCCCACGGCGTACTGGCTCTTACACATTTCGCCAGCGGGGATTACGAACGCGCCAAGGTCGAAGCATACCGAACGATCGATCTCAACCCGAACGACACCTTGTGGTTGACCCTGTTGGGATACTACCTCGCCCTTCAAGAGGACTTCGAACACAGCTTACCGATGGTTCGCAAGGCGATCGCGCTCGATCCTCATCCGCCGGGCTGGGTCCCGGTGGTCTTCTTCTTCGATCACTATCAACACGATCGATACGAGCAAGCGCTGTCCGAATTGAGAGGAGTCGACATGGGTGAGGACTTTCTCGGCCCGGCCTTGGTGGCCGCAACCTACGGGCAACTCGGCCGTTCCGGGGACGCGGGACCAGCGCTGGACGAGATGCTTGCGCTGTGGTCGCGGCCTGTCGGTGAAATTCGCGGGGAATTGATTGAACGTCACTCCATGTCGGTCGCGCTGGCCGACCACCTGATGGAGGGGCTGACGAAGGCGGGATTGGAGGGTGTAGCGGAGACGACTGCGCCTGAGAATACCGTGGCCGATTGACGACCTGAGACCTTTGCCTGGAATTTACCCATTGGGACGATTCGGGAACAGGGGGCCAAACCCTGGTCGGAGCACAAGGGAGACGAGAAAGTGAAAATCCAGTCAGGTCAAACCATACAGCACTACCGCCTGATCGAGAAGATCGGTGAGGGCGGGATGGGTGTGGTGTGGAAGGCCCAGGACACACGGCTCCATCGTCACGTCGCATTGAAGTTTGTCCCGGACGAGGCGGCCCCAAAACCACAGAATGTCGACCGCCACATCCGTGAGGCCCGCGCCGCTTCGGCGATGAATCACCCCCACATCTGCTCCATTTTCGACATCGGCGAGTGGGAAGGCAGACGATTCATCGTCATGGAACTGCTGGAGGGGCAGTCCCTGCAGGAACACATCGGCGGCAAACCCCTGGCGATCGAGGCGGCGGTTGATCTCACCCTCCAGATTGCCGATGCGCTGGACGCCGCTCATGACAAGGGCATCATTCATCGGGACATAAAAACGGCCAATATCTTCATCACGGAACGTGGGCAGGCCAAGGTGCTGGATTTCGGTTTGGCCAAGCTCGCGCCCGGCGCGGAGCAGGAACCGGGACTCGACGACGCCACCATGACCGCCCTGGACATGACCAATCCGGGGGCGGTGATGGGGACCGTGTCATACATGTCGCCGGAGCAGGCTCTGGGGAAGGACCTCGACCATCGGACCGACATTTTCTCTTTGGGAGTGGTTCTGTACGAGATGATCACGGCGCGACGCGCCTTCGGAGGGAACACGTCCGCGGCCATGTTCGATGCGATTCTGAATCGGGCGCCGACGGCACCGGTGGAACTCAATCGGAAGGTCCCGCCCGAGTTGGAACGTATCGTCAACAAGGCACTCGAGAAGGATCCCGAACTGCGCTATCAGAGCGCCGCCGGAATTCGGGCCGATCTCAAGATGCTCAAACGCGATTCGGGGTTCGCCGCCCCCGCCCAACAGAAACAACCCGTCCAGAAACGGGCTTCGTTTCGCACGCCGTGGCTGGTGGCCGTTGTGGTGGTAATCGCCGCCGCCCTTTCGCTCTGGGCCATACGCCCCTGGGAATCGAGCTGGAAGCTTTCCCCTGCCGGAACTGAGCGCATCACCTTTTCCGGAGGCCCTGAATTCTCGGGGAGTCTTTCACCCAACTCGGAATTCCTCGCCTACGGCCACACCGAACACGGGACGATGGACATATACGTGCAATCGCGCCTTGGCGGACG
>JBDHLU010000291.1:0-3101 GCA_039656555.1 Gemmatimonadota bacterium | reverse complement strand
ACGGTGGAAACGTCTCCTGAATGTCCAGGCAGCGTATCGGTGGAATATCCGCAGTCTGAAGCCCGGATTCGTTCTCGATGTGGGTTGTGGCATCGGAAGGAACTTGCTGCACCTGGGCGGTCAGGGGGTTGGGATTGACACGAGCCAAGCATCGGTCGATGTAGCCAGAGAGCGCGGTTGCACCGCATACACGGTCGAGCGCTTCACATCCTCTTCGGATGCAACGATCGGCCGATACGACTCCCTGCTCCTTGCTCACATACTCGAGCACATGCCACTCGATACCGCCATCGAACTCGTTCAGAAGTACCTGCCGTATGTGAAGCCCGGCGGCAACGTCATCGTGATAGTTCCCCAGCGCGCCGGGTACGCCTCAGACGAAACACACATGAATTTCCTCAGCTCCGAGGACGTGACAGACCTCCTCGTATCGTGCGATCTCCGGGTCATTCGGAGCTACTCGTTCCCATTCATCAAGGCGGTGGGGCGAGTGTTCCGCTACAACGAGACGGTTGTTGTGGCCCGGACACAGGCTCCGTAGCCTCGATTTTGATAGCGCAACCCAGAGCGGTGAGCACTCGAAACCGATTCTTGCGGGAGTGTTGCATCGGGCGGGGCTATGGGAGGAATCGCCTATAACCTGCCGCGAACGGAACGTGGCGCAGCTTGGCAGCGCACCAGTCTGGGGGACTGGGGGTCGCCGGTTCAAATCCGGCCGTCCCGACTATGTGAAACCCTTGCTACCGCATGGGTTCGGCGTTCCTGTGTTTCGACGTTGCGCTACAGGTCAGGCCGTGGTCCGCATCCGCTTCGATTCTCGGGATATTCGACGCCACAAGTCCTGTCTCGAATGCCGCGTCAAGGGCGTCCTGAACACGTTCATCGTCTGACGGATACAGATGACCATATCTGTCCATCGTTACCACGATGCTGGAGTGGCCGAGGTGCTGTTGCACAATCTTCGGTTGCAGTTCTTGGTCGATGAGTATCGACGCTCCTGTGCGACGCAAGTCGTGGATTCGCACGCCCTCTAGCTCCGTCCCCTTGATTGCGGGGTACCAAACACGGCGTCTGAAGTTCGACAGACGAAGCGGTCCACCCTCAGGTGATGTGAATTCGAGAGCGTCAGGGTCTTGTCCCACGTCGTGGTGTTCCCCTGGTTCTACAGAGTCAATTCATTTGACTCGACGCTGTGACGGTCAGGGATTCGTCGTGGCATCCGTCATAGCCGATGATGATCATCTGCTGGCCCAAAGTCACGCTGATTGATGCCGATGGCGTTGCGATTTCAGACTGCAACGACAACCTCGACATTCGCGAGCGGGCGCCTGCGGAGCGATTCTTCACGTATCTGAGGTGTTGCGATTCGAGGAACGCGGTTTCTGGCCTGTTCAGTATCCACTTGGTGCGAAGAGTCCACATGCGCATGAGTACCCCAACGCCATGCACCACATCCGAGGTCCCAACTCTCGTTCCCCACAATACGCTTCCGCGGAACCACCGAGCGCCCCCGCATGGCTCGGAATCCGGTAGTGCTTGCCGATACCTCCGATGAGCTTCCCGGCGAAGGGCATGTCGCGCAGACCACGGGATCAGGGCGGAGTTCGAATGCACGGAGACGATCCCGGGCGGGACAGGAGGCGCCCTCAGTCGGGGGATCCGATCCGGTAGACGTGAATCTCTCCGGCGCGATAGAACTCGTCGAAAGGATAGTCGGCAGGCGTCACGATAATCGACGCCCCGTATTCGTCGGCGAGGACCAGCACCTGCGCAATCGTGAGTCCTTCGTAGCCCTCCTCGAGCAAAGACTGTGTCATCTTCCCACGGGAAGAGGAGCCGCCGGTAACGGCGTCCAATCGTTCCGCCCATTCGCCCGTTTCGTCGTAGACAAGCACCTTCCATGAGACTACTTGTGCTCGCCTCGTGAGCCACGACGCGTCCTCGCGCGACGGGGGCAAGATCACCACCACATTCTCAGGTGTGTTCCCTGCGATCCACTCCATGGCCTGCGCCGTGTCATCGTTCCGTGCTGGCTCCAGGTCAACGCGCGCGGCGATATCATCGACAGTTCGAGTCACAGGATTCAGGAAGACAACGATCCAGACAACGGCGGCAACACCCAGGAGGACGACGACCCGGGCTGCACGTCCCGTGCGAGCTCCTGCGAACAGGCGTCGCCATCTTCCCTCCGACAGGATCCTCGCCCCATATAGAAAGAACACCAGAGGAACGAGCACCGAGAACGCTCTCGCTGGCAGGAGCAGCGTGATCCGATGCGCCCCCGCCGCCCACGCGACCAGTTGAATCACGAGACCAGCAACAAGACCAATCTGGAACAAGGTCATCAACCGTATCGCGCCGTCGCGCCAGAGTCGGATGCCGTATGTCAGATTGAACGACAAAGCAATGAGAGTGAACACCCATCCCCGCTTGGGCCACGCGGTTGGATCGGTGTGGTGAGGAAGTCGTTCGACGGCGACGAAGGCGTAGTCCTGCGGCGCACTCGAAAATGCGGTCGAACTCACCGCGACGACGCCCGGCATCGCCAGGAGCAGACCAAGCCAACTCCACCGAATTGCGGTGGCGCGAGATGCCGGATCGAGCACCAGGGCAGCGGCGAGCGCTCCACCACCCCAGAGGCCCACGGCTGGGTGGAGTGTGAAACACAGGCCGATCAGAGCGACAGCCCACCTCACTCGTGTTGTGAGCGCTGCAACAAGTGCCCCTACCAGAGCCGGATAGGCAAGCGTCTTGGCTTCGAACGATCCGACCATCCACTCGCCCCCGATGACGCTCTGACCGATCAAGAAGAACGTCGCCAGAGTGATGGCAGTCGGCCAGGGCTTCGCGCCGAGAACTCGTGCAAGAATCATGAGGAGCACGACAAGCAGGATCCACGTGCCGATACGCCCCATCCACGCAAGCGCCTCGATCGGCACGAACTTGGCCATCTGACCAAAGACCGAATTGAAGAAGACATGCTCAGCGAATACGCGATCGAAGGTCCAATCGCCCGCCAGAATCGTCGGATCGGCCCGCCGAGCCAGTATGAGCATGTAGAAGTACTCGTTCGCGTACGGAAATACAAAGGGCACGCGAAT
>JBDHLU010000290.1:0-3152 GCA_039656555.1 Gemmatimonadota bacterium | reverse complement strand
GGCAAATGGTCACGCAACCGGTGTCGACGGGCGGCAGCGGCCGAGCGCGATCATCGAACCCGCGAGTATCGATACGGACAAGACGAGCAGGCCCCACGTGGACGACGCCGGGACCGCGATCTGACGGGGATTCAGGAGCACGGCGTGATGCTCTCCGCTGGGGCTCACGCCCTCGCCTACGATCTGTCCGGCATTGTTGATATCGTGAGCTTCGCGAATGAACCAGCCGGGTGCGTTTACGACCAGGTCGTTCAAATCGTACAACTCGCCGCCGTCCCAGAGAACCCCGCGTCCCGTGATCCGCGGATCAAGGGACCATGAAACGCCGACGACCAGGCCGAGATCGTTGAGCCCGTTCGCTTGGCTCTCAGCATTTGCTACGGCCCCGAGGTCCGTCATCACACCGTTGTCCCAAAGAAACGCACGATCCGGGTTGGCGGAGTAGCCGACGACTTGTCCCGTGTCGTTCACGTCAAGAGCCAGGCTGTACACACGGTTGCCGAGCGTGCCGAGATCGTTCATACCCGCTGGCATGCCGTAGACCGGTTGGGGCAGCCACAGAAACGCGTGATTCGTGGAGATGCCGTCGGATGTCGCGTAGCCCACGACCTCGCCTCGATCGTTGATGCCCGTTGCCTTGCTCCAATCCCCGGTAGCTAGCGTTCCGAGGTCGAGCGTGGTTCCAGACTCCCACAGACCGGCGTGGAGGTAGCCGGTCACACTCTGGGCGGTGCCAGCCACCTGCCCCTGATTGTTGATGCCCCCACCGGAGGACATGGGATCGGTACCGCCGGGCAACGGGCCCAGCTGAGTCGTGATCTGCCAAACTCCGCCGAGCTTTTCCCAGATGACGCCGTCACCGTTTTGTGAACCAGCAACCTTCCCGGCGTCGTTGATGCCGGCGGCCACGCTTTCCGTACCCGGCGGCGTGCTGAGGTCCGTCAGGACCCCGTCGCTATACACGAGGGCACCATGGATCTCGTAGGGAAAATGCGGGGGCTCTTCAACGTATGTCCAAGCGTATCCGGCAACCTGTCCGAGGTTATTGACGGCAATACCCAGGGTGTTCTCGTAGCCCTCGATCCTGCCGAGGTCGGTCAGCGTGTACTCCTGTGCCATGGCCGCGTCGGACATGGCGACGGTCAAGACAATAAGAGCCCAGGGATACGCCGTAGTTTGGCGATCGGAATGGCGCACTGTGCCACCTCCTTTCAGACGTGATTCGACGTCCGCAGACGCACCCTGGAAGACCTGTTGATCAGACGGAATTTCGGTCCGAGGGTCAAAATCACGTTCCTCCAAACCTACCCACCCAATCATCCCATTGTACGCCCAGGCAAGGGCGGCACTCAAGCACTTTGTATCCGCTAATGGCACTCATCGGACGCGATTCCTACCGAACCACCGCCACGCCGCACAAACGGGCAAGCGGGTGACGCACCAGTCAGTCCCGCCGACTTACCCGCTGCAGCACCATGAGCAAGCCCAGCCCCGCGGCCAGCAGAAACCACCCACTCGGTTCCGGCACGAACCGAAGCTTCAGGATTCCAATCGCGCCCGCTTGCCGCTCGTATTCAAGGGTAGATCGTCACCTGGAAGCTAAGTGCCGGTGCGATGTCACACGCTCCGACAAAGCTACCACTCCAAACGATTCGATCTTCGAGAAGATCAATTGTGTTCCCATTGACCGTGCCGGTGAAGGGCTCCACGGGGGATAGGCGATATAAGCTGCGTTTTCGGCAATGTCCGATGACCTAAAATTCCGTCAAGACCTACGCCCATGCCATCCGTGAAGAGAAAATGGACCTATCGTTCGCCGATTTCGAGGTGCACGATGGCTCCGAACGGCTCTATCCGGCTCCGAGTTCATCGAGGGCAGGTGAACATGAAAACGCCCCCGACCTAACCGGCCGAGGGCGCTTGCGTTTTCTGGAGCACGAGACCGGGCTCGCAGGCGAGCTTCGCTCGCGATGCGCTAGCCGAGCGAAGCTCGGCCGCGAACCGGCGACCCCCACGTTGGCAACGTGTTCCGGCCCCTTGATTTCGCTGCTTTTTCCCGCGAAACCGCCGCAGGGAGCCGCATTGGGCACGCCCGCGTAGCAGCGATGCTACGCGGGCGCTACGCGCTCCTCCGGGAGCAGATCACGCTGGAGAACGTTGCGCTTGACATCGGATCGAAGGAAATGAGTTAATCTACGTACGACGGCGTAGCCGCAAGAGGGGGCAATCACCCCTCCAGGAATGCGGGCCAGGCGTCTGACATGATCTGGTGAGGTACAAGAAGCCCTTTCCGGGATTGCGTGCGCGGTAGCGTCGGGACCAACAGCTCGACGGGACGACAGAGATGAGACCGTTCCAATCGCGTCAGGTCATCCTCGTATTCGTCGCATCCGTCCTGGCGGTCGGCGGCCTCCTGGCCCCCGGGTCCGCGCTGGCGGATACGGCGCTGTTCCGGGTGGAGCAACGCTGGCACAATTTCCCCAACCCCCCCGTGACAACGCCTGGTGGCGCCGGCATGTACCAGGGCTACATCCAGCCCTACCTCACGAAGACTTCGATGGGGACGGAGTACATCTACCCGCCCGGCATTGCCATCGTGGAGCCCGGCAACCCGATCGGCGGGAAGTTCACGCTCCCGCAGTCGTTCATCACCTACAGCCAAACGGCCACGTGTTCGGAGTGCAAGGACACATTGCCGGGCTACACCACGATTACGCACTCGGTTTATTACAACGGCCCGGGAGTCTTCGAGCCGAACCACGGGGCAACGGGTCCGACCCGGATCGTCTTCCCGACCACGATGGGGAACCCGTATCCGACCTACACTTCAACCTATCGAAAGTGGATCAACGGCAATGAAGGGGACGGAAATCCGGTCATCCCGACCACCACCTTCGGCGGTCGATACGACATGAGCCGAGGTGGGTCGATCACCGTCACGCCGGGACCGAGACGCTTCGGCGGCACGCTCAGACTGTTCGGCGGCCCGACGGCGGGCCAGTATCAGTACATCTACTACTTCTCCCCGGCCATCTACAAGGCGTACGGAGACTACATTTGCCTCGATGAGGGAAAATTCGGCTGCACCCCGAGCACCTTCGTAAGTGATATCGGTGACATCACGGCGTCGTACCAAGCTACGTGGTACCTGT
>JBDHLU010000289.1:0-3411 GCA_039656555.1 Gemmatimonadota bacterium | reverse complement strand
ATATTAGTCGTGGCGGCGTGCTCCTCGGACGACATCTCTTGCTGAGAGAGTGGCTGACGCACTTCGCGTTCTAACGGGTTACCACCCCAGTTCATTCGTGTTGCACGGCGCAGCGTGACCGGGTGGGACGGAGCAGGAGAGCAAGGAGGAGATTGTCATGTTAACCGAAGATATTGTCGGCATTATCGTTGGCGTCCCTGGGGTCATCGTCTTCACGTTTCTGGTTATGCGTTACAAGCTCAAGAAGGAGTTGGGACCGGTCGTCGATGCACTGCGTGACGATCTCGACGATACACGAGAACAGTTGGCCGAAGTGCAGGAACGTCTCGACTTCGCGGAACGTGTGCTCACCGCCGGACGTGCATCGCAAGAAGACAGAAATGGGTGAGCGCCTTTCATGACCTACTAAGGAGGTCATCGTCTAGGCGCTACGGGCGTCGGCACGCGGCCGATCAGTCCCGCAGCCGATCCATCCAATTCAGCGTCACGATCAACTCGGCCAGCCCCGTGGCCTTCACCATCACGAACGAATCTCCATTCGGATGCACGTCGTACCGCCGGTAACTCACCTGCCTGAGGTACCTGTCCGGGAAGAGCACGTCCCGTCCGAGGACGCGGAAGGTCGGCGTGGTTTCCACGCGGGCAACGATGAATTCGGCCGAGGTCCGGTAATAGAGTTCCCGTCCATCCGGCGCCCAGAGCGGCTCCGCGCCGCCATCGGAAGAGACCAACCATATGCCGCCCGGACCCGGGAACTCCTGCACGTAGATCTCGTCCTGCCCCGTCTTGTTAGAGGTGTACGCAAGCCACGCACCGTCGGGCGACAACGCAAGCGATCGTTCGTTCGCGGCGCTGCTCACCACCGGGACAATCGTAGTGTCCTCGCCAATCTGAAAGGCGAAGATGTCCCGACCCGTCGCTGCTCCGGTTTCGCGGAACACGAACCAACTCCCGTCAGGGCTCCATTCCCCCTCGTACACGTTGGACGGGCTTTCGACGCCGTACAGCGGTCGCGGCTGCCCGCTGCCGTCGGCGGGCACCAACCACAACCCTCGGCCAACGCCCGAGCGATCCGACGAAAACACGATGTCCCGCCCGTCGGGCGACCAGCTGGGATAGGTGTTCTCGCGACCAAACGTGCGCCGTGCGAGCGTGCCCAAGGCCAGATCGTACACCCAGATGTCGGTCGCCGCGTCGGCCGCCACGGCCACTGCCACCATGGTGCCGGTGGGGGAATAGGATACGCCAACATAGTTCCGTGCTTCGCCAAGCAGCATGCGCTCGCTGCCGTTCTGGTCGATGGTCACGAGCTCGCTGGCATCGCTGCCCCCCTGGAAATACACCAACACACCGTCGTCGGAGATGTCGTATTCCGCACCGCCACCGGCCTCGACCAGGACGCCCTCGGCGACACTTCGTGCCGCACCGGTGACCTCGAGTCGGTCGGGGTCGAAGGGCACCGCGTTGATGACGCCACCCGGGGTCACGTACAAGAGATGACCGCTCCGCGCATATCGCGGCCGCATGCCCGATGCAAGCTGGTGCCGGTCGCCCGACTCGAGATCGTAGACCATCACGCGCATCTCATCCAGACTCCCGCCATCGGTGTAGAGCACGGCACGACCGCCAGGCAACACTTCAGGCCAACGGAACGCGGTCTCGCCGGCCTCTCGATCGGGCCAGATCAACGTGTCGGGCATACCCCCGTCCGCCGACACCCGCAGCAAACCACCGTTCACGTTCGGTGCCATGACGACAAAGTCGTCGTCACCCCAATGGGCCCCGCGTTGGTTCCCGAGCACCTCGGCGATGAACACCGGCGCACCCCCGGTGATGGGAACCTTCTGCAATTCCAGGTTGGTCAGGAATGCGATCCACTGACCGTCCGGCGAGAACGTCGGTTCTTCCGCGCCGCCTGTTCCCGGCAATGCCCGCGGTTCCAACTCGTCCATCGCGTGGACGAAGAGCTGTTGCCCTTGCTGGCCGATGGCGACGTACGCGAGGTGCGAACCATCGGGCGAAACCGCCAAGATCCCGCTCGGATCCGTGTATAAAGGAACCCGCGGGAGGCGAACAAAGCTCGCCACTCTGCCGGCGTCGCTCGACCCAGCACTCCCCATTGCCCAGGCCACCGCGGCGATCGCGATCGCCCATGGCACCACACGCCACACTAACCGAGACGTTGGTGGCACGACACGCGAGATGGGGACGGCGGACGCTGACCGAGCCGCGGCGGCCATGGTTCCGCCGTCGGTCAGCGCGGTGGCGAAGTCTGCAGCGCTCGCGAACCGGTCAGCCGGCAATTTTGCCACGGACTTTGCGATCGCGAAGGCGACGCCCGCCGGCACCGACTTCCGCAACTCGGTCACCGGTCGCGCCTCGTCGGTCACGATCTTCATGATGATCTGCTGCGCTGACGAACCGGTGTGTGGCGGGTCGCCCGTCAGCATCTCATACAGGACGACCCCAAGCGAGTAGATGTCCGAGCGGTTGGTGAGATCCTTCTCGGCGGTCGCCTGTTCGGGCGACATGTAATGCGGCGTGCCGAGCGACAACCCCGTCTCCGTCATACGCCCACCGGCCGCCGCGCTCACCGCGAGGGCGATCCCGAAATCCGCCACCATCGGCCGCCCGTCGTGCAGCAGAATGTTCTCCGGCTTGATGTCGCGGTGGATCACGTTGTGCCGGTGTGCGTAGTCCAACGCGTCCGCCAGCTCCGTCGCGATCCGCACGGCTTCATCGATGCCCAGCTGCGTCTCACGATCGAGTTTGTCGCGCAGCGTCTCGCCGGCGATATAGGGCATCACGTAATACAGAAACCCGTCGGCCTCGCCCGAATCAAAGAGCGGCAAGATATGCGGGTGCTGCAGGCCCGCAGTGGTCGTAATCTCCTGGACGAAGCGCTCGGCACCGAGCACCGCGGCGAGATCGGGCTTTAAGACCTTGAGTGCAACCTTACGCTTGTGCTTGAGGTCCTCGGCGAGGTAGACCGTCGCCATGCCACCGGCGCCGAGGTGGCGTTCAATGCGGTAGCGATTGGCGAGGGCCGTGGAGAGCCGGGAGGTGACCTCGGGCATGGGGACTAAGATGCGAGTGGATGGGCTGGGGCGCTAGCAGGCGGTACGACGGTAGGACGCAACCAACAGATCCGTTTGACGCCGCCCCCTGCCCGAGGGGAAACCCATGAGCTCTTCCTCGACACGCTCGAGTGCCTTCTTCAGAGCCGGTAGTGCGTCGGTTGCCACCTCGCCCCTCCGTCTCGACACCACGCTGAAGGCACTTGGCATCACCGACGCATTCGAGTTCGGGAAAGCGGACTTCTCGGGAATGGATGGCACCGAATGGTTCTTTATCGGACAAGCGCTCCACAAGGCATTCGTCGAGGTCAATGAAGAAGGAACGGAGGCAGCA